>NZ_JBHTZA010000066.1:0-1180 GCF_042790555.1 Arthrobacter sp. NPDC056727 | reverse complement strand
TTTGATGCCGCAGCCGCCAACGTCGTATTCGTTCGAGTTCAAACTCGCTTTGGTCCAACGGTTCCTCGCGGGCGAGACCGCCCCGGATCTGTCAGTGGAGGCCGGCCTGTCCTCGCCTCGCGTGCTGCAAAAGTGGGTACGTGCCTACCGCGATGAGGGTGCTGATGCATTGCGCCCGAAGCCTAAAGGCAGGCCCCGTAAGTCCGACGCGCCGCCACCGCCAGATACACCGGAGGTGGAACGGTTACGCCGGGAGAACGAGCGGTTGCGGGCAGAGGTGGCCTACCTGGGAAAACTGCGGGCCTTGAGGGAACAGGGACGACGGTGAAGGTCCAGGCCGTCATTTGCCTCAAGGCTGATTATCCGTTGGGCGTCCTGCTGGACGTTGCCGGGCTTGCCCGATCCACGTTCTTCTATCACCAGGCCCGGCTCCAGGCTCCGGATCCGCAGGCGTCGCTGAAGACCACGATCACCGAGATTTTCAATGACAGCCAGGCCAGGTACGGGCATCGGCGCATTCATACCGAGCTGCTCAAGAAGGGGTGGACGGTCGCGAAAAAGACCGTCCTGAAGTTGATGCGTGTCCTGGGACTGGTCTGCAAGGTCCGGCGGAGGAAGCGCTATAACTCCTACCAGGGCGAGCAGGGCAGGGTTGCCCCGAACCTGCTGAACCGGGAGTTCGACGCCGCCGCCCCGAACGAGAAGTGGGTCACCGATGTCACCGAGTTCAGCGTCGGAGGCCGGAAGCTTTACCTCTCTCCGATCATGGACCTCTTCGACCGGCAGATCATCTCCTACGCCATCGGCTCGTCCCCGAACCTGGAACTGACCAACGCGTCGCTGCGCGACGCCCTGGGACTGCTCGAGGACGGACAGAAACCGCTGGTGCACTCGGACCAGGGCGTCCAGTATCAGCACATCTCCTGGCGCACTCTCCTCAACGAGGCCGGCGCGGTCCAGTCCATGTCCCGCAAGGGCAACTGCTACGACAACGCGGTAATGGAGAACTTCTTCGGCCACCTCAAGGAGGAACTCTTCCACCACGTCCGGTTCCTCAGCACCAGCGCACTGGAAACCGCACTGCACGAGTACATCCGCTGGTACAACACCGAAAGAATCTCGACGAAACTAAACGGCCTGAGCCCGATACAATACCGAAGCCAGGCCCTCGCGGCCTAGG
>NZ_JBHTZA010000065.1:0-1195 GCF_042790555.1 Arthrobacter sp. NPDC056727 | reverse complement strand
GGGTGTCTAGGTTGAGGGTTGGCCGGGGCCGGCGGTTAAGTTTGGCTGCGATGCGGTTGAGGTCATCGGGGGTGTGGACGGAGAGGTCGGATCCTTTTTCGAACCAGAATCTCAGGAGCCGGTTGGTGTTCTCGTTGGTGCCGCGTTGCCAGGGCGAGTGCGGGTCGCAGAAGTAGAGGGTTGCCTCGAGGGCGGTTTGGATCCTGGCGTATTCGGCGAGCTCCGTGCCGCGGTCCCAGGTGATCGAGCGGCGCAGGTGGTCCGGGAGGTGCCGCATTTCCCGGATCATCGCGGCGGCGACGGTGTCGGCGGTGTGGTCCCCGGGCAGGTGCAGCAGGATCGTGAACCGGGTCGAGCGCTCCACGAGCGTGCCGATCGCGGTCCCGTCACAGCCGATGATCAGGTCGCCTTCCCAGTGCCCGGGCACCGCCCGGTCCTGGACCTCAGGCGGGCGGTCACTAATCGTGAAGGCGTCCTTGTAGGGGCTGCTTTTGATCCGGTCCGAGGTGTGCGGAACGCGTTGTTTGCGTTTGAGGCTGAGCTTTTCGGCCAGGTCTGCCCGCAGTTTCCCGCGGGTCTGGACGTACAGCGCCTGGTAGATCGTCTCGTGGCTCACCTGCATAGTCTGATCATCGGCAAAGTAAAACGCCAACATCACCGAGATCAGCTTTGGGCTCCACCCGTCGTCCATCCAGACGGCGATCAGGCGGCAAAGATTCTCGTCTTCGATGAGCTTGAAGGGCTTGGGCCGGCGCCTGGCCTGATGAGCTTTCGCGTGCGCGACCGAGGCCTGATACTCCCCGTCCCCGCCGGAGTTGCGCTTCACCTCCCGCCAGACCACGGACTTGTCCCTCCCGATCGCTTGGCCGATCTTGGCGTAACTCATCCCGAGCCTCCTGCCCATCTGAATCATGCCCCGCTCCGACGCGCTCAACGCCCGCCCACCCTGACCCTCCGCGGACGGGGCAGGATCCGCCAGGCCACCTATGGCCCCCCTGTTCAGCCTCATGCGACCAGACTGGGCCCACCACTTCTTCCCGGTGCCGCGGGAGGCTCCGACACGCCGGGCAGCAGCACTGACCGACATGCCGGAGCACACCAAATCGAGGAAATCACCACGGGCATCGCGGGCAAACAACTTGGGCATCGCACGCTCCATCTGTCAGAGCGTTGCTACGACCATATGACTTTGCCG
>NZ_JBHTZA010000064.1:0-1521 GCF_042790555.1 Arthrobacter sp. NPDC056727 | reverse complement strand
GGTTTTGCCGTGGTGTTAGTGGGCTGTTGCGCCGGTGGTTTGGTGCTTGAGTTCCCGTACTGTTTTTGCGAACGGAACGGGAGTTACTGTGGCGCGGATGGTGGTCTGCTGGTGGCGTTCGACTGCTGCCTTTGCCGATCCTCCGTTAGGTTCACCCCAGGTGATGATGAGCTCGGTGCCGGGCTGGGCGTATTCGGGGTCGATAAGGCCCAGTGACACTGCGGCCTTCTCGTTCGCCGTGTAGCCACCGTGCGTGGATAGCCCCACGAACCGGCCATCTAGTGTGTGCACGGCATCACGGTGTATCTGTGCATAATCACTGATCGGGAATTCAATTGCTTTGTAGGTCGGTCCTTCGCCGATCTGTGAACCCCAGACCTTCAGTACATCTTCCTTGTTCCACTCCAGCGCTACTTTGACCCGGTTCGGGGCCTGTGCGATCTCTTCCAGGGCGGCACGGCCGATGAAGTCGTGATCAAACTTCACGATTGACCCCAGACCAAACTCATAAGGGGTCACATAGAGGTCTTCGATGTCACCGGGCTGGAAGCTTCCGCCGAGCTGGAACCGTGCCTCCCAAGAATCAGCAGGCAGCCACTTGCGGTACTCGGCCTCGTCCTCGCCGGAGTAAATGGCCGGGAGGGGATAGGAAATCCATCCGCTCTCAACCAGGGCGCTGTAGTAGGCCTTGGAACCACCCGGGATCAGGCCGTACTCGGCGCCGGCTTCCAGAATGGCCTCGCGCACGCGCTGGTATTCCGAGAAGGGGCCGGAAAGCTCGACACCGCGGTGCCCTGCCATACCGTGGCGAAGGGCGAGCACGTCCACGCCGGCGATCCGAACTTTGCCCGTGTGGAAGAACTTGATCTCAGGGGTGGGTCCCTCAATAACCTTTTCGAAGATCGCCCACGCGTTGGGTCCGTCCATTCCAAACCGGAATTTGCGCCGGTTCGGGTTTTCCCAGGCGACCTCATCCCGCTCGATGGTGACGTCGTAGCCGCCTGTTTCAGCCTGGTACTGGACCCAGTTCAGGATCGGCTTGCCACTGATAAGTTCATACGTGCCCTCGCCAAGATCCTGAAGCACGCATTCACCGATAATCTGGCCCCGGGAATTGCAGGCGACAAACTGCTTGGCCACCCCGGGACCAAAGTTGGCCAGGCTGTTAACTCCAACAGTGTTCAGCAGCCGGAACGCATCCGGTCCGCTGAGGAAGATCTCCGGCATGTGAGCAGACTGATCGAAAATCACCGCGCTCTCGCGCCAGGCCCGCTGTTCGTCACGCCAGTTCGTCCACTCCGGCGGCACGGGGGAAAGTCCGCCAGTGATGCGGCTATGGGTTCCGGTCGGCCGGTTCCAAAAATACTCAACCAGGTCGGGCTGGTTATCAATCACGTCCTGCAGACTTGCAGCCTTTGTTTCTTCCACGGATATCTCCTTTGACTATGTGGCTGGTTCTAAAATCCGGCACCGACTCAAACAGGCGCGAGCACGATATCGAACCGAGTCGACACCCAAGGC
>NZ_JBHTZA010000063.1:0-1535 GCF_042790555.1 Arthrobacter sp. NPDC056727 | reverse complement strand
CATGTTGAAGGCGTAAGTTGGCGTTGAATCCACTGAAAGGGACAAGGATGTCTGAGATTTTTGATGCCGACGTCGTGGTCGTCGGCTACGGACCCGTTGGCATGACCACCGCTGCCCTGCTGGGCAGGGCAGGTCATTCGGTCATTGCACTGGAGCGGTATCCGTCACTGTTCAACCTGCCGCGGGCAGGGATTTTTGATGACGAGATCATGCGCACGCTGGCCAAGCTGGACATCGCCCCGGCGCTCATCAGGAAGATCCGGGCTCAGGAAGGCTATGAGTGGCGCAACGGTGATGGTGAGCTTCTCATCGAGCACAGTTTCGCGTTGCGGGGACGCAGCGGCTGGGCAGAGTGGTACCAGTTTTACCAGCCGGACCTCGAGCAGGCCCTTGATAAGGCAGTGCGCGATTCCGGCAACGTCGAGGTCCGCTTCAACACCACTGTTACCGGGTACGACCAGGACGACGAAGGCGTCTCTGTGAGCCTGGCTGACGGCACGTCTGTGCGCGCCCGGTACGTGGTAGCCGCCGACGGCGGTAACGGCTTCTCCCGCGGCGCGCTGAACGCCGAGTACCACGACTACGGCTTTTCCGAGCCGTGGATGCCCTGTGATTTCGAGATCACCGCTGACGTTGACCTGCCCCACGCGCTGCAAATCTGCGATCCGAAACAGCCCCGCTCGGTGATCTCCCTCGGACCCAAGCACCAGCGCTTTGCGTTTCTGCTCAAGTCCGAGGAGGACTTCGAGCAGGAACGTTCCCACGAAAAGGTGTGGGCCCGGGTTTCTTCATACATCAATCCCGAGCAGGCCAAGCTCGTCCGGGTCGCAACCTACGTTTTCCGATCCCTCGTCGTCGACAAGTGGCGCCACGGCAAAATCATGCTCGCTGGAGATGCTGCACATCAGATGCCCCCGTTCCTGGGACAGGGAATGTGTTCCGGAGTCAGGGACGCGCAAAGCCTGGCCTTCCGCCTTGACCTCATCCTCACAGGACGGGCCGGTGACGGCATCCTTGACGGCTACCAGACCGAGCGTGAACCGCAGGTCACAGCGGTACTGCTGAAAGGCATCGAACTGGGGCGGATTCAAACGACGCGTGACCTGGCAGTCGCGCAAGAACGTGACCGCCGTCTTCTTGCAGACCGCGCTGCGAAGCGGAAACCCGAAAAGATGCGCTTTCCCGGTATCGGCCCGGGCCTGATAGCCGATCAGGAAGCTGCCGGCAGCCTCTTCCCCCAGGGGGACGTCTTCATCAACGGCCACAAGGATCGCTTCGATACGGTTCTCGGCTTTGGCCTGACGATCCTGTCCGGCCCAGAGGCCCCCAGGCTCTCCTCCGAGGCGAAGGCACGGGCCAGGCAGACCGCCGACATCGTCGCCGAGCTCACGCCCGAAGCAGACGCCCAGGGCATCTACACCGATTGGTTCCGCGAACACAACGCACAATTCGTGATCGTCCGCCCGGACTTCTACGTCTACGGCACAGCAACCGACGAAACCGGGCTGCTGGCCCTGATCGAGCAGTTCGAACAA
>NZ_JBHTZA010000062.1:0-1934 GCF_042790555.1 Arthrobacter sp. NPDC056727 | reverse complement strand
GCAGTGGCCGCTGTTGGTGGTGCGGGTTTCGGTGGGGAGGTTGAGGGTGGGGTTTTGGTTGAAGAAGCCGTGGGGTTCGAGCATGAAGCCGATGTTCTGGCGGGGCATGACGGGCCAGTCTTCGAGGCGGACGACGTGGTGCATGCCGAAGGTGTACCAGACCACGAGGTCGGTATCGACGATGTTGCGGTCTTTTTGGGTCCAGATGTGCAGGCCGTCGTTGGCGCCGGTGGCCTGGTTGGGGTACTCGCCGGCGGCGAAGCGTTCGGTCCGGTCGTAGGCGGTGACCCAGAGGTTGTTCCGGGCGAACTGGGCGCGTTTGGAGACGTAGGACTCGTCGCCGGCGGCGAGCTGGATCCCGTTGGTGGGGATCAGCCGGTAGGCGACGGGTTCGTCCACGATGTTTTTGGAGTCGTGGTTGGCGATCTTCCAGAACCGGTGCTTGGCCTCGTTGGTTTTGCGGATGGCTGCCTGTTCGGTTTCCAGGAGCCGGTCCACGGCCTTGAACGCGGTGTGGGTGGGGTTGTGCTCGGGGTATTCCATGTCCACTTCGTAGACGGAGTTGTTCACCCCGTCGAGTTCGAAGTCCATCCGGACGTTGAACATGTGCTGGTGGATGGGGGCGTAGAGGCCGTCGTTGTTCAGCGACTGGCCGTACGGGCTCTTTTCCCCGGGGGTCTGGCCGGCGGTGGAGAGGATGCCGGTGGCCTTGACGAGGAACTCGATGGACCCGTCCAGGAACAGGTGCCAGTAGAAGGCGTATTCGTAGTTCGCGACCGTGGCGATGAAGGAGATCACGAGCTTGCGGCTGCGGCGGGTCTCGGCGGTGCCTTCACGGAAGTCGAAGTGCTTCCACAGGATCGAGTCGTCTTCTTCGTGCATGCAGATCGCGTTCTCGATCGTCCACGGGTTGCCGTGGGAGTCCACGGAGTTCCCGTCGAAGTACTTGATCTCGCCCAGGCAGTCACAGCCCAGGGTCAGGGAGTTGGCCATGTTGCCGATGTTGTACTCACCGGAATCGAACGCGTTCTTCTTCGCCTGGACCGGGGCGGTGTCACCATAGGGGACCACCATTTCCGAGAGCGAGGCACGGTTGATGACCGGGCGGTCCACGCCCTGGTCACGGAACTTGAGCTGGTGCAGGACCAGGCCCTCACGCGGGGTGAACCCGACCCGGAAGGACCAGTCAGCCCAGCGCACATGGTTCCCGGTCACCTCGAACGAGGCGCCCTCGGGCTGGGTGATCTCGATCGGCTTCAGATCCGTGCGGGCCTGACCGACGTACTTGGGCAGGTAATTACCCCTCGCGGCCGGGACCGGGATGGCCTGGTCGTCTTCGAGCTTGACGACCTCACCGGCATTCAGGTCATAGAAGACAATGAAGTTCTCGATCGGGTGCGCGTACGGGCTGTCGTCCGGCTCGTCCCTCACGAACACCAGGGCACGCATCAGGCGCCGGCCCTCGTTGTCCTCACCGAAATACCCCACGGACCAGGGCTCGAAACAGACCAGGTCAAGGTCCGTCAGGCCACGCTTGGCCAACGCGGCGATAACGTTCGGGTCCTTCCGGCACGCCTCCTCACACTCAGCGAACTCGTCCAGCATGAACGGCGGCTGGACATCCTCAGCCAACTGCACCCACTTATCCACCGTGCCGGCCTCAAGATTCACGACCGCCTCGTACGAACGCGCCACCGCACGGTCCACCAGCACCGCGTCCGCCTCACGAACCACCTGCACACCAGCGCGCAGATCCTCCTTGGACGGCTCACGCAACTCAACACTGATAAAACGGAACGACTCCGCCGCAGCCGGACCCGCCTTCAACACCGCCACCGCACGCGAAATCTCCGCCCGCGACAACGGATCCAACGGGTGCGCAACCCCAACAACAGCAGCAGAAGTTTCAATATCGAGAGTCATGCTTATCTCCT
>NZ_JBHTZA010000061.1:0-2109 GCF_042790555.1 Arthrobacter sp. NPDC056727 | reverse complement strand
CACTTGTGGCCCCTGGGAAACGTTTCCCAGGGGCCACAAGTGTACGTTCGCGCTCAGTTCGCGGGACTGTTGCAGAGACTAAAGCCGGACGAGCATCTTTCCGGTGTTCCCGCCGTCGAGCATGTCCATGAAGGCTTGCGGCGCGTTCTCCAGGCCGTCGACCACCGTCTCGTCGTACCGGACGGTGCCGTCGGCCAGCCAGCCGGCCATCCGCCCGGCAAATTCGGCGGCATGCTGGCGCTGTCCGCCCACCAGGAACCCGCGCAGCGTGAGCTGCTTGCCGATGGCCAGGGCGAGGTTGCGCGGCGCGGCCGGCGGTTCCGTCGCGTTGTACTGGGCGATGGCGCCGCACATGGCCACGCGGCCGCCCACATTCAGGACGGACAGCGCAGCTTCGAGGTGGTCGCCGCCGACGTTGTCGAAGTACACGTCAATGCCGTTGCTGCCCGCAGCGTCCTTTAGCTGGTCCAGGACCGGGGCATCGCGGTAGTTGAACGCCGCATCGAAGCCCAGGTCCAGCAGCCGGGCAACCTTCTCCGGCGTGCCCGCGCTGCCAATAACCCGCGAGGCGCCCATGGCCTTGGCGATCTGCCCCGCGAGCGAGCCCACGGCGCCGGCCGCGCCCGAGACGAACACGGCGTCCCCGGGCCTGAACTCCGCCACCTTCAGCAGGCCGGCGTACGCGGTCAGTCCGGTCATGCCCAGCGCGCCGAGGAAGGCTGAGGCCGGGGCGAGGTTGGTGTCCACGGGGGTGGTCTTTTCCGCGTCCACCACCGCATGCTCCCGCCAGCCGAGCTGATGGACGACGACGTCCCCCACCTTGCGCTGTTCGGACCGGGACGCGATTACCTCGCCGACCGCACCGCCGTCGAGCGCTTTATCCAGCGCGAACGGCGCTGAATAGGATTTGGCGTCGTTCATCCGGCCCCGCATGTAGGGGTCCACCGAGATGAACAGGTTCCGGACCAGGACCTGGCCCTCCTCGAGGGCCGGGACTGACGTGTCGGCGAGCCTGAAGTTTTCCGGGACCGGCCGTCCCGACGGGCGCGAGGCCAGCTGGATCTCCCGGGTGGTCACCGGCAACGCCGTTGCTGCGCCGGCGCTCACGCTGCGAACTCCACGAGCGTCAGCGCCACATCCATGTTGCCGCGCGTCACGTTGGAGTACGGGCAGATGCTGTGCGCCTTGGCCATGAGGTTTTCGGCCGTGTCCCGGTCCAGTGCGGGGAGTGCGATCTCCAGCTCGGCGGCCAGGCCGTAGCCCGCGCTGTCCTCCAGGGCGCCGAAGTGGATCTTGGCGGCCACGGCGGAGTCGGTGAGGTCTGCCTTGGCCTGCCGGCCCACCACGCGGAGGGCGGAGTGAAAGCATGCCGCGTAGCCGGCGGCGAACAGCTGCTCCGGGTTGGTGCCCTGGCCGCTGCCGCCCAGTTCCACCGGGCTGGCGAGGCTGACGTCGAGCTTGCCGTCCCTGGTCCGCGCGGAACCGTCGCGGCCTTCGCCGGACGCGAGGGCCTCGGCTGTGTAGAGAGTCTTCAATGTGTTTCCTTCCGGTCGGGAGGTCAGAGCGAATTGTGCAGGGCTGCTGTGAGCTTGCCGAGGGTTTCGCGCAGCTGGTCCAGTTCGCCGGGGCTCAGGCCCGCCGCGGCGGCGAGGTGCTGGGGCACGCCGGCGGCCTTGCTGCTCAGGGCCTTGCCGGCGTCGGTCAGGTGCACGGCCACCCGGCGTTCGTCCTCGGCCGAACGCCGGCGCTCCACGAGGCCCAGCGCCTCGAGCCGCTTGAGGAGGGGTGAGAGGGTTCCTGAGTCGAGCCCGAGCTCCTCCCCCAGTTCGCGCACGCCGCGGGGTTCGTTCTCCCAGAGCACAAGCATGACGAGGTACTGCGGGTAGGTGAGGCCGAGGTCGTCCAGCAGCGGACGGTAGACCGCCGTCGCCGCCCGCGACGCGGAGTACAGGGCAAAACAGACCTGGCGGTCAAGACGGGGAGCATCGGGCATAGCGATAACAGTAGCGGGCAATTCAGTTGTGCACAACTTAACTGCGCCAAAGAAAGCGCGAACGTACAGTTGTGGCCCCTAAAACCAGGGTTTCAGGGGCCACAACTGTACGTTCG
>NZ_JBHTZA010000060.1:0-2129 GCF_042790555.1 Arthrobacter sp. NPDC056727 | reverse complement strand
CACTTAGCGCCCAATAACCGTACGGTATTGGGCGCTAAGTGACCCCGCGTTGTTTTTTTGCGGAGAAACTTTCGGGTGGAAACTAGAGGCGTTCCACCTGGGCGGGTTCGGCCAGGAGGGCGCTGAGGGACTCGTTCAGGTCCTGCAGGGCAATGCCCTTGGAGTGCGCGTCCAGGGCCTCCTCCGACTCCCAGCGTTCGGTCAGGACCAGCTTCTCCTCGGTCGCCTCGGTGAGCTCGTAGCGGAGGCAGCCGGGCTCGTTGACCACCTCGTCAATGGCGATTTCCAGGGCGAGCTTCACGCGGAAGAACTCGCCGTCATTGGGGATGAACGTGGCCTGCAGGTCGATGGGTGCACTCATGGATTTCACAATACCGGCTTGATAGCGTGCCATCATGCGCGCTTACACCGCCGGGGACGCGGACGTCCCCCTGCTCGAGGAAACCATTGGCCAGAACTTCGAGCGCGCGGTGGCGCAGTTCCCCCTGCATGACGCGCTGATCGAAGCCGCCCCCGTGCCGGGCGCGGACGCCCGCCGCTGGAGTTACACCAAACTGAACGACGACGTCGACCGGCTGGCGCGTGCGCTGCTCGCCTTGGGCGTGGCGAAGGGTGAGCGGGTCGGCATCTGGAGCCCGAACTGCGCCGAATGGACCATCCTGCAGTACGCCACCGCGAAGATCGGGGCGGTCCTGGTCAACGTGAACCCGTCGTACCGCAGCCACGAGCTGGAGTTCGTGGTGAAGCAGAACGGCATGCGGATGCTGGTCACGGCACCCACCGACCGGAACAGCGATTACGTGGGAATGGCGCGCCATGCGCTCGCCGGATGCCCGGACCTCCGCGAGCTCGTATTCCTGCCGGACTTCGAAGTCGAAGGGCTCGACGCCGGCATCCCCCTGAGTGAGCAGGAGCTCACGTACGCCGAGCTGCTGAAGCGGGCTGACGCCGTCGGGCATTCCGAACTCAAGGCCCGCATGGCGGGCCTTGACCCGCACGATCCCATCAACCTGCAGTACACCTCGGGCACCACGGGATTCCCCAAGGGCGCCACGCTGACGCACCACAACATCCTCAACAACGGCTACTCCATCGGCGAGCTGCTGGGGTACACCGAGCACGACAGGGTGGTGATTCCGGTGCCGTTCTACCACTGCTTCGGGATGGTGATCGGCAACCTGAACGCGCTGAGCCACGGTGCCGCGACGATCATTCCGGGACGGGGGTTCACGCCGGCCGCCGCGCTGGAGGCCGTGCAGGATTTCGGCGGCACGTCCCTGTACGGGGTGCCCACCATGTTCATCGCCGAACTCGCGCTGCCCGATTTCGCCTCGTACGACCTCACCACCCTGCGCACCGGGGTGATGGCCGGCTCGCTGTGCCCCATCGAGGTGATGAACCGGGTGATTTCCGAGATGAACATGGTGGACGTGGCCATCTGCTACGGCATGACGGAAACGTCGCCGGTGTCCACGATGACCCGCGGCGGGGACACCCTGCAGCAGCGGACGGAAACCGTGGGGCGGACCATGCCGCGGCTGGAAAGCAAGATCGTGGACCTGTCCGGGGAGGTTGTGGAGCGGGGCGAGATCGGTGAACTGTGCACCCGCGGCTACGCCGTCATGCAGGGGTACTGGAACCAGCCCGACAAAACAGCCGAGGCCATCGACGCCGACGGCTGGATGCACACCGGCGACCTGGCACGCATGGACGCCGACGGGTACGTGGTCATCGAGGGCCGGATGAAGGACATGGTGATCCGGGGCGGGGAGAACATCTACCCGCGCGAGATCGAGGAGTTCCTCTACACGCACCCGTCCATCCAGGACGTGCAGGTGATCGGGGTTCCGGATACTAAGTACGGCGAGGAGCTCATGGCCTGCATCATCCTCAAGCCCGGGGCAGCCCCGCTGGATGCCGCGGCGGTGGCGGAGTTCTGCCGCGGCAAGCTGGCGCACTACAAGGTGCCCCGCTACGTCGATGTGCGCGAAAGCTTCCCCATGACGGTGTCCGGGAAGATCCGCAAGGTGGAGATGCGCGAGGAAGCCGTCGCCCGCCTCGGCCTCTGAGCGCGAACGTACACTTGTGGCCCCCGGGAAGCGCTTCCCGGGGGCCACAAGTGTACGTTC
>NZ_JBHTZA010000059.1:0-2351 GCF_042790555.1 Arthrobacter sp. NPDC056727 | reverse complement strand
CGAAATCTCCGCCCGCGACAACGGATCCAACGGGTGCGCAACCCCAACAACAGCAGCAGAAGTTTCAATATCGAGAGTCATGCTTATCTCCTAGACAAATCGGGATGAGGATGCCTGTGGTGGTGGTGTTCCCATGGGCCAACAGGCGCAAAAAGGTCCCTGGATTCCCAGTACTGGTCGTCGTTGTCAGAACTGTTTATCTCTGGCGCAGATAAGGTCCCCTATTTCCAGGGGGCCGGCCGGGTTCGGCTCCGATCCCGGCCGGTGTGATACCGGTCACCTGCGTTCCTTTCACAAGTAAAACTACGTGAGGGAATTCGTTTAGGCGAGTGATTTATAAACATTTACTTGAGAAATTCGGAGCCGGAAATTCCCACGCCAGTTAACATGTTGGAAACATTCGGAAACACGTCCGGCAGCGACCGGCCGGCCCTGCGAATGCTGGCGTTCTGCACGTCGGCCAGGTGCCCTGGGACGGCAAAAGCGGATGCTCCCAGCTGTGCAGCTGGGAGCATCCGCTTTCATGGGCAGTCCCCGATGCCGCTGTGAGGCGGCATCGGGGACCGGGTGGTTGGGGCTAGTCCTTCTCCAGCTCCAGTTTTTTCTCGCGCTCGAGTTCGTCGAGTTCCAGATCCAGGTCGCCGGTGGCGTGCTGGCGCTCCATGGCCCTGACGTCGTCGAGATCGATCGGGTGCAACGGCTCCGGATCTTCCTCGTCCAGGACCGGGCCGTGGCCGTCGTCGGCAAGAACGACGTGGCCGATGGTCTCGTACTTGAGCGGATCGGTCTTCCGGAAGTAGAGCGCCAGGCCTGCCCCCGTGATGAACAGCGCGGCGGCGATGTAGGGGATGAGCTTGAACAGCAGGGACGACGACGCAGGTCCGGCAGCCGTGTCCAGGTTCAGGAACATCAGGATGACAACGGCTAACATACCCGCCCCACCCACAATGGGGGCGACCTTGGTACGCCAGAAGTTTTCCTCCGGATGGTGCTTGCGGAAGTAGTTGAACACTGCCGCCATGGTTACGGTCTGCACAATCACGAGCATGAATGTCCCAAGGATCGCCAGAAGGGCGAAAACATCCAGGTAGGGGTCCTTGTTGAAGAACCAGAATCCGAGGATCCACAGGATGGCGATACCCGTCTGCAGAAATGAGGCGATGTGCGGCGATCCGTGCTTCTTGTGGGTTCTGCCAAGGACGCCCGGAAGGATGCCTTCGCGTCCGAGGGAGTACATGTAGCGGGAGGCTGCATTATGGAAGGCCATGGCACAGGCGAAGGATCCGGTCATCATCAGCCACTCCATGACCAGGACCCAGCCGTGGCCGACAAAGACATCAGTGGGGTGGAAGAACATGTCCAGGGGGTTGGCGCTCTGCGCCAGGGCGATAGCTCCCTGGGCGCCGTTGCCTGCAACGGACATCCAGGAAACAAACGTGTAGAAGACGCCGACGCCGGTGACCGCGATCATGGTGGCGATCGGGATGATCTTCTTCGGGTTCTTGGATTCCTCCCCGTACATCACCGTCGACTCGAAGCCGGTCCAGGACCAGAACGCGATGAACATGGCCAGCCCCGGCGCCGCGGACTGCAGCCCGTTTGGCGAGAACGCAATGGCCGGGTTCAATGTCTCCGGCATCAGCCCGTCGGGGCCTCCGCCCTGGAACAGGACGCCGAAGGCCATGATGGCCAGGATCGCGATCTCCGTGAACAACAGCAGCGTCAGGATTTTCGCTGCCATGCTGATCTCAAAGAAGGTCAGGAAGCCGATGATCAGCAACCCGCCCACGGCGAAGACTACCCAATGGATGTCCATGCCCAACTGGTCCTTGAAGGCCAGATGGCCAAAGTACGAGAAAATACCGATGATGCTGGCTTCAAAAACGATGTAGCCGAAGGTCACCATGAAACCGGTTCCGAGGCCGAGCACGCGCCCCAGACCGCGCGAGATGAAGCCGTAGAACGCTGCCGTCGAGGTCACGTAGCGCGCCATCGTGACATAAGCAATCGCAAAGATGGACAGGATCACCGTTGCCCAGATATACGTTGCCGGCGTTCCGGTGCCGACACCGAAGCCGACCGAAATCGGGACGTTACCACTCATCACCGTGATGGGCGCCGACGTCGCGACCGCCATGAACACCACATCCCACAGCCCCAGGGTGTTGGCCTTCAGCTTCCCGGACGTGGGACCTGCCTTGGCGGTACTGGAACTTGCTGCAGCTTGTTGCCGGCTCATTTTTCGCCTCCCATGCTGCAGTGGCCGCTGTTGGTGGTGCGGGTTTCGGTGGGGAGGTTGAGGGTGGGGTTTTGGTTGAAGAAGCCGTGGGGTTCGAGCATGAAGCCGATGT
>NZ_JBHTZA010000058.1:0-2402 GCF_042790555.1 Arthrobacter sp. NPDC056727 | reverse complement strand
ACGGATATCTCCTTTGACTATGTGGCTGGTTCTAAAATCCGGCACCGACTCAAACAGGCGCGAGCACGATATCGAACCGAGTCGACACCCAAGGCCCAGCCAAAACCCGATTGGTCGCGTTCGGTTCGCCTGCCCCATGCTCAACGAAGTCTTTGATGAGAGACGGTTTCACGCCAAAGACCGAGTCTGTCTCGAGATAGGTGTCGCCGGCGACGAAAATATGGGTGACGAGGGTCCGGTACCCGGGCGCCTGAACCATGAAGTGCAAATGCGAGGCACGCATTGGAGATCGCCCTGCTGCCTTCAGCAGTTCTCCAACAGGCCCGTCGTCGGGGATGGGGTACGGCACGGGCTTAATTCCCCAGAACCCGTAATTGCCCGCCGGATCCGAGCGCAGCTGGGCTCGGGCGGCGATACGCCCGTCGTCGTACTGAACATCGTAAAAGCCGTCTTCATCACACTCCCACACGTCAATCGTCGCGTTGGGGATGGATTCTCCAGTGATGCCTTTAACGCTGCCCTCAACCCAGCAAGGCTGGCCTGACGCACCGTGTGAAATGTCGTCGCCGTTGCCAATGATCGGTGCGTCATCGACGAAGAAGGGGCCGAATACCGTGGCCTCAGTGGCATCACCTTGAGCGGTGTTATTCACGCTAATGGTTTGCATGGAGACGCCCAGCACGTCGGAAAGCAGGATGAACTCTTGTCGGGTCGGTGTGGTGATGTCTCCGGCTCGCCGCAGGAAATTGATGGCGACGTTCCACTCTTCCTCCGTGAGGCGAACGTCTCTGACGAATGCGTGAAGGTGCCGGACTAGTGACTGCATGACCTGGCGAAAACGGGGATCGTTGCTGGAGGCGAAACTTTCAACCACCTCATCAGTGACAAACTGCTCGCGCGCTGATTGTTCGGTTGCGGCGTTTGCATGTTTTTCCATCACTGTCAGCTCCTGGCCTGCATAGTTTTAACTTTCCGGCGATGATTCATATCAGCGACGGCTTCCAACGAGCGAGTCGAGGTGGAGAAGGGACTCTGCGTTGCGGAAGCAGATCTTCTCGCGGTCGGCTTCGCTGATCGGAGCATTTTCGATGAAGTCACAGGCGACCTGCATGCTTTCGAATGGGTAGTCGGTGCCGAAGAGGATGTGATCGGCGCCCAAAGCCAGGAGTGCGCATAGGAGCGGTGCAGACGAGGCCACGCCGCTGGTCGTGATGTAGAGGTTGCGCCGAAGGTAATGCGACGGGTAACCAAGGTCGAGCTCGATGCCGTGATGGTTGTGGAAGTCCCACCGTGAGTCCAGCCGCCACAGTACGTAGGGGAGTGCTTCACCCATGTGTCCCAGGAGGAGTTTCGCATTTGGGAACCGGTCAAAAACACCGCTGAAAATCAACCGCAGGGCGTGCGTAGAGGTATCGAGACCCCAGCTCCACATCGGTCCCTGAAGCTCTGGGTGACCTGAAAGAACGTGCGCGGTGTCGACTCCGTTGGCCGGGTGGAGGTAGAGGGGCACATCCAGATCCTGTGCACGTTCCCACAGCACGGTGAAGTCGGGGTGATCAAGGTACTTTCCCTGGGTATGGGCGTTAATCAACCCACCGCGAAGTCCAAGCTGCTTGACCGACCGTTCCAGTTCGTCTGCCGCACCTTCCGGGTCTTGGAGCGCCAAAGCGCAGAAGCCAGAAAACCGAGACGGATTTTCCGCGATGACGCCAGCAAGAAAATCGTTGACAGTCGCAGCTTTGGCAGTTGCCACTGCCGGGTCCGGTTCGGCTTGGATTCCTGGGGAGTTCAGGGAAAGGACTTCGATATCAAGTCCCGCAGCATCCATTTCAGGAAGTCGTTCCTCCGTAAAGTCCAGCAGCCGCCGGCCTGCCTCAGCCCACGCCTTGGGCTGGGCAATGGACTTTGTCCCCTCGCCGTAGCCGACCAGGTCGGGTGTGACGAAGTGTTCTTCCAAGGCGATCTTTTTCATGACTCTCCATCGAGTAAGGTCCCGGCGCATTCACCAGTATGAGTTGACTTCACCATTGTGGAATCGTAGCGTTGTAGGTGTCAAGCCTGCGGTAGTTTTCCTTTCAGTAAAAGCGGAGGATTCGGCAGATGAAAGAGCAGACAAGCGCTGTTGTGGAAGGCCGTCTGACGGTATCGGGGCCGGTAGGCTCACTTCTTATGGAGAACGAGGAAGAAGTTCCGGTCGGTGACCAGCGGCAGGGCATTCAGTCGGTTGAAATTGCTGCGGTCATTCTGCGAGCGTTGGAGGCGCTCGGAGGCCCGTCAACGCTGGGTGATATTGCCCTGCGCGCCGGAGCGCAACCGAACAAGGTCCACCGTTACCTTGTGAGCCTGGTCCGGATGGGACTGGCAGTGCAGTCCCCCATCTCCGGCCGTTACGACCTCGGCCC
>NZ_JBHTZA010000057.1:0-3056 GCF_042790555.1 Arthrobacter sp. NPDC056727 | reverse complement strand
AAAAAAAATATTACTTTTTAATTCACCTCGTGTTAAACAACCCCCCCCCACAAAAAAAAAACCAAAACCCTTTCTTTTTTTGGGGGGGGGCGGCCCCCCCCCCCCCGGGCCCCCCCCCGCCCCCGAAAACAGATCAGCTCATCGAACAGATCAGCGGGAATTGACCAATGAACGTACCCATTCTTCAGATGCGCGGGATCACCAAGACCTTCCCCGGCGTCAAAGCCCTCCAGGACGTCACCCTGGATGTGAACCGCGGCGAGGTCCACGCGATCTGCGGCGAAAACGGGGCAGGCAAGTCCACCCTGATGAAGGTGCTCTCCGGCGTGTACGCCCACAACACCTTCGAGGGGGACATCCTCTTCGAAAACGAACCCTGCGACTTCGCGTCCATCAGCGACAGCGAAAAGCGCGGCATCGTGATCATCCACCAGGAACTGGCCCTGAGCCCGTACCTGTCCATCGCGGAAAACATCTTCCTGGGCAACGAAATGGCCACCCGCGGCTGGGTCGACTGGCGCAAGACCAACCTGGAAGCGGCCAAGCTGCTGGCCCGCGTCGGCCTGAGCGAAAACCCGGTCACCCCCATCCAGCACATCAGCGTCGGCAAGCAGCAGCTCGTCGAAATCGCCAAGGCACTGTCCAAGGAAGTGAAGCTGCTCATCCTGGACGAGCCCACCGCTGCGCTGAACGACGAGGACTCCGACCACCTGCTGGACCTGATCCTGCACCTGAAGGGCCAGGGCGTCACCAGCATCATCATCAGCCACAAACTCAACGAAATCCGCAAGGTCGCCGACGCCGTCACCATCATCCGCGACGGCAAGTCCATCGAGACCCTGCGCGTGGACCAGGGCCAGATCACCCAGGAACGCATCATCCGCGGCATGGTGGGCCGCGACCTGGACAGCCTCTACCCCGAGCGCGAACCGCAGATCGGCGAGGAAGTCCTGCGCATCGAAGACTGGACGGTCCAGCACCCGCAGGACCACACCCGCACCGTGGTGCACAACGCCAGCCTCAACGTCCGCAAGGGCGAAGTGGTGGGGCTCGCCGGCCTGATGGGCGCCGGCCGCACCGAACTGGCCATGAGCGTCTTCGGCCGCACCTACGGCCGCGCCGTCTCCGGCAAGGTGTTCAAGTACGGCAAGGAAATCAACACCTCCACCGTCCCCGACGCCATCCGGCACGGCATCGCCTACGCCACCGAGGACCGCAAGCACTACGGGCTCAACCTCATCGAGGACATCAAGCGCAACATCTCCATGGCCGCCCTGCCCAAGCTCGCCAAGCGCGGCTGGGTGGATGCGAACCAGGAAACCACGGTGGCCAACAGCTACCGGAAGAGCATGAACATCAAGGCCCCGTCCGTCGCGGCCATCACCGGGAAGCTCTCCGGCGGCAACCAGCAAAAAGTGGTCCTGAGCAAGTGGATGTTTTCCGACCCCGACGTGCTGATCCTGGACGAGCCCACCCGCGGCATCGACGTCGGCGCCAAGTTCGAGATCTACACGATCATCGCCGAGCTCGCCGCGCAGGGAAAAGCGGTCATTGTGATCTCCTCCGAACTCCCCGAACTCCTGGGCATCTGCGACCGGATCTACACCCTGTCCGCCGGCCACGTCACCGGTGAAGTCCCCATCGCCGAGGCCTCCCAGGAAACACTCATGCACTACATGACCCAAGAGAAGGAATAACGAACCATGTCCGCCTTACGAGAATCCCTCGGCTTCCTGGCAAGCCGCCTCCGCCAGGTCGGCATCTTCGTCGCCCTGATCCTGATCGTCCTGCTGTTCCAGGTCCTCACCGACGGGATCCTGCTGGAACCGCAGAACGTCACCAACCTCGTCGTCCAGAACAGCTACATCCTCATCCTTGCCATCGGCATGGTCATGGTCATCATCGCCGGCCACATCGATCTGTCCGTCGGCTCCATCGCCGGGTTCATCGGCGCCGTCGCCGGCGTCATGATCGTCCACTGGGGCTGGGCCTGGTGGGCGGCCATCCCGGCCTGCCTCCTCGTCGGCGCCCTCGTGGGCGCGTGGCAGGGCTACTGGATCGCCTACGTCGGCATCCCCGCATTCATCGTCACCCTCGCCGGCATGCTCATCTTCCGCGGCCTGACCCTGATCACCCTGAAGAACCAGCAGATCACCCCGTTCCCGGACGAGCTCCGCGCCCTCGGCGGCGGCTTCCTCCCGGACATCTCCGGCGGCACCTCGGTGCTCGAATGGCTCACCGTGATCCTCGGCGTCGGCGGCACCGCAGCCCTGCTGTTCCAGTCCATCAAGGAACGCCGCGTCCGCCGGAAGTTCAACCTCGAGAACGAACCCATGGCCTGGTTCGCCACCAAGACCGCCTTCATCGCCCTGCTGATGCTCATCATCACGTTCCTCCTCGCCAGCTACCGCGGCACCCCCATCGTGCTGATCGTCCTCGCGGGCCTGGTCATCGCCTACTCGGCGCTGATGAACAACAGCATCTTCGGCCGCCACACCTACGCCATCGGCGGCAACCTGCACGCCGCCGAACTCTCCGGCATCAAGACCAAGGCCGTGACCTTCCGGCTCTTCGTGAACATGGGCGTCCTCGCGGCCCTGGCCGGCCTGATCTTCACCGCCCGCCTGAACTCCGCCCAGCCCGCGGGCGGCACCGGCTTCGAGCTCGACTCCATCGCCGCCGCCTTCATCGGCGGAGCAGCGGTCCAGGGCGGCATCGGCACGGTGGCCGGAGCCATGATCGGCGGCCTCATCATGGGCGTCCTCAACAACGGCATGTCCATCCTGGGCCTCGGCACCGACTACCAGCAGCTCATCAAGGGCCTGGTCCTCCTGCTCGCCGTCGGCTTCGACATCTTCAACAAGAACCGCGCCGGCGGCGGATCCTCCATCGCCAAGCGTTTCAGGCTGAAGACCACGCCGCCCGCCACCGAAGGGACCAAAGCGCCGGCCGAACCGACGGTGGCCGCGGACACCCGGGAATCGAGCAACGCCTAGCAGGCAACAACGGTCAAAGTACGACGACGGCCCCGCACCTTTGCGAAAAAGGTGCGGGGC
>NZ_JBHTZA010000056.1:0-3627 GCF_042790555.1 Arthrobacter sp. NPDC056727 | reverse complement strand
GCCCCGCACCTTTGCGAAAAAGGTGCGGGGCCGTCGTCGTACTGGATGCGGGAAGCCACCGGCGTCCGGAGGCCCACCTACCTGGGGGCCGCCGTCGAGCCCCGCACCACCAGCTTGGGATTGAGGACCGAGGCCGCGCCCGAGGGGCCCTGGGCCATGTCGGACAGCAGCATCCGGATGCAGCGCGCGCCGAGCTCCTTGAAGCCCTGGTTCACGGTGGTCAGCGGCGGGACGAAGTAACCGGCCTCCGGCTGGTCGTCGAAACCCTCCACGCTGATGTCCTCCGGGACGCGCAGGCCGGCCTCGCTGAAGGCGCGCAGCGCGCCCAGTGCCATCTGGTCGTTGGCCGCGAACACAGCCGTCGCCCCACCGGCGTTGGCCAGTTCCAGCCCGGCGCGGTAGCCGCTTTCGGCGCTCCAGTCCCCCGGGATCAGCAAGCCTTCCGGGAGCCCGGCCTGTGCAAGGGGCCGGCGCCAGCCTTCGGTGCGGGCCACGGCGTCCATCCAGTCCTGCGGACCGGCAATGTGGGCGATGGAGGTGTGGCCAAGGTTGACCAGGTGCTGCACGGCGAGGGCCGCACCGGCGCGCTGGTTCACAGCCGCGACCGTCAGGTGCTCATCCGCCCCGAAACCCACGGCAACCAGCGGGACGGACACGGTGATGGAGCGCAGCGACTCCAACATGGTCTGGTGCGGCACGATCACCACGATCCCGTCCACGGACTGCAGCAGGAAGTGCTCAAGGGCGTCGTCGATGCCTGCAGGGGTCACCTCGCTGAGGCTGGCCATGCTGACCGCATAGCCCTCGTTCCGGGCTGCCTGCTGGACGCCAAGAAGCGTGTTGGCCGGGCCGTAGTGCGCGGTGCCGGCGGCCAGGACGCCGATGGCCTGGGAGCGCCGGGTGACAAGGCTTCGGGCCGCGGTGTTGCGGCGGTACCCCAGTTCGGCGATGGCACGTTCGACGCGCTTGCGAGTCCGGGCGCTGACATTTGGATGCGCGTTCAGCACGCGCGACACCGTCTGGTGGGACACCCCAGCACGACGCGCCACGTCCTCCATCACAGGAGGACGCGGCGCGGGGTTGGCTGTCACCTTATGGGTCTTGCTGTCACGTGGCGAAGATGCTCCAGGACGCCCGGTGCGTGGCGCCCGGCTCAAGCCGGATCAGGTCCGTGCCGCTGTTGAAGGCGTCCGGAGGGCAGGTCATCGGCTCCACGGCGAGGCCCAGCCGGTTCGGGAACGGGGGCTGCTTGTCCGCGGTATGGATCTGCAGCCAGCGGCAGGTGCCGTCCCAGGCCATGCCGACGCCGGTCCCACCCGGGTCCCGGACCAGCACACGGGCTTCCCCGCCGCCGTCGAACTCTATGTCCGTGAAGGCGTGGTCGATCTCCGTGCCGCCAATGCGGCGCGGTGCGCGGAAATCAAACTCGTGCCCGTCCACGCTGCGCGTTTCCTTCGGCAGCAGCCGGTCCGGCGTGACTTCGAGGAACGTCCCGGCGGGGATTTCAAGGGTCCATTCGTCGAGGGGTGACGGCCCGGCCACCAGGTAGGGGTGCGGGCAGACGCCGTACGGCGCCGCGGTGCCGCCGAGATTCGCCACCGTAACCGTGCTGTGCAGGCCGTCGTCCGCCAGCCGGTATTCGACGGCGACGCGCAGCTCATGCGGGTATCCCGCCGTCGGCTCCGGGGAGCAGGACACCGTCACCGATGACTCATCATGCGACTCGAGAGTCCACTCCAGCGGAAACACCAGCCCGTGCAGGGCGCAGCCGCGGTCGGCCTCGTTGACCGGCACCTCGTACTCGGCGCCGTCGAACGTGTACCGGCCGTCGGCGATCCTGTTGGGCCAGGGCGCCGCGACGATGCCGCGGTAGTCGGGAATGGATCCGCCCGCCGGGAACGGGACGATGAGGTCCCGTCCCCGGTGGCGCAGCTCCCGCAGCGCGCCGGCCAGGGCCGTGATGGTGGCGGTGTACTCCCCCGCCCGGATTCTGTATTCGGTCACAGCCCTATTTTCGGTCACAGCCTGCCGGCCAGCCGGTAATAGGCGGCGTTCCAGGCGAGTTCCTTCTTGAACTGTTTGAGGGTGGTGCCCTCGTCGATGGTGAGCAGCTCGGTCTGAGCGATCTCGGCGAAGTCCTCGAACACGTCCACGCCCACCTGGGTGGAGAGGACGGTGTGGTGCGCGGCGCCGGCGGTCAGCCAGGCGGCGGCGGACGTGGCGAAGTCGGGCTTCGGTTCCCAGAGGGCGCGTGCCACCGGCAGGTTGGGCAGCGGCTCGTCGAGGTCGACGACGTCGACGGCGTTCGCCACGAGGCGGAACCGGTCGCGCATGTCGGACAGGGCGACGACGACGCCCGGGCCGGCGTCGGTGTCGAACACCATCCGGACCGGGTCCTCCTTGCCGCCGATGCCCAGCGGGTGGATCTCGACGCGCGGCTTCTTGGCGGTCAGCGAGGGGCAGACCTCCAGCATGTGCGCGCCGAGGATCTTCTCCTGTCCGGGCGCCAGGTGGTAGGTGTAGTCCTCCATCAGGGAGGCCCCGCCGGGCAGCCCGGCGCCCATGACCTTGGCGGCACGGATCAGGATGGCGGTCTTCCAGTCGCCCTCGGCGCCGAAGCCGTAGCCGTCGGCCATGAGCCGCTGCACGGCCATGCCCGGAAGCTGCCGCAGCTCGCCCAGGTCCTCGAAGGACGTGGTGAACGCAGCGGAGCCGTTGGCTTCGAGGAAGCTGCGCAGCCCGAGCTCGATCCGGGCGCTGTAGCGGAGGGACTCATGGCGGGCCCCGCCGGCCTTCAGCTCGGGAACCACCTCATAAAGCCGCTCGTACTCGGCAACCAAAGTGTCGACGTCGGACTCGGCGGCGCCGTGCACGGCGTCGGCGAGCTCGTTGACGGACCAGGTGTTGACCGAGACGCCGAAGCGCAGCTCGGCCTCGGTCTTGTCGCCTTCGGTGACGGCGACGTTGCGCATGTTGTCCCCGAAGCGGGTCAGCTTCAGGTTCCGGACGGCCGCCCAGCCGGCGGAGGCGCGCTGCCAGATGCCCACCTGGCGGGCCACCTCGGGGTTGGACACGTGGCCCACGACCGTCTTGCGCGGCACGCCCAGCCGGGACTGGATGTAGCCGAACTCGCGGTCGCCGTGCGCGGCCTGGTTCAGGTTCATGAAGTCGAAGTCGATGTCCGCCCACGGCAGGTCCACGTTGGCCTGGGTGTGCAGGTGCAGGAGGGGCTTGCGGAGCAGGTCCAGGCCCTGGATCCACATCTTGGCCGGGGAGAAGGTGTGCATCCACGCCGTCACGCCGATCACCGCATCGTCCGAGTTGGCCTCCAGCGCGGTGCGGCGGATCGCGTCCGAGTCCGTGAGCACGGGCTTCCAGACGAGCTTGACCGGGACGTCGGAGGATTCGTTCAGGGCGGCGGCGATCTCCTGGGACTGGGCGGCCACCTGCTTCAGGACGTCCTCGCCGTAGAGGTGCTGGCTGCCGGTGAGGAACCAGACCTCGTAGTGCTCGAGGGAGGTGTTGTTGGCGTTGGACATGGTGTCTCCTTGGAAAGTCTTGGGGGTGTGCGGGGCCGGAACTAGCGGCCGTAAACGTTCTGGTAGCGGTCGTAGAGCGACTCGATCT
>NZ_JBHTZA010000055.1:0-2792 GCF_042790555.1 Arthrobacter sp. NPDC056727 | reverse complement strand
GATCGGTCGGGTCGGGCACGCTGTTGGGTATCTGAAGGTACGGCCGTCATGGTCGCCTTCGGTTGCCGGCCCCAGTGCACTCACCTGTAAGGGTGGGGTGATGGGTGGCTGGTCGTTGTTTGAGAACTGCACAGTGGACGCGAGCATCTGTGGCCAAGTTTTTAAGGGCGCACGGTGGATGCCTTGGCACCAGGAACCGATGAAGGACGTGGGAGGCCACGATAGTCCCCGGGGAGCTGTCAACCAAGCTTTGATCCGGGGGTTTCCGAATGGGGAAACCCGGCAGTCGTCATGGGCTGTCACCCGCTGCTGAACACATAGGCAGTGTGGAGGGAACGAGGGGAAGTGAAACATCTCAGTACCCTCAGGAAGAGAAAACAACCGTGATTCCGGGAGTAGTGGCGAGCGAAACCGGATGAGGCCAAACCGTATGCGTGTGATACCCGGCAGGGGTTGCGCATGCGGGGTTGTGGGAGTTCTCTTGATCAATCTGCCGATTGGTCGGCAAGTCAGAAACCGTTGGTGTAGGCGAAGGACATGCGAAAGGTCCGGCGTAGAGGGTAAGACCCCCGTAGCTGAAACATCAACGGCTCGTTTGAGAGACACCCAAGTAGCACGGGGCCCGAGAAATCCCGTGTGAATCTGGCGGGACCACCCGCTAAGCCTAAATATTCCCTGGTGACCGATAGCGGATAGTACCGTGAGGGAATGGTGAAAAGTACCGCGGGAGCGGAGTGAAATAGTACCTGAAACCGTGTGCCTACAAGCCGTGGGAGCGTCGCTGGCAGCACTTGTGCTGTCAGTCGTGACTGCGTGCCTTTTGAAGAATGAGCCTGCGAGTTAGCGGTGTGTAGCGAGGTTAACCCGTGTGGGGAAGCCGTAGCGAAAGCGAGTCCGAATAGGGCGATTGAGTTGCACGCTCTAGACCCGAAGCGGAGTGATCTAGCCATGGGCAGGTTGAAGCGGAGGTAAGACTTCGTGGAGGACCGAACCCACCAGGGTTGAAAACCTGGGGGATGACCTGTGGTTAGGGGTGAAAGGCCAATCAAACTCCGTGATAGCTGGTTCTCCCCGAAATGCATTTAGGTGCAGCGTCGTGTGTTTCTTGCCGGAGGTAGAGCACTGGATAGGCGATGGGCCCTACCGGGTTACTGACCTTAGCCAAACTCCGAATGCCGGTAAGTGAGAGCACGGCAGTGAGACTGTGGGGGATAAGCTCCATGGTCGAGAGGGAAACAGCCCAGAGCATCGACTAAGGCCCCTAAGCGTACGCTAAGTGGGAAAGGATGTGGAGTCGCAGAGACAACCAGGAGGTTGGCTTAGAAGCAGCCACCCTTGAAAGAGTGCGTAATAGCTCACTGGTCAAGTGATTCCGCGCCGACAATGTAGCGGGGCTCAAGCGTACCGCCGAAGTCGTGTCATTCACACATATAGGGCCAACGCCTGTGTGGATGGGTAGGGGAGCGTCGTGTGCCGGGTGAAGCAGCCGCGGAAGCGAGTTGTGGACGGTTCACGAGTGAGAATGCAGGCATGAGTAGCGATACACACGTGAGAAACGTGTGCGCCGATTGACTAAGGGTTCCTGGGTCAAGCTGATCTGCCCAGGGTAAGTCGGGACCTAAGGCGAGGCCGACAGGCGTAGTCGATGGACAACCGGTTGATATTCCGGTACCCGCTTTGAAACGCCCAATACTGAATCAGGCGATGCTAAGTCCGTGAAGCCGGCCCGATCTCTTCGGAGTTGAGGGTAGTGGTGGAGCCGACGAACCAGACTTGTACTAGGTAAGCGATGGGGTGACGCAGGAAGGTAGTCCAGCCCGGGCGGTGGTTGTCCCGGGGTAAGGGTGTAGGACGCACGGTAGGCAAATCCGTCGTGCATATAAGTCTGAGACCTGATGCCGAGCCGATTGTGGTGAAGTGGATGATCCTATGCTGTCGAGAAAAGCCTCTAGCGAGTTTCATGGCGGCCCGTACCCTAAACCGACTCAGGTGGTCAGGTAGAGAATACCGAGGCGTTCGGGTGAACTATGGTTAAGGAACTCGGCAAAATGCCCCCGTAACTTCGGGAGAAGGGGGGCCATTCCTGGTGATAGCACTTGCTGCTTGAGCTGGGGGTGGCCGCAGAGACCAGCGAGAAGCGACTGTTTACTAAAAACACAGGTCCGTGCGAAGCCGTAAGGCGATGTATACGGACTGACGCCTGCCCGGTGCTGGAACGTTAAGGGGACCGGTTAGCTGACTTTCGGGTCGGCGAAGCTGAGAACTTAAGCGCCAGTAAACGGCGGTGGTAACTATAACCATCCTAAGGTAGCGAAATTCCTTGTCGGGTAAGTTCCGACCTGCACGAATGGCGTAACGACTTCTCGACTGTCTCAACCATAGGCCCGGTGAAATTGCACTACGAGTAAAGATGCTCGTTTCGCGCAGCAGGACGGAAAGACCCCGGGACCTTTACTATAGTTTGATATTGGTGTTCGGTTCGGCTTGTGTAGGATAGGTGGGAGACTTTGAAGCGGCCACGCCAGTGGTTGTGGAGTCGTCGTTGAAATACCACTCTGGTCGTGCTGGATGTCTAACCTGGGTCCGTGATCCGGATCAGGGACAGTGTCTGATGGGTAGTTTAACTGGGGCGGTTGCCTCCTAAAGAGTAACGGAGGCGCCCAAAGGTTCCCTCAGCCTGGTTGGCAATCAGGTGTTGAGTGTAAGTGCACAAGGGAGCTTGACTGTGAGACCGACGGGTCGAGCAGGGACGAAAGTCGGGACTAGTGATCCGGCGGTACATTGTGGAATGG
>NZ_JBHTZA010000054.1:0-4305 GCF_042790555.1 Arthrobacter sp. NPDC056727 | reverse complement strand
CCATTCCACAATGTACCGCCGGATCACTAGTCCCGACTTTCGTCCCTGCTCGAGATGTCTCTCTCACAGTCAAGCTCCCTTGTGCACTTACACTCGACACCTGATTGCCAACCAGGCTGAGGGAACCTTTGGGCGCCTCCGTTACTTTTTAGGAGGCAACCGCCCCAGTTAAACTACCCATCAGGCACTGTCCCTGACCCGGATTACGGGCCGAAGTTAGATGTCCAAAGTGACCAGAGTGGTATTTCAACGATGACTCCACCCGAACTGGCGTCCGGGCTTCAACGTCTCCCACCTATCCTACACAAGCCACTCCGAACACCAATACCAAACTATAGTAAAGGTCTCGGGGTCTTTCCGTCCTGCTGCGCGTAACGAGCATCTTTACTCGTACTGCAATTTCGCCGAGTTTATGGTTGAGACAGCGGGGAAGTCGTTACTCCATTCGTGCAGGTCGGAACTTACCCGACAAGGAATTTCGCTACCTTAGGATGGTTATAGTTACCACCGCCGTTTACTGGGGCTTAAATTCTCAGCTTCGCCGTGAGGCTAACCGGTCCTCTTAACCTTCCAGCACCGGGCAGGAGTCAGTCCGTATACATCGTCTTGCGACTTCGCACGGACCTGTGTTTTTAGTAAACAGTCGCTTCCCCCTGGTCTCTGCGGCCCCGATCCCCTCCCACCAGCAAGTGGTGTTCAAGGTTGGGGCCCCCCTTCTCCCGAAGTTACGGGGGCATTTTGCCGAGTTCCTTAACCATAATTCTCTCGATCGCCTTAGTATTCTCTACCTGATCACCTGTGTCGGTTTGGGGTACGGGCGGCTAAAACCTCGCGCCGATGCTTTTCTAGGCAGCATAGGATCACCGAATCCCCCCTTTACGGGAGTCCCGTCAGATCTCAGGCACATGAACAGCGGATTTGCCTACCGTTCGCCCTACATCCTTGGACCGGGACAACCATCGCCCGGCTCGGCTACCTTCCTGCGTCACACCTGTTAATACGCTTGCCTCCCAGGATCAGGTCCCGCGCTCCACCAAAACCCTTCACCCACAAGGGGTGTCAGGCAGGTCTCGGGCGGTTAGTATCCCCTGTTCAACATGGGCGGTTTTTCGCCGGTACGGGAATATCAACCCGTTGTCCATCGACTACGCCTGTCGGCCTCGCCTTAGGTCCCGACTTACCCAGGGCAGATTAGCTTGACCCTGGAACCCTTGATCATCCGGCGGACGGGTTTCTCACCCGTCTTTCGCTACTCATGCCTGCATTCTCACTCGTGTAGGCTCCACCGCTGGTTTACACCGCGACTTCACCGCCCACACGACGCTCCCCTACCCATCCACACTCCTGAACCACAAAGGCTTGGAAAATATGTGAATGCCACAACTTCGGCGGTGTACTTGAGCCCCGCTACATTGTCGGCGCGGAATCACTTGACCAGTGAGCTATTACGCACTCTTTTAAGGATGGCTGCTTCTAAGCCAACCTCCTGGTTGTCTTCGCAACTCCACATCCTTTCCCACTTAGCACACGCTTAGGGGCCTTAGTTGGTGGTCTGGGCTGTTTCCCTCTCGACTATGAAGCTTATCCCCCACAGTCTCACTGCTGCGCTCTCACTTACCGGCATTCGGAGTTTGGCTGACGTCAGTAACCTTGTAGGGCCCATTAGCCATCCAGTAGCTCTACCTCCGGAAAGAAACACGCAACGCTGCACCTAAATGCATTTCGGGGAGAACCAGCTATCACGAAGTTTGATTGGCCTTTCACCCCTACCCACAGCTCATCCCCTCCATTTTCAACTGAAGTGGGTTCGGTCCTCCACGACGTCTTACCGTCGCTTCAACCTGGCCATGGGTAGATCACTTCGCTTCGGGTCTAGATCACGCCACTGCAACGCCCTGTTCAGACTCGCTTTCGCTACGGCTTCCCCACACGGGTTAACCTCGCGACGTAACACTAACTCGCAGGCTCATTCTTCAAAAGGCACGCCGTCACAACTACAAGGCTGCTCCGACGGATTGTAAGCACACGGTTTCAGGTACTGTTTCACTCCCCTCCCGGGGTACTTTTCACCTTTCCCTCACGGTACTGGTCCGCTATCGGTCATTAGGGAGTATTTAGGCTTATCAGGTGGTCCTGACAGATTCACACGGGATTTCTCGGGCCCCGTGCTACTTGGGATACTCATCAAAGGCGGCGCACAGCATTACGGTTACGGGGCTCACACCCTCTACGGCCGGCCTTTCAAGACCGTTCACCTATACCAGCACTCACACCTCCCCGGTCCGGCAGAACCAGGACAACAAGTCCCACAACCCCGCCCATGCAACGCCCGCCGGCTATCACACATGGAAACGGTTTAGCCTGATCCGCGTTCGCTCGCCACTACTAACGGAATCACTGTTGTTTTCTCTTCCTGCGGGTACTGAGATGTTTCACTTCCCCGCGTTCCCTCCACGCACCCTATGTGTTCAGATGCGGGTCACCAGATCACTCGCGCGTCTGGCGGGGTTTCCCCATTCGGACACCCTGGGATCACAGTCCGGTTATCGACTCCCCCAGGCTTATCGCAGATTCCTACGTCCTTCTTCGGCTCCTAATGCCAAGGCATCCACCGTGTGCTCTTAAAAACTTGACCACAAAGATCAAAAACATTTTCGAGAGAACCACGGAAACCAACCACACACCCAAAAGCATGCAGCCAGATCCAGGTTCAAATATCTTGGAAATTGCTTCTTATAAAAGATGCTCGCGTCCACTATGTAGTTCTCAAACAACAACCCCGTACCACACACCCCACACACCAGACCCCCACAAAGGGAACCACCGTGCGCGATCGGCGCAGCCAGGAAACCAGAAACAAAGCACCCCCGGCAAGAGAAACAAACCCTCCCCGGAAGCCCTGTTGCCTCAGGACCCAACAGTGTGCCAAACACCACCCAACAACAACGAACCCCCGGCATTTCCTGAACCAACCCCCCAAAGGAGGCCAACCCGTACTCACCAACAATCCGCGCCACCAGGCACCTATTCATTGATATTCCACCCATGAGCACCCGCCACAGAACGAACGTCTGTGCTGCGGGCCTTTACTCCTGACAACACCAGTCACCCAGGCATACGCCACAGGCACCGTGCTGTAGGTGCTCCTTAGAAAGGAGGTGATCCAGCCGCACCTTCCGGTACGGCTACCTTGTTACGACTTAGTCCCAATCGCCAGTCCCACCTTCGACGGCTCCCTCCCACAAGGGGTTAGGCCACCGGCTTCGGGTGTTACCAACTTTCGTGACTTGACGGGCGGTGTGTACAAGGCCCGGGAACGTATTCACCGCAGCGTTGCTGATCTGCGATTACTAGCGACTCCGACTTCATGGGGTCGAGTTGCAGACCCCAATCCGAACTGAGACCGGCTTTTTGGGATTAGCTCCACCTCACAGTATCGCAACCCTTTGTACCGGCCATTGTAGCATGCGTGAAGCCCAAGACATAAGGGGCATGATGATTTGACGTCGTCCCCACCTTCCTCCGAGTTGACCCCGGCAGTCTCCCATGAGTCCCCACCACTACGTGCTGGCAACATGGAACGAGGGTTGCGCTCGTTGCGGGACTTAACCCAACATCTCACGACACGAGCTGACGACAACCATGCACCACCTGTGAACCGGCCCCAAAGGAGAAACCACATTTCTGCAGCGATCCGGTCCATGTCAAGCCTTGGTAAGGTTCTTCGCGTTGCATCGAATTAATCCGCATGCTCCGCCGCTTGTGCGGGCCCCCGTCAATTCCTTTGAGTTTTAGCCTTGCGGCCGTACTCCCCAGGCGGGGCACTTAATGCGTTAGCTACGGCGCGGAAAACGTGGAATGTCCCCCACACCTAGTGCCCAACGTTTACGGCATGGACTACCAGGGTATCTAATCCTGTTCGCTCCCCATGCTTTCGCTCCTCAGCGTCAGTTAATGCCCAGAGACCTGCCTTCGCCATCGGTGTTCCTCCTGATATCTGCGCATTTCACCGCTACACCAGGAATTCCAGTCTCCCCTACATCACTCTAGTCTGCCCGTACCCACCGCAGATCCGGAGTTGAGCCCCGGACTTTCACGGCAGACGCGACAAACCGCCTACGAGCTCTTTACGCCCAATAATTCCGGATAACGCTTGCGCCCTACGTATTACCGCGGCTGCTGGCACGTAGTTAGCCGGCGCTTCTTCTGCAGGTACCGTCACTTTCGCTTCTTCCCTACTGAAAGAGGTTTACAACCCGAAGGCCGTCATCCCTCACGCGGCGTCGCTGCATCAGGCTTCCGCCC
>NZ_JBHTZA010000053.1:0-4518 GCF_042790555.1 Arthrobacter sp. NPDC056727 | reverse complement strand
AGCTGTCGCGACCGGGGCGATCATCCCCGGCGCCTCCTCGATCAGCGCTCCGGTGTTCACCGCCGCAGACTCACTGCCCCTTGTCATGACCGTCGTCATGCCCGGAGAGAACATTCCCGCCGCCGAGTACGAACGCGTCCGGGCCCTCCTGCTCGAAGCAACACACAAAGTCTCCGAGGAACTCGGCGCCCCGCCCCACGCGGCGACGTCGATGTGAATACTTTGAAAGCAGGCTAGTCCTGGGCCAGCCTTCGGGCATGAAATCGGCAGCGGCGGGTCGGCGCCAGGCTTCGTCAAGAGTGAGCAATATGTGATCGAGAAGGGCTGACTTCCCGACGTTTGTGGCATCGGCGTGCCAGATGGCCGACAGAAGTCATCCCTCACCCTGAGCGGCTTGGGCCGAGCAGGCTAAAAGGTAAAGGAACAACTCTGGTGTTATCCGAACACGACGGCCTCACACGTCAGACCGGGCTCGACCCGTCTATTGACCAGGCACGTATTGAAGCGGCGGTCCGCGAAATTCTGATTGCGGTCGGGGAAGATCCCGACCGAGGCGGGCTCAAAGAGACACCGACACGGGTGGCCCGGGCCTTTGCCGAGACATTCGGCGGTCTCCATCAGAAGGCTGAGGACGTCCTTGGCGTGACATTCGACATCGAGCACGAAGAACTCGTACTGGTCAAGGACATACCGTTCTATTCGACCTGCGAACATCACTTGGTTCCTTTCCACGGCCATGCTCATGTCGGCTACATCCCTTCGACCGACGGCCGGGTCACCGGTCTCAGCAAGCTGGCACGGCTTGTAGATATTTACGCGCACAGGCCTCAGGTACAGGAGCGGCTAACTACGGACATCGCCGAAGCTCTGGTCAGGCATCTTCAACCGCGCGGAGTAATAGTTGTCGTTGAATGTGAGCACCTGTGCATGTCCATGCGCGGCATCCGGAAACCTGGCTCAAAGACGGTTACGAGCGCAGTTCGAGGCCAATTGCATGACCCTGCGACCCGGGCTGAAGCTATGAGCTTGATACTCGGTAGGTAGACACCGCTCACCTGCCGGGGCGCCGTTTGCTTACTCCGGGAATTCTGTGCCGAGAACGTTTAACAGCGCCCACGCCTTAGTGCGGATTTCCTCGTGCTCAGCTTCGGGTGTCGAGTCTGCGACGATGGCCCCGCCGACCCCGATCGTGAGCTTCATCGTGTCGTCCACCCGGTGCATCACAAGAGTGCGGATCACCACGGACAGATCAGAGGCACCGTTTCGGGAGAAATAGCCGATTGCACCTGAATAGACCCCTCGAGGACCGGATTCAAGATGATCGAGGATGCCCATCGTCCGGATTTTCGGCGCTCCGGTCATGGAACCAGGTGGAAAGGCCGCTGCAAGGACCTGCGCCCTGGCTGTCTCGGGCCGCAATTGGGCGTCAACGGTGCTTACCAGCTGGTGGACCGTTGAGTAGGTTTCCACCGAGAAAAGCCGGGAGACTGTGACTGAGCCCGGGACGGCGAAGTGGCTTACGTCGTTTCGTAGCAGATCGACGATCATGAGGTTTTCTGCCCGGTCTTTAGGATTTGCTGCCAGCTCCGCGCGGACCGAGGCGTCCTCGTTCCGGTCCGCATGGGGCGAGCGGCGGCGGGTGCCTTTGATGGGTTCGGCACGCACTGCGCCGTCCTCTGCGATGCTGAGAAACCGTTCGGGTGACGAACTCGCGATGGTCAATGCTCCGAAACGGGCAAAGGCCGCAAACGGGGCAGGGCTTTGACGGCGCAGTGTGCGGTAGATTTGCCACGGATCTGGCCCGGAAGTCGCGGAGGTAAGCTCAAGTGTCGCCTCGAGGGTGGTCGTGAGACAGACCTCGTATGTGTTGCCTTCAGTTATCTCAGCTTTTGCAGAGAGGACTTTGGAGCGGTAGGTGTCCGCGGCGTCTCGTGCCTGGAAGACTGGGGTTTGGCCAACAGCCGCGGGAGCTGCCGGCAACGGGTGTGCCTCAGCGAAAACATGTTCAGCGTGGTCCAGCCATGGAGCCGCGTCGGGTGCGTTGAGGGCGAGAAGCCAGATTTCGTGTTTTTCATGGTCGATAATCACCGCCCGTCCCGCGAAAAGGAGCTGGGCGTCAGGAATCTGTTTGCCCAAAGCGGGCACGTCATGGCCGCCGCACTCGCGCTTAAGGCCGTAACCCAGATATCCCAGCCACCCGAGTTCGAAACCGCATTCCAGCCCTGGTGGACCGGTTGGATGTGTGGAAGTACCGGATGAGGTCTGCCCCCAAACCGAACCTAGCCACTGGAAGAACGGCTGATGTAGGCGCGCAGTGGCAGGAGTAGCGGTTCCAGGGCCGAAGACCACTTCGGTTAGCCCGTTGTGGTGCGACATACGGCGGCCTCTGCTGCCAGCGTCGTCAGCCATGATGCTGAAGCGGCTCCGCGGTCCCGCCTCCGGGGTACCTGCGTCTGAGGCGTCCAGCCAGACGGCATTACTCGAGCTTCCGAACAGCTGGTCGAAGATGTATTCAGGGTCAGGTTTTGCATAGTGGTGCCGGACCAGGATGGCATCCTCGTCTTTCGAATACTCCGAGGAACCCAGTGATCCGTGCAACGCTGGAAGTTCGCTCAGTGCGTCCAAGACATTGCCGGCCGCAGCGGAAGTGTCGAACTCCCCGTTGGGCGAAACTACGATGCTGGCCGCCAGCGATACATCGTCTGACGAGTACAGTGCGTCTTCCTGCACAGCCCATCGCTTCCAGTGCGCTGCATCGCCCTTATCCCTTGAACCCATGTCGTTGCGGCAGGCAGGCGCCCCTGACGCTTCAATCCACACCACGACTTCGCAGTGGGCTCTCAGTGGCGCAGCTCCTGCCCCTGTTCCTTCCAGAATCACGAAATCAGCGGGTTCCGTCACGCGCTCCTGAGAGTATTCTCCAGCAGCCCAATCCCACGCGAGCCATTTCACTGGCCGGCCTTGCAGGAGCGGATCCAGGACTGTTTTATCGCAGCGATGGATGCCTTCGACAAGGCCGTCCCAGCCTGAATACAGGTCTTTTAGAGAGATGACTGCCACTGAACCCCGCCGACCCAACAGTTTGGCAAGCTGTTCCGTGACAGAAGTCTTGCCCGCGCCTGCCCGACCATCAACGGCGATGAATACGGACGATTTCATAATCGAACTTCCGGTCTGGGGCTGACGGGCCCAAACTCCTTATTTGCCATCGCATGCCCCAAAGGGAACGCGAAAATGCGCCTGGGCGATCAGACCAGCCTGTGAGTAGTGTTTTCATGGACTCTGGCTTGGTTTGCACACTCCTGAAACTCCTGGCGGTCATTTAGCGCAACGCCTCCGGGCCGGGCTCAGGTCACACCGATCGCATCAAGCGACCGCTGACCCGAACCCTAGCCCCAGAACGACATTCGTCTGTGAATCCAAGTGGCGGGCCAAACGGGCGGCAAAACGGGTCTTGTTTACCGCGACTCACATGCCTCGGCGGCGTCCATGGTATTGCTGAGCAGCATGGCGATCGTCATGGGTCCGACTCCGCCCGGGACCGGTGTTATGGCGCCCGCAACGGCAGTGGCTTCGTCGAAACGGACATCGCCTACAATTCCACGGTCAGTGCGATGGATACCCACGTCGATCACTGTTGCTCCCGCCGCTATGTGTTCACTGCCGATCAATCCCGGCACACCTGCGGCAGCGATCAAAATCTCCGCCTGCCGAGTCAGATCGGCGAGATTACGTGTCCGCGAATGCGCAATCGTCACAGTGGCGTGCTGTTGCAGCAGGAGCTGCGCCATGGGCCTTCCGACGAGCTCAGACCGACCGACGACTACAGCATTGCGCCCTGCAAGCTCGATGCCGCTCTCGGACAGCAGACGCATAACCCCACTTGGGGTGCAGGGCCGCAGTCCTGCCTGGCCTCGCGCGAGCAGGCCGGCACTGGTTGTGGTCAGACCGTCCACGTCCTTTGATGCCGGAATTCGTTCAATGAGTTGTCCGGAATCCATGCGCCCGGGCAGTGGTAGCTGCAGGAGGATTCCGGAGACTGTGTCATCGCTGCCAAGCTCGTCCAGCGTTGCCGCGATGACCGACTCAGTAGCGTTCGCAGGAAGATGCCGGTGCAGGTCGGCAATTCCCACCTCCGCGGCCAGCTTGCGTTTCCTGGCCACGTATACGCCGCTGGCGGGGTCATCGCCGACTAGCACAGTGGCCAACCCTGGAACCTTTCCGGTCCGATGAGTGTATTTTTTTACTCGCTCGGCGACCTCGGTATGTACACGCCTGGCGACAGCAGCTCCATCGATAATCTTCGCAGTCATCAAAGTCTCCCGAGTTCGGCTCTTACCGCCGGCGGTGTCGTGCGCTGTGGCGAATCTCTTCCAGTGCGGGCGGCACTAGGCACGGCTGGTTTCATTCGTCATTTCCCTTCGGTTTTGCCGTGGTGTTAGTGGGCTGTTGCGCCGGTGGTTTGGTGCTTGAGTTCCCGTACTGTTTTTGCGAACGGAACGGGAGTTACTGTGGCGC
>NZ_JBHTZA010000052.1:0-4541 GCF_042790555.1 Arthrobacter sp. NPDC056727 | reverse complement strand
CCCTTAGGGCACTCCTTATTTAACCATATATTTGGTTGCGGGGGCAGGATTTGAACCTGCGACCTTCGGGTTATGAGCCCGACGAGCTACCGAACTGCTCCACCCCGCGATGATATAAAGATAACAAGCTTGGCGGCGTCCTACTCTCACAGGGGGAAACCCCCAACTACCATCGGCGCTGAAGAGCTTAACTTCCGTGTTCGGTATGGGAACGGGTGTGACCTCTTCGCTATCGCCACCAAACAAATTGAGAGTGTTCTCTCAAAACTAGATAACAGGTGTGACATCATTCAAAAATATGGTTAAGTCCTCGATCGATTAGTATCTGTCAGCTCCATGTGTCGCCACACTTCCACCTCAGACCTATCAACCTGATCATCTTTCAGGGATCTTACTTCCTTGCGGAATGGGAAATCTCATCTTGAGGGGGGCTTCATGCTTAGATGCTTTCAGCACTTATCCCTTCCGCACATAGCTACCCAGCGATGCCCTTGGCAGAACAACTGGTACACCAGCGGTGCGTCCATCCCGGTCCTCTCGTACTAAGGACAGCTCCTCTCAAATTTCCTGCGCCCACGACGGATAGGGACCGAACTGTCTCACGACGTTCTGAACCCAGCTCGCGTACCGCTTTAATGGGCGAACAGCCCAACCCTTGGGACCGACTACAGCCCCAGGATGCGATGAGCCGACATCGAGGTGCCAAACCTCCCCGTCGATGTGGACTCTTGGGGGAGATAAGCCTGTTATCCCCGGGGTAGCTTTTATCCGTTGAGCGATGGCCCTTCCATGCGGAACCACCGGATCACTAAGCCCGACTTTCGTCCCTGCTCGACTTGTAGGTCTCGCAGTCAAGCTCCCTTGTGCCTTTACACTCTGCGAATGATTTCCAACCATTCTGAGGGAACCTTTGGGCGCCTCCGTTACCTTTTAGGAGGCGACCGCCCCAGTCAAACTGCCCACCTGACACTGTCTCCCCGCCCGATAAGGGCGGCGGGTTAGAAGGTCAATACAGCCAGGGTAGTATCCCACCGATGCCTCCACCGAAGCTAGCGCTCCGGTTTCCAAGGCTCCTACCTATCCTGTACAAGCTGTACCAAAATTCAATATCAGGCTGCAGTAAAGCTCCACGGGGTCTTTCCGTCCTGTCGCGGGTAACCTGCATCTTCACAGGTACTATAATTTCACCGAGTCTCTCGTTGAGACAGTGCCCAGATCGTTGCGCCTTTCGTGCGGGTCGGAACTTACCCGACAAGGAATTTCGCTACCTTAGGACCGTTATAGTTACGGCCGCCGTTTACTGGGGCTTCAATTCGCACCTTCGCTTACGCTAAGCGCTCCTCTTAACCTTCCAGCACCGGGCAGGCGTCAGCCCCTATACTTCGCCTTACGGCTTCGCAGAGACCTGTGTTTTTGCTAAACAGTCGCCTGGGCCTATTCACTGCGGCTCTCTCGGGCTTTCACCCTAACAGAGCACCCCTTCTCCCGAAGTTACGGGGTCATTTTGCCGAGTTCCTTAACGAGAGTTCTCTCGCACACCTTAGGATTCTCTCCTCGCCTACCTGTGTCGGTTTGCGGTACGGGCACCTCTCACCTCGCTAGAGGCTTTTCTTGGCAGTGTGGAATCAGGAACTTCGCTACTATATTTCGCTCGCCATCACAGCTCAGCCTTATGGGAAACGGATTTGCCTATTTCCCAGCCTAACTGCTTGGACGCGGATATCCAATACCGCGCTTACCCTATCCTCCTGCGTCCCCCCATTGCTCAAATGGTGAGGAGGTGGTACAGGAATATCAACCTGTTGTCCATCGCCTACGCCTTTCGGCCTCGGCTTAGGTCCCGACTAACCCTGAGCGGACGAGCCTTCCTCAGGAAACCTTAGGCATTCGGTGGAGGGGATTCTCACCCCTCTTTCGCTACTCATACCGGCATTCTCACTTCTAAGCGCTCCACCAGTCCTTCCGGTCTGGCTTCACAGCCCTTAGAACGCTCTCCTACCACTGTTCGAAGAACAGTCCGCAGCTTCGGTGATACGTTTAGCCCCGGTACATTTTCGGCGCAGAGTCACTCGACCAGTGAGCTATTACGCACTCTTTAAATGGTGGCTGCTTCTAAGCCAACATCCTGGTTGTCTAAGCAACTCCACATCCTTTTCCACTTAACGTATACTTTGGGACCTTAGCTGGCGGTCTGGGCTGTTTCCCTTTTGACTACGGATCTTATCACTCGCAGTCTGACTCCCAAGGATAAGTCATTGGCATTCGGAGTTTGACTGAATTCGGTAACCCGGTGGGGGCCCCTAGTCCAATCAGTGCTCTACCTCCAAGACTCTAACACATAAGGCTAGCCCTAAAGCTATTTCGGGGAGAACCAGCTATCTCCAAGTTCGATTGGAATTTCTCCGCTACCCACACCTCATCCCCGCACTTTTCAACGTGCGTGGGTTCGGGCCTCCATTCAGTGTTACCTGAACTTCACCCTGGACATGGGTAGATCACCTGGTTTCGGGTCTACGACCACGTACTAAACGCCCTATTCAGACTCGCTTTCGCTGCGGCTCCGCCTCTTCAGCTTAACCTTGCACGGGATCGTAACTCGCCGGTTCATTCTACAAAAGGCACGCCATCACCCGTTAACGGGCTCTGACTACTTGTAGGCACACGGTTTCAGGATCTCTTTCACTCCCCTTCCGGGGTGCTTTTCACCTTTCCCTCACGGTACTGGTTCACTATCGGTCACTAGGGAGTATTTAGCCTTGGGAGATGGTCCTCCCAGATTCCGACGGAATTTCACGTGTTCCGCCGTACTCAGGATCCACTCAGGAGAGAACGAAGTTTCGACTACAGGGTTGTTACCTCCTATGGCGGGCCTTTCCAGACCGCTTCATCTACCTCGTTCCTTTGTAACTCCGTACAGAGTGTCCTACAACCCCAAGAGGCAAGCCTCTTGGTTTGGGCTAATCCCGTTTCGCTCGCCGCTACTCAGGAAATCGCTTTTGCTTTCTCTTCCTCCAGGTACTTAGATGTTTCAGTTCCCTGGGTCTGCCTTCTCATATCCTATGTATTCAGATATGGATACCACTCCATTACGAGTGGTGGGTTTCCCCATTCGGAAATCTCCGGATCAAAGCTTGCTTACAGCTCCCCGAAGCATATCGGTGTTCGTCCCGTCCTTCATCGGCTCCTAGTGCCAAGGCATCCACCGTGCGCCCTTTCTAACTTAACCGTTAAAAAGAATCACTATGTGATATCTTGTATTACTTGAATGTGATGTCTACTGTTATCTAGTTTTCAAAGAACACGTTTCGAAGGAATGATCCTTCAAAACTAAACAAGACAGGGAACGTTCTGTTTATAAGACCCAAGGTCTTATATTCCGTATAATATCCTTAGAAAGGAGGTGATCCAGCCGCACCTTCCGATACGGCTACCTTGTTACGACTTCACCCCAATCATCTGTCCCACCTTCGGCGGCTGGCTCCTAAAAGGTTACCTCACCGACTTCGGGTGTTGCAAACTCTCGTGGTGTGACGGGCGGTGTGTACAAGGCCCGGGAACGTATTCACCGCGGCATGCTGATCCGCGATTACTAGCGATTCCAGCTTCACGCAGTCGAGTTGCAGACTGCGATCCGAACTGAGAACAGATTTGTGGGATTGGCTTAACCTCGCGGTTTCGCTGCCCTTTGTTCTGTCCATTGTAGCACGTGTGTAGCCCAGGTCATAAGGGGCATGATGATTTGACGTCATCCCCACCTTCCTCCGGTTTGTCACCGGCAGTCACCTTAGAGTGCCCAACTGAATGCTGGCAACTAAGATCAAGGGTTGCGCTCGTTGCGGGACTTAACCCAACATCTCACGACACGAGCTGACGACAACCATGCACCACCTGTCACTCTGCCCCCGAAGGGGAAGCCCTATCTCTAGGGTTGTCAGAGGATGTCAAGACCTGGTAAGGTTCTTCGCGTTGCTTCGAATTAAACCACATGCTCCACCGCTTGTGCGGGCCCCCGTCAATTCCTTTGAGTTTCAGTCTTGCGACCGTACTCCCCAGGCGGAGTGCTTAATGCGTTAGCTGCAGCACTAAGGGGCGGAAACCCCCTAACACTTAGCACTCATCGTTTACGGCGTGGACTACCAGGGTATCTAATCCTGTTCGCTCCCCACGCTTTCGCTCCTCAGCGTCAGTTACAGACCAGAGAGTCGCCTTCGCCACTGGTGTTCCTCCACATCTCTACGCATTTCACCGCTACACGTGGAATTCCACTTTCCTCTTCTGCACTCAAGTTTCCCAGTTTCCAATGACCCTCCACGGTTGAGCCGGGGGCTTTCACATCAGACTTAAGAAACCGCCTGCGAGCCCTTTACGCCCAATAATTCCGGACAACGCTTGCCACCTACGTATTACCGCGGCTGCTGGCACGTAGTTAGCCGTGGCTTTCTGGTTAGGTACCGTCACTTTCGCTTCTTCCCTACTGAAAGAGGTTTACAACCCGAAGGCCGTCATCCCTCACGCGGCGTCGCTGCATCAGGCTTCCGCCC
>NZ_JBHTZA010000051.1:0-5443 GCF_042790555.1 Arthrobacter sp. NPDC056727 | reverse complement strand
CGCACCATTTTCCAGGCCATTTGAAAGGGGGTCGGTCGCTATCTTTCCGCATCAGCGGCGGCGACTCGAAAGACTCTACACGCCCCGGAACGCCCGCGCAAATCGACGCAAGTGAGGGGAAGTGGCGGCCGGGAGTGCGGCATCGGAAGAGTCCAACCGTACTCATCAGTAGTGCAGCCGCCCGGATTGCTTTGCGCGTTACCGGCTCAACTAGACAGAACAGTCTGTCTCGCATAGGTTTCAGGTAGATCGCTGGCCTCCGGGCGTCGATCCGTTTATCGCTGAAGCAGAAACGGCGGATCAATGTGCATGCCCTATAAGGAGCCCAAAAATGGATGCCACCCAGTTTGACCTATTCGTCGCAGAAGCGCTCACCACAGAGCGGGAGACTGACACAGTTCTCGGGCCGGACGAGCTTTACGGCCTCTACACAAGCTGGTGCCTGATCCACAAGGTACAGCCCGACGCCCCCGAAGCCCTGTTCGCGGCGCTCAAGGAACGCGGCATCGATCCCGAGAACTGCGAACTGGCCATGACCGGGCCCGCTGCAGCTGACTACATCCTGGCGAGTGCCCCCAGCCTTATCTAGGCCAAGCAAAAGAAGGAGCCGGCGAATGTCGGCTCCTTCTGCGTACTCAGGAACACATTCAGGGCGCTCTGCCCGAAATAGCGATTCAGCGCACGTATATGGCCAGCCCCGAGGGCTCGGCAGGAAATAAAGGTACCCAATGGCCGTACAACCCGGCATGGCAGAAAGCGCAATCCTCGGCGGCAGGTACCGCGTGGTGGAACAGATTGGTTCCGGTGCCATGGCCAACGTGTACCGGGCGGTGGACGAGTCCCTTGAACGGGAGGTCGCCGTCAAGGTCATCAACCGACGAGACACAACGCAGGAAACAACGCGCGACGACGACGCCGAAGTCAAGGTCCTCGCTGCCCTGAACCACCACAGCCTGATTACCCTCCTTGACGCCGGGGTGGACCGGCAGGGGCCCGGGCGCCCCCGGGTCTACCTCGTAATGGAGCTCGTTGAGGGCCCTGATCTCAAGCGCCGCCTCAGCGAGGGGCCGCTCTCCCCCCGGCATACGGCCGAGATCGGCTACGACGTGGCCGATGCCCTCGCTTACATCCATGAAAGCGGCGTGATTCACCGGGACGTCAAACCGGGCAACATCCTGGTGTTTGACTACCAGCACGACACCGCCCGGATGCACGCCAAGCTGACGGACTTCGGCATCGCACTCATGGCTGACGAACCTGACCTGCAGGGCGGAGGCTTCCTTGGCACCGCCGGCTACCTGAGCCCGGAGCAGGCCAAGGCCGAGCCCGTCGGGCCAGCCAGCGACGTCTACTCGCTGGGCCTGGTGCTGCTCGAGTGCCTGACAGGGCAGCAGGCTTTCCCGGGCGACCCGCTGCAGAGCGCCCTCGCTCGCCTCATGGAGGACCCACACATCCCTGACAGCATCGAGCCGGAGTGGCGCCTCCTCGTGACCGCCATGACGGCCCGGAACCCGGAGGACAGGCCATCGACCACCGAGGTCAGCCAGGCCCTGTATGAGCTGTCCCTGAGCAGCCGCGGAAAGCACAAGGTGGACGCCTCCATCATTCCCGCCGACGAGGAAGCCCGGATGGAGGCGGTGCGCAGCTACGGCATCCTGGACACTCCCCCGGACGGTGCCTTCGACAGGATCACCGCGCTGGCGGCCAGGCTGTTCTCCGTGCCGGTGGCGATCGTGTCCATCGTTGACCACGACCGGATCTGGTTCAAGTCCCACCACGGCGTGGACGTGGAGCAGATCAGCCGGGACTCCGGCCTGTGCGCGTCGGCGATCCTGCAGGACGGCCTCTGGGTGGTGGAGAACGCACCCGAGGACCCGAGGACCCTGCTCAATCCCCTGGTCGCAGGTGAATTCGGCTTGAAGTTCTACGCCGGCGTTCCCCTAAAGACCCGGAGCGGCTACAACCTGGGCACCCTGTGCATTCTGGATTTCGAACCGCGCACCATGACCGCCGAGGACAATGCCAACCTTCGGGACCTCGCTGCGATGGTCATGGCGGACCTTGAACTGCGGCTGGAGGCAGCCAGCGGGGCGTCTGGCACTCCCGTGGAGTCTGAACGCGTCAGCTAACAAGCCGTCAGCCGGGTCCCCCACCACATGTCAGGACATTGCTCCCGCCGCAAGTTTTTTCTAGGCTGTGGCCGCAACCATGGTGCTGTCTGAAAACGCAATTGGGGGCGAAATGGACGTGCATGCCGATCTGACGCGGGTCCCCAGAACACGGGGAGGCCTGGGATGCCAGTTCTGGACAACCGCATCAGCGACGTGTTCGTTGCGATGGCGGACGGACGGCCCCTGTATCCGTCCGGCAGTTCCTTGCCCGCTGGGGACAGCGGGCCAGCGTCATTCCGCCCGGAACGCCCACTGCTCACGCCGGCTCCCGTCAGACCACATTTGAGGTGCTCGCCGCCCGGACGGTGACGCTCCGCGGCTTGAGCGGTCCTGGCCATGAGGCACAAAAGGGACCGCTCGTCTAAAGCTCGACGGCGGGTGGGCGCCAGCGTCGCCGGCCATCCGTCGTCGGGGTTAAGGGTCCCGAAAACCGGGGCGCTCTGCGCCGCTGACGTGCGGCCGGGCGGCTGCTACTGTGGCGGCATGGAAGCTGGCATGGTCCGCCCCAGGAGCGGCAAGATGATCGCGGGCGTCTGCGCGGCGGTGGCTGCCCGCTTCGGGGTTCCCAAGACGCTGGTCCGCATCGGCTTTGTGCTGTTCGGCCTGTTCGGTGTCGGGGAGCTGGTCTACATCGCCCTGTGGATCCTCATCCCCAGGGAGCGTTAGGCCTTCCGGACCAGGAGAACTACCCGCCGGCGTGGTGGATGGTGAAGGCCGAGAGGAAACCGACGGCGGCCACCAGGCCGGTGAGGTTGTGGTGCTCTTCAAAGGCCTCGGGAATCATCGTGTCCGCGAGCATGGCGAGGATCCCGCCGGCGGCCACGGCGGTGATGAAGGCGACCATTTCATCGGGCGCAGTTTCCAGGGCCGTGTAGCCGAGCAGCGACGCGAGTCCGCACAGCAGCGCGATGCCGCCCCACACGCCGAAAACGTATTTGGCGCCGCGGCCGGCTTTCTTCATGCCTGCGGTGCTGGACAGCCCCTCGGGGACGTTGGAGATGAAGACCGCGGCGAGCATGGCCGGGCTCACCGTGCCTGCCGTGACGAGGCCGAGGCCCAGGACCACGGATTCCGGGATGCCGTCCAGAAGGGCCCCGACGGCGATGGCCGTGCCGCTGCCGGGATCCTCCTTTTCGGAGGGCTGCTGGTCCTTGGACCGCTTCCGGTGCTTGGCTCCGGAGCGCGCCAGCAGCACGTTGGCGCCGACGTACACCACCGCGCCGACGAGGAATCCGAGGGCCGTGGGCCAGAGTCCGCCGCCCTGGACCGCCTCGTCCACGAGTTCGAAGGCCAGTGCGGAGATGAGAACGCCGGCGCCGAACGCCATGATCGAGGAGACGAGTTTGGCCGGGATGTTCCATTTCCAGGACAGTCCCGAGCCGAGAACCAGCGCTCCGCCGGCAAGAGTTCCCCACAGCAGCGCCTGGGCCCACATGGGCATGGATGTCCGCCTTCCCCGGCCGCGAGGCCCCGTTGAGCTGAGCGACGGTACCGCAATAGCGTCCGTCCCGGTCCTCAAGCATTCTTGCAGACAGGGCGGATGAAGCCGCTGCGGCGGGCCGGAGATGCGGCAGGCGAGTTACCGCGAGCGGTCAGTGACCGGGGGTCAGCCGCCGGAGCAGTCCCGCTGCGGTGCTGAATGCTCGCTGCGCGGTGCGGCGGGTTCCGGTGCTGCCCGGCCGGGCCGTCGTGGCCGGTTCGGGTGTGGCAATCAGGTGCGGACCGGGGTCGGGCGTCACCACGGCGAGGTTGGCATCAGGCTCAGCCTCCGGATCAGCGTCCGTGCGGACGCGCCGGCCGCGGCGGCGCCTGCCGACCGCCGTCGTCGGCCGTTTCCAGACCTCGGAAAGAGCGGTGAAGCCGTGCCGGCCGGCGATGGCGAGGACGATCTGGGCGCAGGCCAGTGCGTGCGCCCGCGGCTCATGCCGCTCAACCGGCGGAAGGCCCAGGGCGGCCAGCACGTCACTGAGCCGGTGCCGCGGCAGGTCCAGGTGGTCCTGGGCGAGGTGCAGGGCGCAGTAGAAGTCCTGGGCGGGCAGGTCCAGCTGCTGGTGCTCGGTGGCCTTGCGCATGACCGAGGCGTCATAGGGGGCGTCGAACGCCACCAGCGGGTCCTCGCGGACGAACTGCAGGATGCCTTCGAGGGACATTTCCCAGTCGGCCGCGTTCCGGACGTCCTGTTCGGCGATGCCGTGGAGCTCCACGTTGATGGGGTCAAAGTCGTCGATGCCGGGCGGCGGCTTGATGAGCCACGACGCCGTGTCCACGATTCGCCCGTCCCGGACCTTCACCAGGCCGACGGCGCACGCGGAGCCGCGGTGGCTGTTGGCCGTTTCGAAGTCGATGGCCGTAAAACTGATTCCTGACATCCTTGCCTCCCCAGGGCATGGCGCGGGAGGCCGCAAGCGCCGTTGCTTGTGACCTCCCGCACATGACTTCGCCATTCTTGCAGACAGGATGCCGGATTACGCTTCCCCGGGAAAATGTGACGCGGCTCATTCGGCGAATGAAAAGACCGTTGACACTCCGGGCAAGCGGGAGTACCACGGCCTTGGGCGGTCCAATCCGGGGCCGCCCCAGGTAATTCTGCAAGCATTTAGGAGCGCGTCATGCCTGTCGCCATCGTCATGGATTTCGCCGGGGCAACACTGGAACAGTACGACCAAGTCATCGAGAAAATGGGCTTCACCAAGGGCGGCACCGGCGCGCCCGGCGGCCTGACCCACTGGGTTGCCGCCACCGAGAACGGCATCCGCGTGGTGGACACGTGGGCCAGCCGGGAGGCCTTCGAGGCGTTCGCCCGCGAGAAGATCGATCCCATCACGGCCGAAGTCGGCATCACCGAAAAGCCGGATGTCTCGTTTTACGAGGTCCACAACTACCTGACCGAGGGCCCGGCCGCCTGACCAGCACGCACCTGTGCGGCGCACCACCTCAGCACCACTTCAAAGGAGAAGTACCATGGCTGTTTCGCTCGTCCTCCACCGCGTTGCCGACTACGACGCATGGCGCAAGGTCTACGATTCCGTCGCCGAGATGCAGAATGACGGCGGCGTCACCCAGCAGTCCGTCCACCGGATGGCGGATGATCCGGACAATGTCCTGGTCATCCACCACTTCAACGATGTGGAGACCGCCAGGGCGTTCTTCGCCAGCCCGGAGCTGAAGGACGCCATGCAGCGCGCCGGCGTCCAGGGCGAACCGCGGATCGAGTTCTTCGAGTAACCGCTGTTTCAGGAAAGCCCGACGGCGGGTGGCCGGCAATGTCAGCC
>NZ_JBHTZA010000050.1:0-5674 GCF_042790555.1 Arthrobacter sp. NPDC056727 | reverse complement strand
TGGGCCTGCAGAAACATCGGTGCCGGCCTTGGCCGCACATGTGACGAGGACAGCGTCGGAATGCTTCTATGGGGCCGAAGCATTGATAGATGCGATCCTTATTGACTCCCGCGGCTGCCGCGAAGCGGTCCATCCTCGCGCCGGCGAGACCTGCTTTACTGAACTCTACGGTCGCCGCTGCAAACAACCATTCCTTGGCCGACTCCGTATCCCATGCCATTTACTGCTCTTTCATTGCCCTTCGGCCAGTCGGCTGCGTTCAGGGCCGCCCGCAACCGCTTGCTGCTCTCCTGTAGGGTCCGACGCCTCGGCGCTTCGAGGGGCGGGCTAAAAATCTCCGGTTGTGATGTCAGGCGGCTGGTGCGGATAATGTCCCCAACCTTCCCAAGGCCACGATCCCAGTTCTCCCGCGGGCAAATCATGAACATCCCGGTGTTCAAAGGCACTTCCGTAAGCGCTTATCCGCGGGGCCTCGGCCGGCTCGTTTTTCGGCTCTGCCATTACCTCTCCTTCAGAAGAATGCATAGCTGCTGTGGAATGTGGATAAAGAACTGCGAGTTTCTGGGCTCAATTACACAAAACAGCGTTGCTGAAGGTAGGAAACGCTGCTTCCGTGCAGGTGCGCGTGGCTTAATGTGAAGCAGGCGGCCTCCGGTTCCAATGCCGTTTGCCGCCTGCTCCTTTCAGTTAGGTCGCCGACACGGCCGAATCGGCAATATGAGGGTTGCCTACTTCGTCTTCGCCCCGCGGGGTATCAAACCCGGTCCGGCTAAGAGCCAGTCCTGCCGCGGCCGAGATCAGGCTGACCAGTACGATATAGGCCACAACGCCGTTGATGCCCAGGCTGGAAGCTGCCAGTGCTGATGCTACGAGTGGGCTGATTCCTCCTCCGAGGATTGCTCCCAGCTGGTAAGAGAACGAGGAGCCGGTGTAACGGACGTGGACGGGGAAGAGGCTCGCAATCGCCGCGCCTGCAGGCACCTGTGTAGTACTGATAATGCCGCCCATAAGTCCCATTGCGATGTAGAACAGAACGAGATCACCGGATGCTACGAGGTAAAAGAAGGGAATGACACTCAGGGAGCGCACGATGCCCCAGCCAAGAAACAGCCGACGCATGCCGCCTGCCTGGTCCCCGATTGACGCCCAGATAGGCGCGGTTGCTGCCCAAACTACCGAGCCGACGCAGATTCCGGCCAAAAGGGTCGGCGTGGAGTACCCGACCTTGGCAGATGCCCATGAGAGCAGAAAGGTGAGGTAAACATATGCGACGGCGGATGAACCTACGGCGAACAGGGTTCCGATGGCGAGCTTGCCGGGGTAGCGTCGGAAGACTTCGCCGAAGGGCAGCGGCTTTTCGGGTGCGACAGCTCGCTGGGCTTTAGCTGCTTCGAACTGCGGTGTTTCCTCGACGCCGAGCCGGATCCACAGTCCAACTCCCAGGATGAGCGCGCCTGCGATGAATGGGATCCGCCATCCCCAGGCAAGGAACGGCTCCTGTGGCACAAAGAGGGTGATGATGAGGAAGACGGCGTAACTGATCAAGGTTCCGAGCGGAACGCCCATGGCCATGAGTCCGCCGTAGAAGCTGCGCCGCCCCTTCGGTGCGTGTTCGGTCGATAACAACACCGAGCCGCCCCACTCTCCCCCGAGGCCGATGCCCTGCAGCACGCGCAGAGCCACGAGGGCAATCGGTGCGGCGAGGCCCACCTGGGCGTAGGTCGGCAGAAATCCGATTAGTACGGTGACGGCCCCAGTCATCACAAGCGTGACGATCAAGGTGTTTTTCCTCCCCCATTTGTCGCCCAGAGCACCGAAGACCAGGGCCCCTACCGGCCGTGCAATAAAGCCGACCGTGAAAGTGCTGAAGGCGGCGATGGTTCCTATTGCAGGGTCGAGAGTGGGAAAGAACTCTTTGTTGAGCACTAGGGCGGCGACGATTCCGTAAATTCCGAAGTCGTACCACTCGAGGGTGGTGCCCATGGCGCTGGCCCAGGCAGCCTTGTTTGCTTGCTTGCTGCCGCTTTGCGGCTTGGTGTTGTTCATCATCAGTCGACTTCCTCATTGAATGCGCTGGTAGATGGGATAGACATGAACGGGCATCCGGCCCGTCCATGGACGAGCTACGGAAAGACGACCGTGTGGTTGCCGTTCCGCAGTACACGGTCCTCCGCGTGCCAGTAGACAGCGCGGGACAGAACATTCCTTTCCACGTTGGCACCTCTCCGCTGCATGTCCGCAGCGGAGTCAGAGTGGTTCACGCGCGCGACGTCCTGCTCGATGATGGGTCCCTCATCGAGGTCCTCCGTGACGTAGTGGGCGGTCGCACCGATCAGCTTCACGCCCCGCTCCTTGGCCTTGGCGTAGGGGCCAGCTCCGATAAAGGCGGGCAGGAACGAGTGATGGATGTTGATGATGGGAACACCAACCTTCTCGATAAAGCTGGGTGACAATATCTGCATGTACCGGGCCAGGACAACGAAATCTACGTTGTCCTTCAGGAGCCGAAGATGCTCGGCTTCGGCTTCCGACTTGTCCGGACCTTGCGATGGGACAAAGAAGTAGGGAATGCCGAAACGCTGAACCTCGCGTGCGAGATCGGGATGGTTGGAAATGACCATGGCGATGGAGACCGGCAGTTCACCGTGGCTGTGCCGCCACAGTAGGTCCAGCAGGCAATGGTCGGACTTCGAAGCGAAGATGGCCACGCGTTTTGGCTGGGAGAGATCCCTCAGAGTGAAGGTGATATCGAACCCTTCTGACAGAGCGGTTGTCAGATCGGCCTCGAGCTCTGGGAGCCTCGCTTTAAGTCCCTCCAGCTGGACAATCGTCCGTTGGAAGAAGTGGCCGCCTTCGGGATCGTCCGAGTACTGGTCCAGGGAAACGATGTTGCCGTTATGCTTGGCCAGCACGTCTGCGACGGCGGCAACGATTCCCGGCCGGTCGCGGCCCTGGAGTATCAGTGACGCACATTCTCCAACGGCCTTTGTGCTAGTTGATGACGAGTTGGCCGACATCATGCGCCCCTTTCAAATTCCTGGATCCATTTGGACGTGACGCTGAGGCCACCGAACGTGTAGAAGTGCAGCTTCACGTCACCGTGGCGTGCCGGGTCGATGCGGGAGGCCAATTCGGCGATGTATCGATCGGGGCCGGCCGTTCCCATTAGGTTCATGATGGAGAACCCATACTTTTTCGCGATACCGGCGCTGGATGAAACACCGAACCGGCGTGCATAACCGAGAAGGCGTTTAATGCCGGCGGGACCCGGGACGCCGACGCGGATGGGAAGGTCGATTCCCTCATCGCGGACGGCTTCGATCCAGGAGATCACCGGATCAACGTCGAACCCGAACTGAGTAACGATGACGCCGGGTACGTTCTGCTCCTTGAGTGCCGATGCCTTTGCCGTGAGCGAAGCTTGCAGTTCGTGGCGGGAGATAAGGGGGTGGCCCTCGGGGTATCCGGCTATACCGACGTGACTGACGCCGTGCTGGGTGAGAACGCCGGAACGGATAATGTCGAGGGAGTCCCGGTAAGGACCCATTGGGGTTTCCGGATCGCCGGCGATCACAAAGACTTCAGACCCGGTGCCGTCCTCTTGGAGGGCACCAATGAACTCCTTGAGCTGTTCTTCTGATTTCAGGCGCCGGGCGGAGATATGCGGGACAGGGATGAAGCCGCCCTCTTTGACGGCTGCGGCCGCGGCCCGCCGCATGGCAAGGTCCTCGTTGTCCAGGTAGGTGATGTTGATGCGCGTTCCACGGGGAATCAGGGCCTGGGCCTCTGCCAGGTTGCTGATGTCCTTGGCGGTAATCTCCAGGGAATGATCCTCCAGGAGTGCGTGCGTCGATTCCGCGACGCCCATGGCAGATCCTTTCATCTCAGCGTGCACCAACTGTCTCGCGCTGCATTCGCTGGACGTCGCGTGCGTAAGGCGCCGGTGCCACGATGGCACGAACGGTTGTCTGCTCGTGCTTCTCAACCTGGGGCTTCCGGGAGCCGCCGTTGATCTCACCCCAGGTCAGAACAACTTCCGTTCCGGGCTCGCTGTGCGCGCGATCGAGCATGGCCAGTGAGAGCATTTCCCCTTCCGGGTTGAGGTATCCGGCGTGGCAGGACACGCCTACAAGCTCGCCAGCTTCGTTGCGCACTTCGTCGAACTGATTGAACGCGTAGTAGGCGACCGGGAACTCGAGGGACTTGTAGCGCGGGCCGGGGCCGAACTGCGAACCCCAGACCTTTGCGAGATCCTCGTGGTTCCAGACAAGCGTGACCCGCTTCCGGTGTGATTCAAGCGACCGGTTTTCCAGCGCTTCGCGTCCAACAAAGTCGTGGTCGTACTTGATGACATGCTCGTACCCGAGTTCGTGAGGGGTGACGTAGTAGTCCTCGATGTTCGAGGAATAGAAGCTTCCCCCAAGCTGGGTATTGGCTTCCCAGCTTGTGTCTCCCAGCCATTCCCGGAATCCGCGAAGTTCTTCCCCAGTGAAGATTGCAGGCACGGGGTAGGCCATCCATGCGCTGGACAGTGGCGTGCTGAAGTAGGCCTGGGTGCCAGCCGGCAACAGTCCGTCGTCCTTGCCGGCTTCCAGAAGGGCGTTTCGTACGGTTTCTTCATCCTCGTAGGGACCGGAGAGTTCAACTCCCTGGTGCCCCGACATTCCGTGGCGCAGAACGAGCACTTCGCATCCGGCAATGGTGACCTTCGCTACCCGGAAGAACGGGATCGTCGGTACTTCACCGTCGATTGCCTTGCCGAAGATACGGCCGGCATTGGGGCCGTCGAGCTGGAAGCGGTACTTCACGCGTCGGCCGGTCGGATTGGTGGTGCTGGCGTCATCGCGCTTCACGGTTACGTCGTAGCCGCCGGTTTCGGCGTTGTAGTGCACCCAGTCCAGTACAGGCATGCCGCTCACCAGCTCGAAACTTTCCTCGCTGTGGCGGTAAACGATGCAGTCGCCAATGACGTGCCCAGACGGGGTGACGGCGACGAACTGCTTGGCCCGGTCCAGGGTGAAGTTGGCAAAGGAATTGATCGCCAGCTTCTGGAGCAGGCGGAAGGCGTCGGGTCCCTCGAGGAAGAGCTCAGGCATGTGGTGAGACTGGTGGAAAAGGACTGCGCCGTCGGTCCACGCCTGCTGCTCGTCACGCCAGTTAGAGAAAGCTGGAGGAATGAATGCAGCGGACTTAGTGCCGGACCGGCTGAAGTGTGCGGCGGTGGTGTCATTGTAGAAGTGGTCTACAAGATCGGGAGTTGCGTCGATGAGATCCTGCAGTGACTTGCTATTTCCTTGAGACATTGGGACTTCCCTGGCTAGTAATGGATTTATGGCGCCGGTTCAGCCCTCCGGTAGGGAGGCCTGGAAGTTGAAATCAAGTGGTGATCCAAGGCGGGGAGCGTCTTAGCTCCTGTGCTTGGGGAGAGCGTCCTCTCCTTCATCGGTATGCATTCCCCGAAACTCGTCGACGGCCGGCTTCCGCTTTGAGGGGACGAGTCCGGGGCCTTGTGCAGCTCCTTATCAACGCAGCCGGTGAGGGCCTGTTTTGAAGGAGGAGCTATCAGACTAGGTCATTCACCATTGAACTTTTCATTCACCAGTGTTGAATATCACAGGAGTGATGTCAAGGGGGTCTGGTGAAAACCCATTCACCATTATGCATTGACTTCATT
>NZ_JBHTZA010000049.1:0-6717 GCF_042790555.1 Arthrobacter sp. NPDC056727 | reverse complement strand
TCGAGGAAATCACCACGGGCATCGCGGGCAAACAACTTGGGCATCGCACGCTCCATCTGTCAGAGCGTTGCTACGACCATATGACTTTGCCGCCTATTTGGGGCCATTATCTGTACAAAAACTCCACGCCCCGGGTTGGTTACCGCCGGTCCGGGTCCGCGTTTTTCGGGCCCAGCCCGGCTTCCTTGTAGTACCCCCTGATATGGGCAGCAACAAGCTCGGCCGCCCGGCCGCCGTCGTCCTTCCGGATGGCCGCCAGGATCTCCCGATGTTCAGCCCGGAGCCGCGAGGCGGTGTGGTCCCAGTCCGGCAGGTTGGCGGTGAGCTTCCCGGCGTAGCCCTGGATGGCTTCACGCAGCGAGCCCATCATGGCGCTGACCACGGCGTTGCCGGCGGCGTCGGCCAGGGCCAGGTGGAAGCGGACGTCCAGGGCCAGGAAATCGTCGGTGCCGTGGCCTTCGTCCATGTCGTCAAGCAGTGCGCCGGCGAGGTCAAGTTCAGGGGCATCCGGCCTGGCCCGGGCAGCCGCCCAGGATTCGAGCAGCACGCGCGTTTCCACGACGTCCTCCACAGGCAGGTGCTGCGTGGCCACGTGCAGCCGCAGCGCGGAGCCGAGCGCCGCCGTCGGGTCCGAGATCACCACGGTGCCGGCCTCGGGGCCGGAACCCACACCCGCCCGGACCACGCCCATGGCCTCCAGGATGCGGATGGCCTCGCGGACGGAGGTGCGGGACACGCCGAGCTGTTCGGCCAGGGTCCGCTCGGCCGGGAGGCGGCCGCCGACGGCGAGCTGGCCGCCGGAGAGCTGGTCCTCAATCCACCGCAGGACAAGTTGGTGCGTACGCATGATCACCATGCTACTTGATGTGGTTGGACCACATGCCTTACAGTGTGGTTAGACCACAGCGGGGAGGCTCTGGCTGTTCAGCACCTTCCCTGCACGCCCCACCGAGGAAAGCACCCACGGAGGAAAGCCATGACCCACACCATCCAGCCGAGCAACCCCGAGACCACCCCTGCCCCGGACGCAACGGGCAGCCCGGCCACGCGGCCCGGCGCCGCAGCAGCCGCCGGAGCTGCGGCCGCCGCAGTTCCGGCCGCGCTGAAGCGCCGCATCCCGAAGTACTCGGACCTCGCCCCGCTCATGCAGTTCAAGAAGCCCGAGTTCAGCAAAGAGGCCCGGCTCAAGCGCGCCAGCACCGTCTGGGAACTGCGCGACATCGCCAAGCGCCGCACCCCCCAGGCCCCGTTTGACTACACCGACGGCGCGGCAGAGGGCGAGATCACCCTGCGGCGCGCCCGCGAGGCGTTCCTGGACATCGAATTCCGGCCGGGCATCCTGCGGAACGTGTCCAGCATCGACCTCAGCACCGACATTCTGGGCAAGCCCTCCCGGCTTCCGGTGGGCATCGCCCCCACCGGCTTCACGCGGATGATGCAGTCCGAAGGCGAATACGCCGGCTCGCAGGCCGCCGAGGCCGCCGGCATCCCCTACACGCTCTCCACCATGGGCACGGCGTCGATCGAGGACGTCGCCGCGGCGGCACCCGCCGGCCGGAACTGGTTCCAGCTGTACCTGTGGACGGACCGGGACCGCTCGCTCGAACTGATCGAGCGCGCAGCCAAGGCCGGCAACGACACCCTGATGGTCACCGTTGACACCGCCGTGGCAGGGGCGCGGCTGCGCGACGTCCGCAACGGCATGACCATTCCGCCGGCTCTGACGCTGAAGACAGTGCTCGACGCCTCCTACCGTCCGGCCTGGTGGTTCAACTTCCTCACCCACGAGCCGCTCACCTTCGCCTCGCTCTCCCGGTACACGGGCACGGTGGCCGACCTCATCAACTCCATGTTCGACCCCACCCTCACCTTCGAGGACCTGGACTGGCTGCGCGAAACCTGGAAGGGCAAGCTCGTGGTCAAGGGCATCCAGACCGTGGAGGACGCCCGCAAGGTGGTGGACCACGGCGCGGACGGCATCGTGCTCTCCAACCACGGCGGCCGCCAGCTGGACCGCGCCCCCATCCCGTTCCACCTGCTCCCCGGAGTTTCGAAGGCGCTCAAGGCGGACAACAGCAACGCTGCGATCATGCTGGACACGGGCATCATGAGCGGCGCGGACATCGTTGCCGCCCTTGCCCTCGGCGCCGACTTCACCCTCATCGGCCGGGCCTACCTGTACGGGCTCATGGCCGGCGGCCGGGCCGGCGTGGACCGCGTCCTGCAGATTCTCGAGAAGGACATGGCCCGGACCATGGCGCTCCTCGGCGTCAGCAGGATCTCCGAGCTGACCCCGGACCACGTGCGGATCCTCGGAAAGTAACCGCCGCTCCGCCCAACGGGTTATTTTTTGCGGCCGAACTTGGGCAGGTTGGCCAGCAGGTCGGCGGCCTTCGTCGCGGCGCGGCCCACGGTGCGGCCGATCTGCTGCGGGACGGTGTCATCCTGGCCGGCGCTCCCGGGCACTTGTCCGCCGGGAACCACGACGGCGGGACTCAGCTGTCCGCTCGCCGGCCGCCCGAGGACGTGGGTGGCGTCTTCCGGCGTGCTGCCGGCATGCGCTGCCGCGGCTGCTGCGAACGCGTCGGGGACGTCGGCGGCCGGGGCAGCCGCGCTGGTGGAAGCCGCGCCGGCCGAAACCGGCGCGTGTGCGCCGGCCGGCGCAACGGCTGCCGCAGCCGCCCGGTCGGAGCCGGCGTGGGCTTCGTCAGCCTGCTGTGTTGCAGCGTCCGGTGCCGCCACAGCGGAAGCCGCGCGTCCGACGTCGAACGTGTCCAGCCAGCTGGCGACCCCCTCCAGCGGCTTGGTGTTAAGCGCGTAGTAGCGCTTCTGGCCCTGCGCGCGCATGCTGACAAGGTCTGCCTCACGCAGCACCTTGAGGTGTTTGGAGATGGTGGGCTGGCTCGCGGCGAGCTCCTCGACCAGCTCCCCCACAGCCTTGTCCCCCGACTGGAGGGACACGAGAATGTCGCGCCGCGTTGCCTCAGCAATGACGGCAAATACGTCGTCTGTCACCATGAGACCCACCCTAGCGACATATACGCCGAATGGCATCTACTATTTCGCTGGTGCTTCGTCCCATGAAGAACGAGTTGAACCAGGGAACTAGTCGAACCAGGGGTCCAGCCCGTACAGCGGGAAGACTTCCTTGCGCGTGGCCATCACGGTGCGGTCCACATCGTCGTTGGGATCGAAGCCCACTTCCCAGGAGCGCCACCAGACATCGGCGTCGTCGCCCATGCTCTCGGGCGTGTCCACGCCGTAGCGCTCCTGCACGTACATCCGCCACGCCTCGGGCACGGGGGTCCGCAGCGGCACCGGCCGATTTGCGGCGATGCCGATCAGGTGGCTCCACGTCCGCGGCACCACGCCTGTGATGTGGTACCCGCCGCCGCCGGTGGCGATCCAGCGGTCTCCGCAGTACCGCGCGGCAAGGTTCGCGACGGCGGTGGCAGCCTCCCGCTGCCCGTCGACGCTGACGTTGAGATGGGTCAGCGGATCGAGCCGGTGCGAGTCGCAGCCGTGCTGGCTGACGATGACCTCGGGCCCGAAAGCGCCCACCAGTTGCGGGACCACCGCGTGGAAGGCCCGCAGCCAGCCGGCGTCGCCCGTTCCCGCCGGCAGCGCCACGTTCACTGCGCTCCCCAGTGCCTCGGGACCGCCAATCTCGTTGGCGAAGCCGGTGCCCGGGAACAGGGACATCCCGGTCTCATGCAGGGAGATGGTGAGCACGCGGGGATCGTCCCAGAAGATGCTCTGCGTCCCGTCCCCGTGGTGGGCGTCGACGTCGATATATGCCACCCGCTGCACGCCGCCGTCGAGCAGTTTCCGGACCGCCAGGGCGGCGTCGTTGTAGACGCAAAAGCCGCTGGCCCGGTCCCGGGAGGCATGGTGCAGGCCGCCGCCGAAGTTAACCGCCCGCACCGCCGAGCCGTCCAGGATCGAGTTGGCCGCGAGCAGTGAGCCCCCGGCCAGTCGCGCGGCGGCCTCGTGCATGCCGGCAAAGGCGGGGTCATCCTCGGTGCCCAGCCCGTAGGACTCGTCCGCGGCGGCAGGGTCGTCGCTGGCCCGGCGGACCGCGGCCACGAAGTCGGGGCTGTGGACGGCGGTGAGCTCGCCGTCGTCGGCAACTTCCGGGGCGGACAGCGTGACGTGGGCCAGGTCCAGCAGGCCCAGGCTCGAAGCCAGCCGGGCGGTCAGCTCCATGCGCTCGGGTGCCATGGGGTGGCCGGGGCCGAAGTTGTACGCCGTCATGGCGGCGTCCCACACCACCGTCGTTGGCAGTGCGGGAAGGCTGAGTCCGGACTGGAATGTCATTACTCACAGGCTACCGGAGCCCGGTCTGCTCCCGGGCCCGGCCATGGCACGGCGTTTAGTGGTTTACTACTGGAGGAAGCAGAGTCAATCGAGGAACAGCCGCACATGACCCAAAGCCAGTCGAGGTCCAAGAGCCCGGCCAGCTGGCAACCCGCACCGCCGGAGCGTGAGGGCCTGTGGATATTCACGGGCATCCGTGACTTCATCGATGACATTGCCAACACCTCCCCGGCCCGGCTTGCCCTGAGCGCCTTCGTGGTGGTCATCGTCCTTTTCACCGGCCTGCTGTCGCTGCCTGCGTCCTCGGCCACCGGCGACTTCACACCGCTCCACCAGGCCCTCTTCACTGCGGTCTCGGCTGTCTGCGTCACGGGCCTGACCGTGGTGTCCACCGCCGTGCACTGGTCCTTCTTCGGGCAGCTGATCATCCTGGTCGGCATCTTTGTCGGCGGCCTCGGCACGCTGACCCTGGCGTCGCTGCTGGCCCTCATGGTGAGCAAGAAGCTGGGCGTCAGGGGCAAGCTCATCGCCCAGGAAGCCATGAACAACGCGGGACGCCTGGGCGAGGTGGGTACGCTGCTGCGGATCGTCATCACCACCTCGGTGGTCATCGAGGCCGCCCTGGCGATCGCTCTGATCCCCCGCTTCATGGTCCTGGGCGAGCCGTTCTGGCAGTCCGTCTGGCACGGCGTCTTCTACTCGATCTCGTCCTTCAACAACGCCGGCTTCACCCCGCACTCGGACGGCATCGTCCCCTACGAAACCGACCTCTGGATCCTCATTCCGCTCATGCTGGGCGTCTTCCTGGGCAGCCTGGGCTTCCCCGTCGTCATGGTGCTGCAGCAAAACGGGCTGAACTGGAAAAAGTGGAACCTGCACACCAAGCTCACCATCCAGGTCTCGTTCATCCTGCTCGCGGCCGGCACCGTGCTGTGGGCACTCATGGAGTGGGACAACACCCGCACCATCGGTTCCATGAGCCTCGGCGACAAGATCACGCACTCGCTCTTCGCCTCGGTCATGACGCGCTCGGGCGGCTTCAACCTGGTGGACCAGAACCAGATGGAGTCCACCACCAAACTGCTCACGGACGCCCTGATGTTCGCCGGCGGCGGCTCCGCCTCAACGGCAGGCGGCATCAAGGTCACCACCATCGCCGTCATGTTCCTGGCCATCATCGCCGAGGCCCGCGGCGACGCCGATGTCAAGGTCTACGGCCGCACCATCCCCGAGGGCACTATGCGCGTGGCCATCTCGGTGATCGTCGCGGGCGCCACCTGGGTGTCCGCGTCCGCCTTCCTGCTCCTGCACATCAGCGGAGCCTCACTGGACCGGGTGCTGTTCGAAACCATCTCGGCCTTCGCCACCGTCGGCCTCAGCACCAACCTCAGCGCCGAGCTGCCGCCGGAGGGCGTGTATGTGCTGGCCGTCCTGATGTTCGCCGGCCGCGTCGGCACCGTCACGCTTGCCGCTGGCCTGGCCCTGCGCCAGCGCAGCCAGCTGTACCACTACCCGGAAGAGAGGCCAATCATTGGCTAATTCGTCAGGCGCCCCCAACCGCCCCTCCCACAACGCGCCGGTCCTGGTGATCGGGCTGGGCCGCTTCGGCTCCTCCACCGCCGAGCAGCTGGTGAAGCAGGGCCGCGAGGTGCTGGCCATTGAGCGCGACAGGGCCCTGGTCCAGAAGTGGTCACCTGTCCTGACCCACGTGGTGGAAGCCGACGCCACCAACATCGACGCGCTGCGGCAGCTGGGCGCGCAGGAGTTCAGTTCAGCCGTGGTGGGCGTGGGCACGTCCATCGAGTCCTCGGTGCTCATCACCGTGAACCTGGTGGACCTGGGCATCGAGCACCTGTGGGTCAAGGCCATTACGCCGTCCCACGGCAAGATCCTGACCCGCATCGGCGCCAACCACGTCATCTACCCCGAGGCCGACGCCGGCGTCCGCGCCGCGCACCTCGTCTCCGGGCGCATGCTGGACTTCATCGAGTTCGACGACGACTTCGCCATCGTGAAAATGTATCCGCCGCGTGAAACGGTAGGTTTCACGCTGGATGAGTCCAAGGTGCGCTCCAAGTACGGCGTGACGATCGTGGGCGTGAAGTCCCCGGGCGAGGACTTCACCTACGCCCGTCCCGAGACCAAGGTGTCCGCCCGGGACATGCTGATCGTCTCCGGCCACGTGGACCTGCTGGAGCGGTTCGCCGCCCGGCCGTAAGGTTCACGACGACGGCACCACCCGCCGTCGTTAGTAATGGGCCCACACCCGCCGTCGGAGTTTTTGTACAGATAATGGGCGTTAGAGCCCGGCAAAGTCATATGGTCGTAGCAACGCTCTGACAGATGGAGCGTGCGATGCCCAAGTTGTTTGCCCGCGATGCCCGTGGTGATTTCCTCGAT
>NZ_JBHTZA010000048.1:0-9750 GCF_042790555.1 Arthrobacter sp. NPDC056727 | reverse complement strand
TATTCTGTCGGTGCTCAGTGCCACCCTACTGTCGTTTTGCCTGTTGAGAGCGCGGTGGCCGGTCCGCTACAGATGTCGCGCACCGCGTCTTAAGCATCGGAGAGGAACGCTTTTGGGATGGCCCGTGTACCAGCGCCGGCCTGTCACCCCCGAACACTGACAGGCTGCCGCTGGAACTTGTTGCTGCGGCTACTGTGCCGCAGTTTCTGTGAAGGCCGAGGCGTTTGCTGCTGCTGTTTCGCGGATCTGCTTGACTTGTTCGATTTGGGGAGCGAGCTCCCGCATGCGCGTAGTGACGTACCTATCCAGAACCTTGTCGATGGCTGCGTGGAAGCCGATTTTTTCCCGGCAGACGGCGTCAGTCACAGCGATCCTCATTTCCTCCTGGCCACCGGCTGATTTACCCGCATCCGATGCCTGCTGGGGATTGCTGAAGGAAGGGTAGGCCGTTTCCTTCATGCATCCTTGCCAGTCCTGAACGGCTTTGGTGAGTCCGGAGTCGCCGGATGCGGACAGCGTGGCGGGGAAGAAGGAGTTGTATGCGATGCCCGTTGCGAGCATGTAGTTGTCGGCGCTGCCGTAGATCTTGGTCATGGCTTCTCCTCGACAACCTCCTGCCACGGTTCCGGTTCCTTGGACGGTGCTCGCCGTAGTCGGGCTGCCCTTTCCGTTGAGGGCAGCCATGAAAGCTGGGTCAGAAAAGAGCTGTCCTTCAGACGTGCCTTGGGCCGGTTCCTGCGGTCCTCGATCCCCCGCGCCCTCGTACCCGTTCGCTTTGGCGGCCTCGACGGTTAGCCGGGGAAAACCGATGGCCCCGCTGAGGTCGAGGGTTTGAATGGTGGCTGGTGGGGTGTACTTGAACCCCGCACCTGCCATGCACACGCGGATAGCTTCTCGCATGCCCTTTTCAGCGGTTGCGTCCGCCTGAGCATAGGCCTCAGCCTGGCGGACAATTCCGGGCACGGGTTCGGCGGAAGCTGTGACTGAAGCGGACGGAATGGAGGCCGCTGTCAAGGCTGCCGCTGCTCCCGTGACGAGGACGGCCGCGCCGATGATGGTTCGTTTCATGGTGCTCCTTAGGTTGTTTTTGGCAATGCGGTGGCTGGCCTTGTTTCGGTTCAAGGCCTGTGGCTGATGTGGTGGCTTCTACGTCAGCAGTTGGTTTTGGTAGGCGAAGGCGACGAGCTGGATCCGGTTTTTGAGCTTGAGCTTTGCGAGGATGCTCCCGACGTGGGTTTTCACAGTTGCTTCGCTGAGAAACAACTCACCGGCGATGTCCGCGTTTCCCAGGCCCTTGGCGGCAAGCAGAAAGACGTCGCGTTCCCGTCCGGAGAGGTCTTCCAGAGCTGTGTCGTTAGCTGGGCCCGGTGTTGTGTAGTCGCGGAGAAGTTCGTTGGTGAGGGCCGGTGCCATGACAGAGTGGCCGGAGTGCACTGTTCGGATTGTGGCCAGAAGGAAGTCGGGGGTCGTGTCTTTGGTCAGGAATCCAGCCGCGCCCGCCTGGATGGCACGTACTACGGCTTCATCATGCTGGATCGTGGTCAGCACGATGACCTTTGGCGGAGCTGTGTTCGCTGTGGAGAGGATTCTTCGTGTGGCGGTGATACCGTCCATCACCGGCATCCTGATGTCCATCAGGACCACGTCGGGCTTCGCTTCTTCGACCAGTTTGATCGCTGCCTCTCCGTCGACTGCGTCCCCGACGAACTCCAGATCGTGCTGGCTCCGGATGATCATTTTCAGGCCGGCACTGAAGAGGGGCTGGTCGTCGACCAGGACGACGCGTATTGGCCCGGTCATGCGTTCGCTCCTTCCACTGGCCGGGCCGAGATGACTCGGCCGTCTGGGGCGTCAGAGGCCGACTTTTCCGTGGCCGGTAGGAAGGCTAAGACTTCGAATGTCTCCTCCCCGTTGATGGTCTCGACCCATCCTCCTGCTGCAGCGGCACGGGCCTTCATTCCACTCAGCCCCCGTCCCAACGCGGAACTGTCGCTGGTCTTCGTGTCTGTTGTGCTTGTTTGGAGAGAAGAACGGACCCGGAGTTCAACGGCTTCCGGCTTCCAGAGGAACTGCAGGTGCACTCCTCGTGACCGATCCGCATGTTTGAAGGCATTGGTGAGGCTTTCCTGCGCCAGTCGGTACACGGTCAGGTGCTGTGCTGGTGTCATGTCCCACGGGGTGCCGGATGTTTCGATTTTCACGGGCATGCCGCTCTGGGTCATCCGGTCGGCGAGAGCCGCCACGTCTTCGGCTCGCTGTCCCGGCTCGTGCTTGAGGTCCGTGGCGAAACCTTCGATCAGGCGGCGCGTTTCAACCAGGGCAGCCCGGGCCGAAGCAGCGATAATTTCTGAGGCCTCTTCAACGAGTTGAGGTTCGGTGCGATGGATGAAGCGGATGCCGTCAGCTTGGGCCACGATAACGGTTAGCGAATGAGCCAGCACGTCATGCAATTCCCTGGCGATCCGGTTGCGTTCCCTCTCCAGGACGAGTTCCGTGGACGCTTCCTGCAGGCGAGACTCTGCCGCGAGTTGGGCTTTGCGGCTCCTATCGGCGTTGTTGCTGGCGTGGCCGGCAACCCATGCCACAAGGTTCAAAGCAGCGAATGCCCCGAAAATCAGGAAGACATATGCAATGGTGCGCAGAACCCCCCGGCCGTAAAGCTGATTTCCGAAGACGAAACTGATCCAGGTCTGATCCAAGAACCAGTTCACCGTCGTGATGCCGGCGAACGCCGTCGCCGCGACCGGGGGGATCCACTTTGCCCGGTCTTTCCAGGCGACGGTGGCGAAGAAGACCGCCAGGGGAATGGCGACATAGCTTAGAACGCCGGACAGCAGCACCAGCGGGAACACCTTGAAGGTCTGCAAGAGGAGTGCAAAGAAAACCCACGCTAGCCCAACTGATGGCAGCAGCTCGGCCACTGCAATTGCCGTTGTAAGGGCGAGCAGTAGGGCTGTGTTCCGGTCGAAGGTGCGCTGCTCGAGAACTAGTAGTGTCCCAAGCAGCAGAGCGGCACTGAGCGGGGCCCTGAGCACTCTGACCTGCCGGAATGAATTGAACATGTCTTCACCCTAAGTGGGTCACGCCAGGCTCAAGGACAGCTTCCTCGGACTTCCAACCGGAAGACGAGTAAGTTCCACCCAACGGATGACTTCCCCACAGGAGCCTCGACTCCAAGTTTCCAAGCTCGTCATTGCCCGAGGAGCGGCAGTTCGGTACTAACCAGACATGCGTTGGCAGAAATGAGCAGGACCTCACCTGAGACGTTGGAAGCCGGCTGGCGGATAAAGCCCGGCCTCCATATAGGTTCGTGAGACTGTCTTCCTATGACAGCACCAGTATTCATATCCTGCCTCGCTCTTCTCTTCACGGTTGGCTCGTTCTATTGGCTTCAAGCCCGTAAGGGTCGACTAAAGCTGTTCCCCGTGATCACATTCAGTGGGTACTGGAAAAAGTCACGTCTGGTTCTTCGGCTACCCGTGATTCTGTTCAATTCCGGTGCGCGCCCACGTGTAATCACTGCTCTGCGGCTGGTGACGACAGACAAGGAGGGAAAAAAGGTCGTTCTGGAATGCCAGTCATTCAGGAAGACCGTAGACCCGACGCCAGACGACATGGAGGACATGGCACATGCATATGCAGTACCTGCCCGCCAAGTCGTGACGAAGCATGCTCACTTCGCAGTAGACAGTTTGCCGGTCTTCAATCAAGTTGGGCCGACCCCGTTCCAGGTTCAGGCGTTGGTCGACGCCGGTACTAGGTGGCGTGAACTGGGAGACGTTGCGGTGCATGTAGAGATCATGCATACGCCCAGCTACATCACGTATAGCAACAACCCTGGAGTGTGGCCGGCCAACCTCCGTGAGGATGCGGCCCGCTATCGCGCTCTAGTCTTCGGTGCTGATGCACTTCCGATGGACGCCAATGGAGAATCGGTTCGCTAGCAGCGGGGCACTAACTTGTAGATGAACTGCTCAAGGGAGCGTTTTTGGCTCGTCGACGACACTTCCTTGGACGTGGGCGTGAAAATCAGCGAGGGAGGAAAATTCCGGCCATAAATTTTCGCGGTCAATGTTGGCGAGGGCAAAGGAAAATCTATTCGAGCGCGCGAGGTTTTCCTTGAAGTCGTATGCGGGGCTGAGTTCGAGGAGAATCCGAAGGACCATAGCCCATCGGCAGCTTTCGACCGTCACGTAGTAGAGGGAGATGGATGGCTCATCAAACTCAAGGGCAAGTTGATGGCTCTGATGGTTGCGGATTTTTTTCACCATCCCGATCCACTTCAGCAGATCAGGCCCGAAGAGGCTAGGGACGACTTGTCGAACGGGTTTGAGCAGATCCACCGCCCGCTCTTGGTACGTCATTTGGTTGAGGTGTCTCAAGGTCTCTCTAAAGACGGAGTGGGCCTTATCCTCATCGCCGTATCCTTCCGACCGCAGTTTTTCCACGCCCGCATTTCGGGCTTGCTTCGCTGCACGCTCCACAGCGCGTTGGGGTAGCCCCACGAGTCTGGGCCTATCCACGTGAAGCCGGCGATGAAGACCTTCCAGTGCTGTTGCTAACACTTGGGCGTCGAGCTGCAGGGTGTTTGTGAGGCCGTTGAGTATGAATGGAAACGGATCAACCTTGTAAGCAAGGGGTATCCAAGCGGCGAACATGGCCAAGGAGAGATCCTGAGCCGGCAGGAATCTGCTGGGACGAAGGGGAATTGGGTCGCTGCCTTGAACGTGAAGGACGCACCAGCGGCTTCCGACAAGAACTTCAGTATGGGTAACTCCGGGAACCTTTTCGGCTGTCCACAACCCGAGCAGCTGGCTGCAGTAGAGCTGCACCTGGTTGCGTAGTGTTTGCATTGGAGTGACCTTGGTGGCTCTGAATTGGAAACCTAGGCCTTGTTCTCCACCCCATTTTTCCAAGACTCCCGGGATTAAGCCGGGGACCGCTTCCGAGGAGGCTCCTTGCTGAAAGCCCATGTCTGCCGGCAGCCGCCAAGTCCATCTGATTCCGGAAACATCGTCACGTTCATTGGACAGGTGTGCTCCAACGAGAGCCATTGAACCGTGGAAGGTCTGCCTGGCCGACGTAAATAGGAACATCGGATCTTTCATGAGGGCACGGAAGAGTGTTACGGACTCGCCGTCCTCCAGCACTCCAACGATGTCTCGGGGCATGAAATCTGCAACAACTTTGGCCGGATCTCCACTGAACGACACGACGTTTGGTTGCGACATATCTAACTGCTCAGGTTTGAATATGAAGTCGGTCAGTTGGAGTACAAATGACCCATCATCTTCCAGGCACAGCACTCCGGGTACCAGATGTTCAAGGTCCAGTCCGAAATGTCCATCGAAGTCGCTCATTGGGTCAGTATTCCCTGTACCGCCTGTCCGGCCCACTCTCACACGAATTCCCGTATAGCCGACCGCCGCCCTCGCAATCCTTTAGCCAAGCGGGAGCGGCAGGTTGCTTGTGGATGTCCGGTTGAGATGACCCATGAGTTGGCGGTTGGCTTCCCGGGCGGCGCCCAGTTCTTCTTCCTGGTCTTGTAGCTTGGCCCGAAGTTCCTGAATCTCGTTTTGTAGTGTTTGGTTATGCCCCTCGAGGGCGGCGTGGTCGCTGGGTGCGCCGAGTCCCGTTCTGGAGTATGCCTGCTCGCCGAGGATTTCAGACAGTCGCGCTTCCAAGTCTGCGATGTGCTGAGTTTGGCGACGGACAATGGCACGCAGGTTCACTTTGTCGGCATCGAGGCTTTGACGGGTCGGCGTGGCCGCGGACGCTGCTATGGATGGATGGTCGGCGGCCGCGTAAACGTCGGCGCGCAGGTCAAGATGGCGGTGGATAAAGGAGCGGTGCACTCTGGCTCGGGCTGCGACGGAGGAGATGGTGATTTCATTGCCTTCTGTCCGCATGGCATCCAGTGCCTGGGTAACTCGGGCGCGGCGGGCATCGACGTCGCGCCGTCGGGCGATGGTGAGCGCGCTGGGGCCAGCATCGGAAATCGTCATGGCCTCAACTCCTGAAAGCCGATTGAGGGCATGCCGAGCGAGACCTTCTGTCGTGCACTGCGAATCACGTTGATTGCTTCCTGAATCCGTTGCTGGTCCTCGGCGCTCAGGTGAGCGAGGTCGTCCTCGACGCGGCGGATCAGGCTACGCAACTGCTCGATTTCTTCGTCACTGGGCGCCGTCTTGGCCCGGACCCATTCCTGCACGTCCGTCGCGGCGAGGATCCGTTCACGGTCGGCTAGGAGCTGTTGGAGATAAGACTTGAGCTCTGGGAGGTAAGAGGCGTCACTGCGGAAGTGACCGCATCCGATGCAGCTGTATTTGTAAGGGCAGGCATGACCGCCGGCTTTGACGTTTGAGGGCTCGGTGCACACGCCGAACGGCACTGCGATCTGGCCCACGCGTAACCGGGTGTGTTCTTCGGCGACGAGCCCGGCGATGTCGGCGAATACACGATGCCCCTGGCTGTTGAATTGGTGCTGGGCGACTTGATTCACTGCGTGGCGGACGCGCTTTTCAGTCACCCGGTAGTAGCCCATCGTGGTTTCCATTGAGACGTGCCCCATTAGGTCGCGCAGTACGTCGGGAGGTGTGCCATTATCGGCATGCCGTTGAGCGTAGCTGTGCCTGTATGAGTACGGCACAGCGACAGCGGGGGGAAAGGGCTGGCCGGCGTCGTCGATCAGCTGCTCTGCAATGGAGTCGATGAATGCCCTGTGGGCTTTGGCGAGGTGCGGGACCCCGACGTGGAACATGCCGTATGGGTTTAGCTGGTTTCGCGGGAACAGGGCCAGTTGGTCCAGTGGTGTGTTGGGGAAGCGCTGGTGGACATTTTCGCGGTGCTCACGAATGAGGTTTGCTGTCTCGATGCTGATTGGGAGGCGACGGTTCGGTCGGTTGTTCTTGCTGTCTGTGTAAATCAGCACTTGGTGACCGTCGGCTGTGGTGTCCAGGCAGTCCCAAGGGAGCTGGCATGCTTCCTCGGGGCGGCGGCCCGTGTCGATCAGCACTTCGACGATACGGCGTACGTCCAGTCCCGCGCGTACTTCCAGGTCCGGCAAGTGCTCGTTGATGCATCGTTGGACCGGAATGGGAAGATCGCGGCCCGGGCCAGTGCTCTCCGGCGGTCTAGGGACGTCACTTTGTCGCAGCCGGAAGTCGTCCGGCAGCCCAGCTAGAGGCTGTGCTGGACGGGTGAGGCCGAAGGAGCGGATGTCATCGAGGAAGCGGCGAACCCGGATGCTGATGAAGTAGCGCTTATTGCGGCTGATCTCGCCGTTGCGTTCGAGGTATGCCAGGCGATTGGTGAAGCGGATGATGTCGGTGCGATCGAGCTCGCCGGGCTCAAGTCCGTGGTCCGGGCGGCCGTGCTGCAGGCTCCAGGAAAGGTGCCGAATGGCGCGGACTGTCTGTTTCGAAGTGGCAGTGGCCTGTCGTCCGCGGTGCAAAGGAAGATCCTCCAGCACCCAATGTTTTGCCGCCTCTCGCAGCCATGGCTGAGACAGGACTTTGAAGTTGATCTGCCCCTTGCCGCCGAATATCGCCAAATCCCAGCGATCTCGTTGTTGCTCTCGCTCCGGAGACGTCAGGCTCCGTTGCACGGCAAGAGTCAAGGCGCGAATCAGGGCCGCCATGTGTCTGGACTCCGCGCATATCGGGTCATCCAGGAGATCGAAGATACTGTGCACCTGGAGTCGGCGGGCATGGCGTACCAGGGCACGAAGCTCAACCATGGAGGTCTTGGTATGGTCATCGGTCCGCCATTGCAGTCCGGCGAGGATTTCCGTGATCACCTGATCTGGTAATCCCTTGAGCACCACCACGCGGCCGCTGTCGGCGGGCGGTTCCTGGGATCGAGCCCAAACCTCCAAATCCGGCGGTGGGTCTGTCCGACGCGACCGGCTCCAGCGAAGGGCATGCGGGTGACAAAGTCTGTTCGGGACGCCCGCGACGCGGTCGCACGACGGCACCCGACATGGTCCAAAGGTGGTCAAAGGTGTCGGCCGGGCGGTCTGAAGCCAATCATCAACCGTTGTTGAGGGGTGCTGCTTGAAGCGGAAGTCGTGTGCCAAACATAGACCCGTTCGCTGATTGGTTGGCCGAGGGCAGTCAATGACGCAGCAGAGCCTCTCGCCGCGTACCGGGCGGCCGCTCGTAGTGTTCACGAACTTCTCGATGGGCAGGCGTCCGCGACCGAACTCCCGACCGCAGGCCCGACAGAGGTCGTGGCCTGGGGTGGCGACGCTGGTGTTGCAGTCCCTCCGTGCACACTTCCGGATGCCAAGCAACGGATGGTTCCTTGGAGGTGCCAAGACTTGTTCATCAGCCTTCCACCCGGCCTCTGTCAGAAAATCGGACCGCAGGGCGGCATGCAACAAATTCAACTCGCTGTTCGGCGCCACCGCCTCAACGCGGAAACGGCTGCCGCTGCTCAGGTAGCTCACTGTTTCTCCCCAAGCTTTCGAGGCGAGGGGATCCGCTCGACGACGGCGCGGAGCCTCCCGGGTGAGGGGTGAAGATAGACCTCGCTGGACGAGATCCATGCATGGCCGAGGAGTTCTTTGAGGACGTCGGCCGTGCCACCATGCTCCGCTACGTTGGTGGCGAAGCTATGGCGCAGCATGTGTGGATGAACTGGTCGCTTCAACCGCGCGCGAGACGATAGCCGGGCCAGGAGCTCGTTGATTCCGCCAGGGCGCATCGGTGCCCCAACGGGAGCGGCGAAAAGATTCACCAGTACAAAGTCCGACCGTCCGCCACGATCGACACGGTCTCGTTCAACAATGTACTGGTCATAGGCCTGAACGGTGAGCCAATCAGCCGGTATCACCCGTTGGCGGCGGGACTTTGCCCAAGCTCCATTGGGATTCGTCCTTCGTACCACGTGAAGGTGCGTGCCCTTGAAGCCGCAACCGAGTTGGGATGCATCAGGCACGAAGTGGATGTCAGAGCGGCGCAAACCGGCCAGCTCTCCCCTGCGTAGGCCCATGCGCCACATGGCGATGACAATGAATCGGTCACGGGCGTTATTGGCTGCTCGGATCAGGCTGCCAATGTCCTCTCCCTCAGCATTTGCGACCGGAGAGGCCGGCTGGGAGAGACGATGCCGCGCCCTCGCGCGGGGAGGATGGGCACCCCGGTCTATAGCGTTCATCGAGTGACTATCGAAGGAGTCATAAACGACCGCCAACACTTTAGGGTCGAGCTGGCCCACCGCCGCCGCATGCCGAAAAAAGCTCCGAACCGCAGCCAGAATCGCGTTGACTCGCCGCGGCCCACGAACAGCGTCGCTGCGACCAGCGCGCACTTGATCGGGACAGTAGTGCTGTAGCCAGTAGATGAAGCGACCGAGATACGGAGCGCTTTCCCGCCACGGTTTACTAATGGATGCAGCCCAGTCAAAGAACAGCGCGAGAGACGTAGCGTAGGACTGGCTGGTGGACTCCGCGCCATCCCGGCCGAGCCGGTGGTACAGCAGAAAGTCATCTGCCTCGACCACCACCCGGTAGGCGGGGTCGACGACAGTCCAGTAGCGCAGCTCCGAAGGCATGATCACTTGGAACGACCTGAACGTTGCCACGCCCTGCTCAGCCCCTGCACCTCATCACGAGGATGATGCTCATGGGAAGGATGCTAGAACTTGCGACGTTGAGTACGTCCCCGACACACCGACAGTTCCTGTCTTAGACATATTCAGCCGTGGGACTTTGCGACGTCCGCGACAGCATTATTGGACCCAACAAAA
>NZ_JBHTZA010000047.1:0-13584 GCF_042790555.1 Arthrobacter sp. NPDC056727 | reverse complement strand
TCCCCAACGAGTTCGCCACCCTCGGCGCCGACGGCTTCGGCTTCTCCGACACCCGCGCCGCCGCCCGCCGCTACTTCAAAAACGACACCCACTCCATCGTCGTCAAAACCCTCCAGCTGCTGGCGGCGAGGGGCGATGTACAGGAGGGCGCGCCGTCGTACGCCATGGACCGCTACAAGCTCCTGGACGTCACCGCGGGAACAACAGGAGGAGCCGGCGGCGACGCCTGACCACCCGAAAACCCTAACAACGCACAAAAAACGACGGCGGCCCGCACCGAAAGGTGGGGGCCGCCGTCGTGGTTTCTTGGGTCAGGTCAGGGACGCCTGCGGTCGACGACGAAGCCGGTGGCCGCGCTTTCCCGGACTGCTGTGATCCCGGCTGTGACTGCCTTGATGTTGGAGAAGCTGGGCGAAACCGCAACCACGGTTCCGTCGTCAGCCGTCAGCCTGAACCGGTACTGTCCTGCGCCTGCCGTCTCGATTACGAATGATCCTGCCATATACGCTCCTTCCGCCAGCTGCACCCTTGCAGCTGCCATTACGACCCCCAATTGCCAACACGACATCTTCGACGTTAGCCGTCATTCACTGGACAAACTACCCCTACCACCGGGTAGCATTTCGCCGCACCGAAACCGGACCGCGACCGAACGCACAGAAACGCCCTAGGGTGATCACATGATCCACTCCCCCGATCCGCGCACCACCGGGGTGCTGCTGGCGGCCGGCGCCGGAACCCGCTTGGGCCGCGGCCCGAAGGCCCTGCTCCCGTTCCGCGGCCGTACCCTCGTGGAAGTCCTGGCGGACATACTGCTCGACGGCGGCTGCCGGGAGGTTGTGGTGGTGCTCGGCTCGGGCGCCGGGGACGTCCGCGCGCAAACGGACCTGACCCGGCACACCGTGGTGGAGAACACGGCGTGGGCCGGCGGAATGGGCAGTTCATTCCAGCTGGGACTGGACAGCGTGCGCCCGGAAGACCATGTGCTGGTGGCGCTCGTGGACCAGCCGGGGCTGACGGCGGAAACTGTCGCCCGGCTGCTGAAGACGCACCGGCCGGCCCGGGTCACCGCGGCGGCCTATCAAGATGCTTCCGGGAAGCTCCGGCGCGGCCACCCGCTGCTGCTCGACGCCACGCTCCGCGCGGAGGCTGCGGCGTCGGCGGGCGGCGACGCCGGTGCCCGTCAATTCCTGCAGGCCCACCCGGAGCTGATCGACCTGGTGGACTGCACTCTGCCGCCCGGTTCAGGCCAGTCCGGCGGTGAAGACCTCGATACCCCGGACCAGCTGCACCTGCTCGGCTGACCCGGCTAGCTTGGCTACCGGGCCATCCCCGCTTCGAGGAGTTCCTGCAGCCCCTGCTTGAAGCGGGCCCTTCCGCCATGCGCCGGATGCCTGATTTTCGGCACGTCCAGGCCGGCGCGGCGGAGGCTGCTGTGCGCCACATTCCCCACGGCCACCACCCTCTCGATGGGAAAGATCCCGGCCAGGGCCTGCCAGAACGGGGTGCCCAGCGAGGCCTCCGCCGGTGTTGGCGTGCGGTTGGACAGCGGCTTCCCCGGCATGTGCGTGTGCCAGGGGCAGGCGCTCCACAGCAGCGGGAGGAAGCCGAGCTCGGCCAGGACCTCCCACATGACGGTTGCCGTCGGCTCGGCAGCGACGCCGGCAGCCTCCGGCAGGAGCACATACCGGTGACCGGTACCGAACAGCCCGAAGGCGTTGGCAGGCCCCTGGAACATGGTGCGGTTGGTGAAGGGAACGCCGGTGATCCGCATGCCGCGGAAGCCCGGAGCCTCCCCCACCAGCAGCACTTTCGGTGCCCGCTCCAGCATGTCCCCGAGATAGGCGGCCAGGTTGTGCCGGCGCAGGGCGTTGGCCGGAGCCGAGTGGTCGAAGAAGTTGGTGCGCCCCGGAGTGCTCTCCACGGCGGCGAGCCGGGAAATGAAGTCTTCGATGGACGGTGAAGCCATTACCAGCGGGGGTGGACTGCCTCGCGGAAGTAGTGGTCGTAGATCCAGCGGACGCCCTCGTCGAACTCCGGGCTGAGCACGGTTGCCGCGGCGTCCGCGTTGGCCCGGGCCTGCTCCACGGACCGGGCACCGGGAATGACCGACGTGACGCCGTCCTGCGCGGCGACCCACGCGATGGCCGCCTGCGCGGTTCCCGAGCCCTTCGGCACCAGCTGTTCGAACTCGGCCACCGCCTTGAGCCCCAGCTCGAAGTCGACGCCGGAGAAGGTTTCGCCGACGTCGAAGGCGTCGCCTGCGCGGTTGTAGTTGCGGTGGTCGTCCGCGGCAAAGACCGTTTCCTTGGTGTACTTCCCGGACAGCAGGCCGGAGGCGAGCGGAACGCGGGCGATGACGCCCACCCCGGCGGACTTCGCGGCGGAGAGCACCTCCTCCAGCGGCTTGAGCCGGAACGCGTTCAGGATGATCTGCACCGACGCGGTGCCGCCGTGGAACAGTGCTTCGAGGGCTTCGTCGGTCCGTTCCACGCTGACGCCGTAATTCTGAATAGCGCCCTCGGCCACGAGGGTGTCCAGGGCGTCGTAAACCTCGTTGCGGCTGTACACGGCGGTGGGCGGGCAGTGCAGCTGGACCAGGTCCAGCGATTCGGTCCGCAGGTTGCGGCGGGACCGGTCCACCCACTCCCGGAAGTTGGCCAGGTTGTAGTTTTCGGGTTGCTGCTCGAGCCGGCGGCCCATCTTCGTGGCCACCGTGATGCCCGAGCCCGGGTTGTCGGCGAGGAACGCTCCGATGGCCTGCTCGCTGCGCCCGTCCCCGTAGACGTCCGCCGTATCGAAGAAGGTGACGCCGGCCTCAGCGGAGGCGGCGAGAATGGCCTGCGCCTGCGCCGGGTCAACGTTGCCCCAGTCCGCGCCAAGCTGCCAGGTTCCCAGTCCAACGACTGAAACGTTCCGTCCGGTCTTGCCTAAGATGCGCTGTTCCATCCCCCGACTATATGTTGCCAAGCCAACGCGGGGTCACTTCGCGCCCAGTGGCGGCGTTTATGGGGCGCAAAGTGACTCCGCGTTGCCTGGACCTGCGGGAATGCTGCCTGCGGGAACGCTCTCCGCAGAACCGCCAACATCGGGAACGAGGCCCGCCTCCTTCAGGCCCAGGTAAATCCTGTCCCGGGCGATCGGCAGCTCGGCGAACCGCACACCCGTGGCATTCCGGATGGCGTTGGCCAGGGCGGGGGCCACGGGATTGAACGGGCTTTCGCTCATCGATTTGGCGCCCAGTGGGCCCATTGCATCGTTCGTGTCGGCGAAGTACACCTCGCTGCGCGGCACGTCGGCGAAGGACGGGATGTGGTACTGGCGGAGGATGTCCGTGGTGACCCGGCCGGCGTCGTCCACCCTGACCTCCTCATAGAGGGCTGCACCCAGGGCCTGGGCAATGCCGCCCTCGATCTGGCCCCGGCACTGCCGCGGGTTGACCACAACGCCGGCGTCGGCCGCCTGCACGCTCTGCAGGATCCGCAGCTCACCGGTCCCCGTGTTCACGGCAACCCGGAAGCCGTGGACGTTGAAGGCCACCGAGCGGGGCGTGCCGCCCCAGCGGCCCTCGGCCTCGAGTTCGACGCCGGCCTGCCGGGCGGCGTCGAACAGTTCCGTGAGCGGGACGCGCGTTCCCTCGCAAACGACGGCGTCTCCGTCGAGCACGCAGCCGGACGACTGGATCTGCCGGACGCCGGCGGCGAAGGCCCTGATCCGGACAGCCAGTTCCTCGGCGGCGGCCAGCGTGGCCTTGCCGGCCACCACGGTTCCGGCTGAGCCGAACGCGCCGGTATCGTGCTCGATCAGGTCCGTGTCGGACTGCCGCACGGCGATCCGCGCGGCGACCGTGGACAGCGCCGTCGCCGCCAGCTGCGCGTGCACCGTGGTGGTGCCGTTGCCGAATTCGGCGGTTCCGACGTCGGCGGCATACGTTCCGTCGGCCAGGAGCCGGAGCTTGGAATGGGCGAAATGGCCCCGCGGCGGCACGGTGTCGATCATGGACAGCGCCGTGCCCTCCCCCGTGACCCAGTCCGGGCCCAAGTCATCGAGGCCGGCGGCACGGTAGCGTGCGCGGCCGCGTTCCAGCGCGTCCTGCACCAGGCGCGTGCACTGGTCCAGCCCGTAGCTGCCGTAATGGACGTCCTCCTCCGGCTCGGAATGGGTGGAAAGCATGTCGTCGCCCTCGCGGACCATGTTGCGGCGGCGGAACTCCAGCGGGTCCATGCCGATGCCCGCGGCGAGCTCGTCGATGGCCGACTCGACAGCGAAGATCATCTGGCTGAGCCCGTAACCGCGGAACGCGCCCGCGGGCACGGTGTTGGTGTAGACGGCGAGCGCGTCCACCTTCTTGTTGGCGCACTTATAGACGGCCAGGGATTCGCCGCAGCCGTGAAACATGACGCCCGGGGCGTGGTTGCCGTAGGCGCCGGTGTTGGTCAGAACATCCAGCTGCAGCGCGGTGAGCCGGCCGTCCCTGCCGGCGCCCGCCTTGAGCTTGATGGTGAACGGGTGGCGCGTGGTGCTGGCGGTGAACTGCTCGGTCCGGGTGAACTCCAGCTGCACGGGGCGGCGCAGTTTCAGGGCGGCGAGAGCAGCGATGTCCTCGGTCAGGACCTCCTGCTTGCCGCCGAAGCCGCCGCCCACCCGGCCCGCCACCACGTGGACCCGGTCCTCCGGCAGCCCGAACACGCGGCACAGCGTCCGGCGAACCAGGAAGGGAACCTGGCTGGAGGTGCGCACCTGCAGCCGGCCGTCGTCGTCCACCGAAGCGATGCTCGCATGGGTTTCCAGCGCGACGTGCTGGACCCGCTGGGTCCGGTAGGTCTGCTCATGGATGAAGTCGGCCGCCGCGAAACCGTCGGCGACGCTGCCGAGTTCGGAGTGCAGCTCGGCCACGATGTTCCGCTCCGGCCGGGCGATCCGCGCCGTGCCGGCATCCTTGTCCCCGTGTAGCGCGGGGGCGCCGGGCAGGACGGCGTCCTGCGGGGTGAACACCGCGGGCAGTTCCCCGTATTCAATGCGGACCGCACGGACGCCGGCTTCCGCAGCGGCCACCGATTCGGCGACGACGGCGGCAACCCGCTGGCCGCGGAATCTCACCACCGTGTCCAGCAGCCGGGTGTCGTCCGGATCGTCCGTGTAGAGCTCGTGCTGGGCGCTGGAATAAACCTGCTCCGGCGCGTCCTCGGCGGTGAGCACGGCCACCACGCCCGGCACCTCCAGGGCCGCGGCGGTATCGATGGACAGGACCCGGGCGTGGGCATGCGGCGACCGGACCAGTTTCAGGTGCAGCAGACCGGGCAGAGCCTCGGCCGGGACGTCCAGCGTGTAGCGGGCCTGCCCCGTGACCACCGCACGGCTGGCGGGGGCCGGAACGTCGTCACCCAGCCGGCCGGGCTCCGGGGCGGGCTGCCCCTCGCCGGCGATTCCGGAGCCGCGGCCTTCCGGGGCCGGGTGGCCCCCGTGCCCGCAGACGGCGTCCGCGATGGCCCGGTACCCCGTGCAGCGGCACAGGTTCCCCTTGAGGTTGCGCGGCAGGTTTTCCTTTTGGGCGTCGTCGAACGTGGCCGCCGTCATCACCATGCCGGCGGTGCAGAAGCCGCACTGGAAGCCCTGCCGGTCCAGGAACTGCTGCTGCATCGGGTGCAGCTCAGCTCCCTCGCTGGCGGCTGCGAGGCCTTCGATCGTGGTGACGGCGTGGCCTTCGGCGCGCACTGCCGGGTAGATGCAGCTGTGCACCGGGGTGCCGTCCACGTGCACGGTGCAGGCACCGCAGTCGCCGCCGTCGCAGCCCTTCTTGACGCCGAAGTTGCCCTGCTCCCGGAGGAACGTGCGGAGGCACTGGCCGGGCCGCGGCTGCGCCTGCACCGGCGCACCGTTGATTTCCATGGCCATGCTCAGGCCCCTCTCTTGGTCTGCTGTGTTTCCTGCGGCGGCCAGAAGTCGCCGGAGACTGCCACCGGTGATCCGGCCGGCAAAGTGAGTTCCGCCCGGATTTCCTCGGCCAGGCGGTGCGTCATGTCGCGGCGCCAGGCGGGCAGCCCGTGGATGTCGTCGTGGTACAGGTCCTCCGGGATGGCGGCCCCGAGTTCACCTGCCAGCTCCGGCGCTTCAGGCAGGGAACCGAACCGGAGCTGCACGGGCCGCTTGGTGGCGGCGGTGACGGTCAGCGTGAACCGGCCGCCGGCGTCGAGCGTTCCGATCAGCAGCACGCCCGACCTGCCGAGGTTGCTCAGCGAGAGCCGGCGGAACGCCACCCGGGAGGACAGGGCCGACGCCGGCAGGCTGACACTGCGGAGCAGCTCGCCGGGTGCCAGGGCATTGTGCCCGTCCCCGGTGATGAAGCCGGCCACCGGCAGCTCCCTGCGGGAGCCTCCCGGGCCGAGGACCGTGGCCGTGCCGTCCAGTCCGGCGCACAGCGAGATCATGGGGCCGGCCGGCAGGGACGTGCACAGGTTGCCGCCCACGGTGGACATGTTCCAGACCTTGAAGGACGCCACGAACGAGTCGCAGCAGGGGCGGATCAGATCCAGCCCCGGCCAGTTCTGGATGCCTTCTCCGGCCAGCCGTTCCGGAAGCGCATACAGTTCGGCAACGGTGCAGGTGGCGGCGAGTTCAATGCCGTCCGCCGTCACCGTGACGGGCTGCCAGCCGGCCGAGCCGAGGTCCAGCAGGCGCCGCAGCGGCTTGGGGCCGAAGGCGGTGCTGCCGTAGGAAAAGAGGACGGTGCCGCCTGCCAGCCAGGCGTCGCCGTCGCGCCAGTCGGCGGGGTCGGTGGTGCGGACCACCGCCTCGATGGTGTTCATGTCCATGCGATCTCCTGGGATGCCTGTTCTTTACTGAAGTCTGGTGCTGCGCCGGGCGCGGGAACTGCAGCGACAGCGGGAAGTGCGTGGATGGGCCCGCTGCCGTCCCGCAATGGCGGGCAGGCCACGGCACCGGTGCGGGCAGCGATCAGCTCGGCGGTGATGGATACCGCCACTTCCGCCGGGGTGACGGCGCCGAGGTCCAGGCCGATGGGCGAATGCAGCCGGGCCAGCCGCTCCGGTGCAACTCCCGCTTCGAGCAGCCCGCCAATGCGCTGCCGGTGGCTGCGGCGCGAGCCCAGGGCGCCCACGTAGGCCACGTCCAGCCGCAGGGCTTCCTGCAGCAGCGGAATGTCGAATTTAGGGTCGTGGGTCAGGACGCAGATGACCGTGCGCGAATCGATCCGCCCCGCAGCCGCCTCCCCGGCGAGATACCGGTGCGGCCATTCCGTGGCTACCTCGTCCGCGGCGGCAAAGCGTTCCTGTGCCGCGAAGGCCGGCCGGGCATCGCAGAGCGTGACGCGGTACCCGAGCAGCTTTGCGGCCGGCACCAGCGCCGCCCCGAAGTCGTTGGCGCCGAACACCAGCAGCCGCGCCTGCGGCAGCCGGCTTTCCACCAGCAGGGTCACGGGCTCCGGGGCGGTAAGGCCACCGCAGCCCTGCGGCGGCGCCAGCCGGACCAGCCCGGTCCGGCCGCCCCGCAGCAGCGGTTCGAGCTGGGCCGCGGCCGCCAGGAGCGCTTCCCGCCTGGCCCCAGCGTGCAGGGAGCCCAGCGCCAGCAGTGCCGCGATCTCGACTGATCCAGCCACCCGGAAGCTTCCCGGGTCAGGAACCACGACGACGGAGGGCGGCTGCCCGTCCGCGGCGGCGCCCTTCCCGGCAGCCCCCAATGCACTGCCGGTGACAGCCCCCGGTGCGTCGATGCGCCGGATCAGTGCCAGCGGCCGTTCGGGATCGCCGGCGGCCAGCGTCCGCAACGCGCCGAGCCCGGTAGCGCTGCCATCCATTGGCTGGATGTGGACCTCAAGCTCACCGCCGCAGGTGAGCCCGACGGCGAACGCGTCCTCGGGACTGAAGCCGAACGACGCAAGGCGCGTCCCGCCGTCGGCCATTACCTCCAGCGCGGCGGCAACCACGGCGCCCTCCACGCAGCCGCCGGAGAGGCTGCCGAGGATCTGGCCCGATTCGGACACCAGCATGGAGGTTCCGGGCGGGCGCGGCACGGAGCCGCTAGCGGCGATGATGGTGGCTACGGCGCACCGTTCGCCGGTGGCCGCCGGGCGCCAGCCGGCCAGGGACGGCATCAGATCCAGCATGGCAGCACTCCCTCTTCCCGTGCGATGGTGCCCATTCTCGTTCCTATCCTTGGTAGTGGAAAGCATTAGGACGGCGGTTCTGCCCGGCGACGCGCGAACGGTCCGGGGATAGGCGAATTCCCGTGTCCGCCGGCCGTTTGCGCGTCGCGGGGCATTTTCCGCGTCCTAGGCCCCGAGCAGTGCCCCGACCGGACCCCGCGCGAAGTAGACAATGAAGCCCACGGTCACCACCCACATCAGCGGGTGGATCTTCTTCGCCTTGCCGGAGGCCGCGCCGATCACGGCCCAGGTCACGAAGCCGACGCCGATTCCGTTGGCGATCGAGTAGCTCAGGGGCATGGTGACGATCGTCAGGAAGGCCGGCAGTGCCACCGCGAACTTGTTGAACTTGATCTCGCGGATCTGCGCCATCATCATCGCGCCCACCACCACGAGGGCGGCGGCTGCCACCTCGAGCGGCACCACGCTGGTGAGCGGGGTGAGGAACATGGAGCCCAGGAACAGCGCGCCGGTGACCACCGATGCGAGCCCGGTGCGGGCCCCCTCACCGATCCCCGCGGCGGAGTCGATGTAGACGGTGTTGGAGGAACCCGAGGTGGCACCGCCAACAACCGCGCCCACGCCTTCGACGATGAAGGCGGACTTGAGCCGCGGGAACGTGCCGTCCTTGTGCGCCACGCCTGCGCTCTTCGCGAGCCCGGTCATGGTGCCCATGGCGTCGAAGAAGTTGGTGAACACCAGCGTGAACACCAGCATCGTGGCGGCCAGCCCGCCGATCCGGCCGAAGGCGCCGAACAGATCGAACTGCCCCACCAGGCCAAGGTCCGGCGCGGAGACCAGCTGGCCGGACAGCACCGGCGTGTTCAGGTGCCAGCCGCCGGGGTTGGTTTCGCTGGCCGGGCCGATGTGCAGGACGGCCTCCACGATGGCGGCGAGCGCCGTCGTCGCGACGATGCCGATGAGCAGGCCGCCCTGGACCTTCCGCGCCACGAGGATCCCCATGGTCAGCAGACCGACGATGAAGACGATGGTGGGCACGGACGTGATGGAGCCGTTGTCGCCGAGCTGGACGGGCGGCCCGCCGGTGGTGGCCTTGACGAAGCCCGAATCAACGAAGCCGATGAAGGCGATGAACAGGCCGATGCCCACAGTGATGGCGGCCTTCAGCTCCTTGGGCACCGCCCGGAAAATCGCGGTCCGCGCTCCGGTGACGCCGAACAGGACGATCAGTATGCCGTTGATGACCACCAGGCCCATGGCCTCGGCCCAGGTGACCTCGTGGATCACGGCTACGGCGAGGAAGGAGTTGATGCCCAGCCCGGCCGCGAGGCCGAACGGCAGGTTGGCGATGAGGCCGAACGCGATGGTCATGACGCCGGCTGTCAGCCCGGTGACTGCGCCCACCTGCGCCGCCGAGAGCCAGCCGCCGGCGACGTCCGTCGGAGCGTTGTCCGCGCTGAACCCGCCGAGGATCAGCGGATTGAGGATGACGATGTAGGCCATCGTGAAGAAGGTAACCAGTCCGCCGCGCACCTCGCGGGCCACGGTGGAACCGCGCCGGGTGATGTGGAAGAAACGGTCCAGGAACGAGTTCGACGACGGCGGCTTGGGGCTGCTCCCCCGCTGTGCCTTGCCGGTCGTCTGGTGCATTTCGAGTGCCGCTGTCTGCCCTGCGCCCTCGAGCGCAGCCTGCTTTTCAGCGGTGTTGTCCAGGATTGTCATGTCAGCCACCGGGCCCTAGTAGTCAATCCTGGAGTCGAGCGTGTTCCAGGTGTTGAACGGTTCCAGGATGGCCGGGGCTTCGGGGTGGCCCAGCTCGAGCTTGGAGACCGGCATGAGGGTGTGCCGGTCCTCGTTGTCGAAGTACTCGTAGAAGACGGCGTCGTCGAAGCCCACGGAGGCGGCGTCATGCCGGTCGGCGGCGAAGACCACGCGGTCGATGCGGGCCCAGAGCGCGGATGCGAGGCACATGGGGCATGGCTCGCAGCTGCTGTAAAGGGTGGCCCCGCGAAGGTCGAAGGTGCCAAGCCCGCTGCACGCGCGGCGGATGGCCGTGACCTCGGCGTGGGCGGTGGGATCGTTGTCGGCCGTGACGCGGTTGACGCCGTCGAACGTCTGACCGTCGGCGGTGACGATCACGGCGCCGAACGGGCCGCCGCTGTTCAGGACGTTGGCGGTTGCCAGTTGGATGGACCTGGCCAGGAATGCCTCGGCCGTGACGGTGGTACTCATGATGCGACTCCCTTTGCTGTGGAAGCCGGTACCCCGCGGACGGAACGGAAAAGGACCAGATGCGACGGTTACCAGGCTTCAGCATGTGCTTTTGAAGGTTAAGTTGCGCCTGGTAGATAGCTTCCCGGAGTCCGGGTGCCCGCCTTTGGCAACATCGAGATTAGCACCGGAATGTGGTCCGCGCCATAGTTTTCTGGAAACTTAATTTCGCAATGTGAAATGCGCGTTACCGGCAGCTCACAACCCGCACTGTCACAATCAGCGGCCATTGACCGCCTGGCCGGGGCAGCCCTACGCTGGTGCCGACCTGCCGCCCGGATGTCACGATACGGGGCCGCACGTCCCCTGGATCAGCAGACAGGACCACTGAGCTGGAAAGTATCAGCACGCTCAGACAAGGACCCTCATGACCCAGCCCCTCACCCCTTCATCAGCACCCCCAGCTTCAACCGCCGAATCCCGGCTCTGGATCCGGAACCCGCTCGCAGCCTTCACCGCCAACAGCCTCGACGCCTCGGGCGGCCTGGTGGTGAGCGGCGGCAAAATTGTGGAGGTGCTCGGCGCCGGCCAGACGCCGTCGGCACCCTGCGGGCAGACCTTCGACGCCGGCAGCCACGTCCTGCTGCCGGGCCTGATCAACACGCATCACCACTTCTACCAGACCCTCACCCGCGCCTGGGGTCCGGTGGCCAACGCTCCCCTGTTCCCCTGGCTGCAGAACCTCTACCCGGTCTGGGCCAGGCTCACCCCGCAGGACCTTGACCTCGCAGCCACCGTGGCCCTCGCCGAACTGCTGCTCTCCGGCTGCACCACCGCCGCAGACCACCACTATCTCTTTCCCGCGGGAATGGAGGACGCGGTCGACGTCGAAATCGGCGCCGTCCGGCGCCTCGGCATGCGGGCCACGCTGACCCGGGGCTCCATGACTTTGGGAGAGGACGACGGCGGCCTGCCGCCGCAGTCGACGGTCCAGGCGCCGGAGGCGGTGCTTGCCGACAGTGAGCGGCTGATCCGCGACTACCACGAGCGCGGCGACGGTGCCGTGATCCAGATTGCGCTGGCGCCCTGCTCGCCGTTTTCCGTCACCAAGGAGATCATGGCCGAGAGCGCCGCACTGGCGGACCGGCACGACGTCAGGCTGCACACCCACCTCGCCGAGACCCTGGACGAGGAGCAGTTCTGCCTGGAGACGTTCGGCCTGCGCACCGTGGACTACCTGGACAGCGTGGGCTGGCTGACCGACAGGACGTGGCTGGGCCACGGCATCCATTTCAGCGACGCCGAAATTGCCCGGCTGGGAGCGGCGGGAACCGCCGTCGCCCACTGCCCGACGTCGAACATGCGCCTCGCGTCCGGCACCGCCCGGGTGCTCGAACTGGAGGAAGCGGGAGTGCCCGTGGGGCTGGGAGTGGACGGATCGGCGTCGAACGATGCGTCCAACATGATCCTGGAGGCACGGCAGGCACTGTATCTGCAGCGGCTGCGGTACGGTGCGCACGTTCCGGTGGAGCGGGCGCTCGGCTGGGCCACGCGCGGATCGGCGGCGGTGCTGGGAAGGCCGGATGTGGGGCAACTGGCGCCCGGGATGCAGGCGGACCTCGCACTGTTCCGGCTGGACGACCTCCGGTTCTCGGGCAGCCATGACCCCGTTGCAGCCCTGCTGCTGTGCGCCGCCGACCGCGCAGACCGCGTGATGGTGGGCGGCGAGTGGCGGGTGGTCGACGGGCAGATTCCGGGCCTGGACGTCGCCGGGCTGATCGCGGAGCATTCGGCGGCCGCGCGGCGGCTCGTCAACGGCTGACGCCGCGGGCGTTCCGGTGAAGTTGGCCAACTGCTAGCGTGGCGGCATGACTCCGTCGAAGACGCCGGCCGAGATCCTGGACATCAACGGCACCGAGGTCCGCATCTCCAGCCCGGACAAGGTGGTGTTCCCGGAACCGGGGCTGACGAAGCTCGACCTGGTGCGGTATTACCTGGCGGTGGCAGATGGTGCGCTGCGCGGGGCCGGCGGCCGGCCAATGGTGCTCAAGCGCTTCCCGAAGGGCATCGGCGCGGAGCCGTTCTTCCAGAAGCGCGTGCCCGAAAACCACCCGGACTTCATCGACACGACCACGCTGCACTACGCGTCGGGAACGTCGGCGGAGGAGGCGGTGATCAGGGATGCCGCGGGCCTGGCGTGGGTGGTGAACCTTGGCTGCCTGGACCTCAACCCGCATCCCGTGCGCGCCGAGGACCTCGAGCACCCGGACGAGCTGCGGGTGGACCTCGATCCGATGCCGGGGGTCGACTGGTCCCAGATCGTGGACGTCGCGTATGTGGCGCGGGAAGTCCTCGACGACGTCGGTCTCGTGGGGTGGCCGAAGACGAGCGGATCGCGGGGACTCCACATTCTGGTGCGCATCGCGCCGCAGTGGCCGTACCGGGACGTGCGGCTCGCGGCCGAGACCCTCGCCCGGGAGGTCGAAAACCGCGCCCCCGGCCTCGCCACGGCACGGTGGTGGAAGGAGGAGCGCGGGGAGAGTGTCTTCGTGGACTTCAACCAGAACGCGAAGGACCGCACGGTGGCATCGGCCTACTCGGTGCGGCCGCTGCCTGATGCCCGGGTGTCAACACCGCTCACCTGGGACGAGGTCCGCTCGGCCCGGCCGGAGCAGTTTACGGTGCCCACGGTGCCGGGGCGCTTCGCGGACTTGGGCGACCCACACGCGGGCATCGACGATGCCGTCGGCTCACTCGACGGCCTGCTGGCACTGGCCGCCGAGCTCGGGCCGGCGGAAAAGGCCCCGCGCGGGGTCAACGGTTCCGGCCGCCGGCAGTCGGTCATGCCGCTCATCGAGGTGGCCCGCACCAGGACCAAACCAGAGGCCCTCGCCGCGCTCGACGAATGGAAGTCCCGGCATGCGGACGTTGTCCCGGCGCTGCATCCGGCCGATGTGCTGGTCGATGGAATGCGCGGATCAAGTTCGCTCTGGTACCGGGTTCGCGTGAACCTGCAGCATGTCTCCGAACCGGAGCGGCCGCCCCAAGAGGAGCTCATCGCCGATTACGACCCGTGGGCCGGCAAGGAATGGCCGGGCCGTCCGGTGCCCTGAGTCCGGGGACCTGGGTCCGGTGTCCTGACGATGCGGAAATGGTCCTGCGACAGAAAAACAGCGCGGCGACGCGCAAATGGTCCGGCGCTACCCGAATTGGGGTTGCGCCGGACCATTTGCGCGTCATGCGGTAAGTAC
>NZ_JBHTZA010000046.1:0-14823 GCF_042790555.1 Arthrobacter sp. NPDC056727 | reverse complement strand
ACGCGAAATCTCCGCCCGCGACAACGGATCCAACGGGTGCGCAACCCCAACAACAGCAGCAGAAGTTTCAATATCGAGAGTCATGCTTATCTCCTAGATAGATCCTGGTTCAGGATGAGGGTGATGATGGGCTGGCACCCGCTGAGTGCGGCTAACCAGGTGGATTCTCAGAACTGTTCACCGTTGTCAGAACTGTTCATCGGTGGTGCAACTAAGACTGTGCTGGAGACCCCTCCGAACCCTGTTCGGGGCCGGGAGGGCCACCTGCCGGTGTGATGCCGGCCACGTACATTCCGTCCGTGTAGAAAAAGCTACGCTAGATAAATCATCTAGTCTAGACTTTTTTATGAATTACTTTCGTGTGACTGAAGTTAATCCCGCCGGCCGGGGAATGAGGCGGCTTTTCAGCCGGCCAACAGCCAATCGGATGCTGCCTTGCGGTAGCGGATGATGCCTTTGTATTCGGCCATGTCGTCGGGGAGTTCTGCCAGGACGTGGCCGAACTTGCTGCGCCATTCGGGGACCTTGGCGATGTCCCTGAGGGGCAGCAGGTAGCTGCGGATCAGGAACAGCAGCACTCCGGTGTGCGGGAGGCGGATGAGGTGCTGGACCTCGACGCGGAGGTGGAGCTTGTCCGGCATGTCCGGGTCGGTGGCGATGGTTCCGCGGTCCGGGCCCCATTCGGGGTAGGTTTCCGTGGAGGTGTCCAGGCGGTTTCCGATGGTCATGGTCCAGTTGGTGCGGCGGAACTGTTCGCCGGGCTGCAGGCGCATGAGGAACTGCTCGGCGCGGCTGATGATGTTTTCTTCCTTGACCCGCGGCACGGGGCCATGGATTTCGAGGAAGCTCATGCCGACGTCGAAATTAAAGGACCAGTCCGCCGCAAAGGTGACCAGGCCGGCGTCGAGCCACATGGTGTTGTCCCGGACGTCCAGGAGGACGATGTCGTCCTGGATCTGACTGCCGAGGAAGCGCATGGGTTCCACAGGCAACGAGTCGTCGTCGCCGATGGTGAATTCGATGTCAAGGTTCTGCAGGCTGTTGTGCCAGCGGCAGGTGTTTCCTTCGCGGTGGAAGGACATGATGTCCGGGTTTTCCTGGGCCATGGCCGGCAGCAGGGTGGCGATGGTATCCCAGACGGCGGGCCGCATGTGGGGCAGAACGGCCATGCGTGAGGGGTCGCGGGCCAGGATCGCCTCGCGGTCAGCCAGTTCCTGGTGGTAGAACTCGTCGATGTCGATCAGCCCGGCACCCCAGGCGCCGGCGTCTGTCGGTACGTTCTTGTTGGCCGGTTCGACGTTGGCGCTGTAGCGGTACATGTCGCCGGTGAAGGGGAAGGGGAAGCGCCTGATGCGTTCCGGGAGGGCGGTGTCAGTGTCTTTGTCGATAGTGATGCTCAAAGGTCCAACTCCAATTCTGGGTCTTCGCTGCGTGAAACACAGCACATCATTGTGGTGTTCTCGGCCTTTTCCTGCTCGGTGAGGTACAGATCCCTGTGCTGGGGGGTTCCTCGACGGACCGGCAGGATACATTCACCACAGATGCCTTTACGGCACATGTTGGGGATGGTCTTGCCTGCCTTTTCGAGGGTTTCCAGCAGCGATACACCGGCAGGCACGTCCAGTTTGACGCCGCTGCGGACCAGGTTCACGGTGAACGGTTCGCCGTCGTCGAGTTCGGCCGCGCCGAACGCTTCTGAGTGCAGTCTGGCAGGTGACCATCCGAGCTCCCGGGCCTGCTCCAGGACTGCATCCATGAAGTCCGTGGGGCCGCAGACGTAGAGATGGGTACCGAGGCTCTGGGTGGTGAGCTGTTCGGTGAGGACCTTCTGGAAACTGGTGCGGTTGCTGCACTCGGTCAAACCGGCTCCCAGCAGTTCCCGGGCTTCTTCCACGTGGGCGCCGGCGCCGGGCCGGTACACATAGATCAGGGACGATGTGGTCCCGCGGTCGGCGGCGGAACGTGCGTGGGAGAGGACCGGGGTGATGCCGATGCCGGCCGCGATCAGCAGGTGGTGGGTGGCCGTGGAAGCGGGGGCGAAGGCGCTGCGGGGCCGGGAGACGTACACCCGGTCGCCGACGGCGAGCTGGTGCATGGCTACCGATCCACCCGCGCCGTCCTCGACCCGGAGGACCGAGATGGTGTATTCGGAGGGCCCGTTGCCGGAGCCGGTCAGCGAGTAGGCGTTCACGCCGCTGCCGTACTGGACCACCAGGTGGCTGCCCGGGACGTAGGACGGAAGGCGTGCCCCCGACGGATCAGCCAAGGTGATGCTGACGATCGAGTCCGTCTGGGGGCTGACGTTGGTCACCTCGAGTTGGAGACCGCCTTCCACCGCCGGGTGGGCAGCGATCGGGAGTGCCGTGACAGTCATGATGCCTCCTCGGCATGGGCTGAGTATCCCAGGTACGCGCCCATGCGGCGCGAAAAGTGATCTGTGGTGGCCAGGCTGGTGGCACATCCCTGGCACTGGACCTCGGAGCCGGCCGGCCGTACGGTTTTGGTGGTGGTGTGGCAGTGCGGGCAGTAAATTACCCGGGGTGCGGTCTCGTCATTCAGGAGGGTGATCTCCTCCTGCTGCAGTCCGCATTCCGCGGCTGCGGCCGCGGCTGCACGGATGTCCGCCGGGGGGCCGGCGAGTACGAGACGGACTCCGACGTGCGAGCGTCCGAGTGCGGACCTCAGCTCGGTGAGGGCCTCGTGGTTTGCAGCTTGGAAACGGAGATCGTGCCTGGGCTGGACACCGGTGTGTTGACCCGCGGTGTCACCTGCGCCGAAGGAGGCGCAGATGACACCGCGGAAACCAGGTTCCAGGCCTGTGCCTGCTGCCGGCGGCATGGACGCGGAACGCATGGTCGGTCCTTACGGGGCGAAGGTGCGGTCGCCGGCGAAGAAGCCGAGGCCGTATTCGGGGGTTTCGAACTTGACGGTGGTGCCCTTGGGGAAGAACAGCACGTCGCGTTCCTTGGCGTGGGTGACTTCGCCGGTGGTCTGGTCGGTGAGGATGAACTCGCCGGCGATGACGACCTTCATTTCGTCGTAGGTGTAGGTGTACACCAGTGGCTCGGAGGCCTTCAGTTCGAAGAAGCCGGCGCTCATGACCGAGCCTTCGGGGTTGTGCAGGGAGTCGCCGATGGCAGCGACGGTTCCGGGTTCGTTCATCGGCGGCAGGCCGGTGTAACCGCCTACTACCTTGTGGATGGCTCCGGCCTTGGTCAGGGTTCCTACGAGAGAGGTTTCCATGGTTTCTCCTTGTGAATAGTGCGTCGTGGATGGGTCGTCAGAACTGTTCGTCTTTTGCAAAACTGTTCGTCTGCTGGTGGGTGATGGAACTGCGCTGAGATCACCCCACAACCCCGGCTAGGTACCGGGAGGGGATCTGCGGATCCGGCATTCCCTGTTTTCAGAGGGGCCAGCCGAGCTCTGCTCTGAGGTCTGCTGGTGTGATGCCGGTCACTGTTTGTCGTCCCACAAGCAAACCTACTCCCCCTAATTCATCTAGTCCAGACTTTTTTTAGAATATTCACCCCAAAGGTCATTTTTGTCTTTGGGGACGTAATGTTCTGCGGCCCGCTACTCTCGCGCTGTACGGAGGCGAGGCTAAAAATCGTCAGCATGGGGGGTACTTGCGCTGCCCTGAGCCTGCTCTGCACCGGCAGCTTCCCAGGGCAAAAAAACAGGAAGGCAAGGCCGTCCTGGAACGGTCCTGCCTTCCTGTCTTTATAGCTCAGGTCACTGCCTTAGGTCAGATCACGGCGAAGGCCAGCTGGCCGGCGTCGTGGCAGCGCCAGGTGCCGGTTGCGTCACCGGGGGCCTGGAACCCTCTCCGCATTGTCGACCTCGAAATCTGAGGAGCGGTCATATTTCTGCTTGGCGCGGCGCGATTCATTCTGGGAATAGAACCAGATGGGGATGTAGAGCGCCAGTACGATGAAGCCGACCCAGGTCGGGGTCCAGCCGATCTCCTGGCTGTTGAGGTAAACCACGCCGATCAGGCACAGGGGCAGATTGAACAGGCCGAAGAGCATGGCGACGTTCTTCCAGCCCTTGGGTGCCTTGAACGGCCTTTCAAGAGAAGCGAAGGCCGGGTGCTTCTTGGCCCGAACGTAGGCGAACAGGCTGATGCCGTTGGCGCAGGTGTAGCCGATCGCTGATGCGGCGACAATCGCGGCGGGGTTTCCCATCAGAATCAGCACCAGGTTGAAGGCCCCGATGACCAGCATGGCAACAAACGGGGTGCCGTGGCGGTTCGTTTTGCCCAGGGACCTGGGAAGGTTGCCCTCCACTGCCATGGAGTGCATGGCGCGGGATGAGCCCAGGTACGCCGTTTGGATGATCAGGACCATGGCGGCGATCAGCATGATGATGGTGATCATGGATCCGGCCTGGCCGAAGACTGCCTGGGCGACGGGGATCAGGGGCGACACAGGTTGGTCCAGTACGCCGTCGACGCCGAGCACGCCGATCACCGCAGCCTGCACCAGCACGAACGAAAAGAAGCAGATGACGCCGCAGGCGAAGAGCGCCTTGGAGACGTCCTTGGCTGGGTTCTTGTATTCGGGGCCGTAGATGGCGGCCGTTTCCCAGGCGCAAGCACTCCACTGCGCGATCGCGAAGATGCCCAGGAGAATCAGGATGTGGTGCATGTCCCAGGACCAGTCGGCCGGGACCCAACTGCCGGTGATGTTGGACAGCTCAACGTGGCCGGTGGCAAAAGGTGCCACGGTCAGGACGACCAGCGGGATAAGGGAGAATGCCGCCAGGATGTAACCCAGGGTGGCTCCGTCCTTGAGGCCAAACCAGTTGACTACGAACAATCCGCCGAAAATCACCACACCCGTCATCAGGGCGAGCTGATTCTCGGTAAACATTTCGCCCAGCACCGGGAAGAGCCCATGCAGGTAGCTGCCCACCAGGATGGAGAAGATCGCCAGTACCGGGGTCCAGGCGAACCAGTAGCTCCAGGCGCTGAAGCCGCCGATCAGCTTGCTCTTGTCGTACTTACCCTGGTAGTTCTCCGTGCGAAAAATATGTTGCGCGAAGCCAGGCAGGCCAGAGGCTTTGGGAAAGGTCGTGGCCATCTCGGCATACGCGGCGTTCTGGAAGAACCCCTGCACCACCGACAATCCCCAGATGAGAATTGCTGCTGCGGACAAATACATCGGAAGGTAGCCCAAAGAGGGCAGAATCAGCAGGGGCACACCCAATGCGATGGCCAAGCCCTGCTTCCAGTCGATCGACCTTTCAAGGTTGTCGGCACCGTCGGAACGATTTTCACTCATAACAATCTCCCTTGGACAACTGAACGTTGTCAGATTTGTGTCTGGGTCCTGCGTGAAGTCGCAGGCCGGATGAGGAAGCACTTCCCCGAATACGACACCTTTGTCCCGGTTCCGCCGCTAAGTCAGGTCCGTTCATCAATGAACCCTGCCTGAAAGCGAAGCCGATATCGGTGATCCCCTCTCCAACCCCGGCTGGTCGGCCATGAGCGCCGGATTCTTCGAGCTGAAGGCTTCCGAGCCGGGTATGCATGCAGGCAAACCGGCCCTCCTGTGAAACAGATCACTTCGAAGATTACTCCTTAAAGCTGCAATGCAATAGCTTTAATTTGAGTTGACCTCTTTCTTCGCTGACCGCGTGGCATCAGGATTTGCTGCCAGTAGTCGCGCCCAGCCCGTCGATCGGTTGGTGGCTTGAAAGCTGGCGCACCGGGGTCTTGTCCGCCGCAGCAAGGCCTGGCTCTCCAGTCCGCGCCGTTGCGCGAAAACTGGGGCTTAACTCCCAGTCCGGGCTGATGTATTTTTGCTTGAATGGCGGTACGGCGGCGAGAAGCCGGCGGAGGGATTCGGGCGGCCCGAGTCGGGGATAGGGTTACCCGTGCGGCTGTCAGCCCATTGGTCACCCAGCCCGCCGCCCGTTTCCCTTGGGCCCGCCAAAACTTCAGTAAGGGAGGTTTTAGGGTCGCGGCTAGGCGGAGTAGATCAGGGAGAGCCCGAGGTGGGGAACATCCAGAGCCAGCCGATGCTGCTCGGGAGACCCGGATTTGATCCGCTCGCCAACCAGGTACATCCCGGAGTTGCCGAGAATGACGCGGTTACTGGCATTGATGAGGGCGGCGTCGCCCGGAATGACGCGCAGGTGGGGCATGATGAGTGGTTCCAGGTCCTTGATCCGGATATCGCATCCAGCAACTCCGGTGAACGTCCCATGGACGGAAAACGGTGCAGTGAACGTCAGGATGTACTCTTCGAAACCGAGATAATCGATGTACGGGCCCCAGACAGTTTGTTCACCTGTGGAAGCGGCGGTTGAGAAAAACGGAAGTTTCTCATAGTCGTAGTACCGGTTGCTGCCCGGCGTCAGGTCAAAATCCAGCCTTACGAGCGACCCCGATCCCTTGCGGATCCACCAGTCCAACGCCCGGCCGCCCTCCTCGACAGATTCGTGGGCGAAGAAGGTCCCGGCGCCGACAGCGAAGGCGTTCTTCGCCAGGAATTCCTGCGAGAGCTTATCCAGCCCGGCCAGGGCGGCCTTATCTACCTTGGACTTGCCTACGGGATTTCGCTCAAGCAGCGAGGCAACGTTTCTGGAAAGTTCCTCGATCTCGGTGGAGACGCCCTTGGTCCACGAGGTGAGGGCGTTGGCAGCTTGTACGACTTCACTGTCTGGCTTCATCAGGTTCCTGAATTGATTGGCTGTAACCGAGGGTCAGTTTCGTGTCAATGAGGTGAAAAATATTCCGCCTGATGTGTTCAAGCGCCAGTTTCTGGGCCCTCTCAGGTTGGTCCTGGGATACCGCCCGGACCAACTCCAAGTGTTCAGCGGTTGCCGTTTCGGGGTCAAGTGCTACGCCGAGGGGAGCCCACAACTGTTGGACTGACTCTTCCTGGAGCCGGATTTCCGCATTGGCAAGCCTCGGTGACTGCGCGGATACCGCCAGTTCGATGTGGAAGCGACTGTCAGCAGACGCACGGACTTCGGGGGTCCTGGCAAGAACCAATGCCCGCGCAAGTTCCTGCAGCCGCTCGAAGTCATGTGCTTCCGCACGCTCGCACGCCAGACGGATCGTGGTGGCGGCGATAGCCGAATGTTCGTCTCCGATATCGCGGATCTCGGAGATGGACGTCGAGAGAAACCAATCACGTATCGCGTCGGTCTGGGTGCGGGGCTGCCTGACGACAAAGGATCCGCCGCTCCGGCCCCTGCGGGTCTCCACGATTCCCCGCTCGCGCAGTTCGCCCAAAGCTTCGCGAAGCGTCGCGCCGCCCACTCCGAACATTTCCGAGAGCGCCGCTTCGGGCGGCAGGCGTTCACCCACCTTGATCAACCCGAGGGCGATGGCCGTGGAAATCCTTTCGACGATCGCATCGGCCCGCTCGATTTCGGGCAGGGACCGATATATCTGCGACTCGAAGGGGGTCGGCGAGGCCAAAAGTCTGCGCTCCGAAGATGGGCTACGGGTTGGGGCTAATACTACAGTCCGGAAGTACTTAAAGGGCTTTGATCTGTTTCAGAGCCTTTGGGTCGCCCGCTCCCTGGGCCCCTGCTTCCCCAAGACCAATCCTTAAGGGTAGTAAGAACCGTCAGAAAACAGTGTTACCCCATCCCTTTTGCTTCGGAATCATGGATATCAACCAGAAAGCATCCACTCGGCTGGTACAGGCCGATGGCCGAATCGAAGGGAAAAATCGTGAATCCGACAGCAACCGCGACGACTGCGGTGTACAGCACCACAGAAGACATTGTGCGCAACCTGTCCCTCGTCGGGGACGAGATCGCGGCCACGGCGGCCAAAATCGACGAACAGCAGGTAGCTACCCTGGCACGCCACATCAACCTGACGGGCCGCATCTTCGTTGCCGGTGCAGGCCGCAGCGGCCTGGTCCTGCGCATGGCCGCGATGAGGCTGATGCACCTGGGCCTGAGCGTCCACGTAGCCGGCGACACCACCACTCCCGCCATTGCCTCCGGTGACCTCCTCCTGGTGGCCTCCGGATCGGGCACCACCTCCGGCGTGGTCAAGGCAGCAGAAACGGCAGCCAAGGCCGGAGCGCGGATCGCCGCCTTCACCACCAACCCGGATTCGCCGCTCGCCGGCCTTGCCGACGCAGTGGTGGTCATTCCGGCCGCCCAGAAGACCGACCACGGCACCAGCGTTTCCCGCCAGTACGCCGGTTCCCTCTTCGAGCAGGTGCTCTTCGTAACCACCGAGGCCATCTTCCAGTCGCTGTGGGACAACGACGCCCAGCCGGCGGAGGAGCTGTGGCTGCGCCACGCCAACCTCGAGTAACCGCAATCGCCCGAGGCGCGCTTTTCTCCAACCAACGTTTTCCAACACCCATTTGCAGTTCCCTACAGAAAGTAACAACACCATGAAGCTCCAAGTTGCCATTGACCTCCTGACCACCGAAGCTGCCCTCGAGCTGGCCGGCAAGGTTGCCGAGCACGTTGACATCATCGAACTGGGCACCCCGCTGATCAAGGCCGAAGGCCTCTCCGTCATCACCGCGGTGAAGAACGCCCACCCGGAGAAGATCGTTTTCGCTGACCTGAAGACGATGGACGCCGGTGAACTCGAAGCCGACATCGCCTTCAAGGCCGGCGCCGACCTGGTCACCGTTCTCGGTTCCGCTGACGACTCCACCATCGCCGGTGCGGTCAAGGCTGCCAAGGCCCACAACAAGGGCGTCGTCGTTGACCTCATCGGCATCGCCGACAAGGTCACCCGTGCCAAGGAAGTCCGTGCCCTGGGTGCGAAGTTCGTCGAGATGCACGCCGGCCTGGACGAGCAGGCCAAGCCCGGCTTCGACCTGAACGGTCTGCTCCGCGCCGGTGCCGAGGCCCGTGTTCCGTTCTCCGTGGCAGGCGGCGTGAAGCTGGCCACCATCGGTGATGTCCAGAAGGCCGGCGCCGATGTCGCCGTCGCCGGTGGCGCCATCTACGGTGCCGAGGACCCCGCACAGGCCGCCAAGGAACTCCGCGCCGCCATCGTCTAATAATCCGGTTGAGGTTGGCGTTCCGCTCCTTTGACGGACGTGGAACGCCACCACCGGACTGCGGCCCCCTGCGATGTCAGGGGGCCGCAGTCGCAAGGATGAGGGGTCGAATCTTTGGGGGGACCCCCACTCCCTGGGAAGGAAGCTGTTCATCATGATTAGTTATGCCACTGACGATTTGGAAGTCCTCGTGAATGAACCGAGTCGACTTTACGAGTTGCTGGACAATGCAGAGGCCGCACTCCGGCAGAAACCCCAACAGTTTGCCGGCATCCTGGTCACCCGTCATGAGCCTGGCCGGTACACGCTCACGCTCAGCGACACCGTTCCCTTTGGGGAGACCCGCGAGCAGATACTCTCGTGAAACTGTCGGTCGACGGCGCTCTGCCTGTCGAAAGTTAGAAGGCAACAATGTCTGTTACTTACCTTGAATCGAGTGCGGGGTCCGGGCAGAATCCCCTTCGGGATCCGCGCGACCGCCGCCTGTCCCGCGTGGCGGGCCCATCGTCCCTGGTGCTCTTTGGCGTCACCGGCGACTTGGCACGCAAGAAGCTTTTGCCCGCCATATATGACCTCGCAAACCGGGGGCTCCTTCCGCCAAGCTTTGCGCTGGTGGGCTTCGGCCGACAGAACAAGACGAGCGAGGACCTCACGGCTGCAATTAAAGAGGCCGTCAAAGCATATTCCCGGACACCGTTTGATGAAGCGGTCTGGAAGCAGCTTTCCGAGGGCATCCGCTTCGTTCAAGGCGAGTTCGACGACGACGCCGCCTTTGAGCGGCTTTCCGCCAGTCTGGCGGAATTGGACGAGCAGCGCGGCACACGTGGAAACCACGCGTTTTACCTGTCCATCCCGCCGAAATCTTTCGAACTGGTTTGCCGTCAGCTCTCGAAGCACGGCCTGGCCCAAGGCGAGGGGGAGAAGTGGCGGCGCGTGGTCATTGAGAAGCCCTTCGGGCACGACCTCGAGTCTGCCCGGCAACTCAACGACATTGTCGAGTCGGTGTTTCCGGCCGATTCCGTGTTCCGCATTGACCACTACCTGGGCAAGGAAACGGTCCAGAACATCCTGGCGCTGCGCTTCGTCAACCAGCTGTTCGAGCCTTTGTGGAATGCGAAGTACGTGGACCACGTCCAGATCACCATGGCCGAGGATATCGGCACCGGCGGCCGGGCAGGATATTACGACGGCGTGGGCGCGGCCCGCGACGTGATCCAGAACCACCTGCTGCAGCTTCTCGCGCTGACCGCGATGGAGGAGCCGATTTCCTTCAACGCCAATGACCTGCGCGCGGAGAAGGAAAAGGTCCTGGCCGCCGTCCAGCTGCCCGAGGACCTCTCCACCCATTCGGCCCGCGGGCAGTTCGCCGGCGGCTGGCAGGGCGGCGAGCAGGTCCAGGGATACCTGGAGGAAGAAGGCATCCCCGCCGACTCCACCACCGAAACGTATGCGGCTATCCGGGTGGACATCAACACCCGGCGCTGGTCCGGAGTGCCGTTCTACCTCCGGGCGGGCAAGCGTTTGGGCCGGCGGGTCACGGAAATCGCGGTGGTGTTCAAACGGGCACCTAACCTGCTCTTCCACGACCACGGCGATGACGACTTCGGGCAAAACGCCGTCGTGATCCGGGTCCAGCCAGACGAAGGCGCCACGATCCGCTTCGGCTCCAAAGTGCCCGGCACCCAGACCGAGGTCCGGGATGTGACCATGGACTTCGGCTATGGCCATGCCTTCACCGAATCCAGTCCGGAAGCCTACGAGCGGCTGATCCTGGACGTGCTGCTGGGCGAGCCACCCCTGTTTCCCCGCCACCAAGAGGTGGAGCTGTCCTGGAAAATCCTGGACCCGTTCGAGAAATACTGGGCCGGCCTGGGCGAACAGCCCGAGCCCTACAGGCCCGGCAGCTGGGGCCCTTCCTCGGCTGATGAGCTGCTGGCCCGCGATGGGCGCACCTGGAGAAGGCCATGATTGTAGATCTTCCAAACACCACGACATCCAAGGTTTCCAAGAGGATCCAGTCCCTGCGCGAGCAGGGCGGCGTCATCGCCCTTGGCCGCGTCCTGACCCTGGTGGTCATCACAAAGGCGGGACTCGAAGAAGAGGCCATCCGGGCCGCCAATGAGGCCAGCCGCGAACACCCCTGCCGGATCATCGTGCTCGCCGCCGGCTCACCGCAGGAACCCACCCGCCTGGACGCCCAGGTCCGGGTCGGCGGGGACGCCGGTGCCTCCGAGGTCATCGTGCTGCGCGGCCACGGCGGGATTGCCGCCGAAAGTGAGTCCCTGGTCGCAGCGCTGCTGCTGCCGGACGCCCCGATCGTGGCGTGGTGGCCGCACGGCGCCCCGGACAATGCCAGCGAAACCTCCATCGGACGCATCGCACACCGCAGGATCACGGACTCGGCCAATGAGTCGGACCCGCAGCGGGCCTTGGAGAATATCCGCCGCACGTACAAAGCGGGCGATACCGACCTCGCCTGGACCCGCCTGACCAAGTGGCGGATCCAACTCGCCGCCGTCCTGGACCAGCCGGACAGCTCGCCGGTCACCGCCGTCGCCGTCGAGGGGGCCTCCGATTCCCCCAGCACGATTCTGCTGGCCACCTGGCTGCAACGGGCCCTGAATGCCCGCGTCACCATCGTGGCGCACCCCGCCGGCACCGGCATCCGGGGTGTCCGGCTGACCCGGGCCTCCGGTGAAATCAGGCTGGTCCGGCCCGGATCCACCGTCGCTGAACTGACCCAGCCCGGTCAGCCATCGCAGCGGATCTCCCTGCCGCGCCGCAGCCTCGAGGACTGCCTCGTCGAGGAACTGCGCCGCCTGGACCCGGACGAGGTCTTCGGCGAAACGGTCCGTCACCTTGGCAGTTCCAAGGTGTATCAGGAAACCCTCCTTGAGCAGAGCAGCCTGGACCTGGACGCACTCGCGGTGCCGGCATGAGGGTCAGCATCCGTTCCGGCTTACTGTCAGAACAGTAGAGGCGCCAGCCGTGTGGTCATTTCCCGGGCCGCTTCGGCGTGTTCGTAGATGGTGGTGAACCGGTCTGAGGGACCGGAAAGGCAGAGCGCTGCGCCCACGGGTCCGTCCGGCAGTCTTACGGGAAGGGCCAGGCTCGCGGATCCTTGCTCCAGTTCGTTGATCTCCGAGGCCTCGCCTTTGACCCTTATTTCCGCGAGTTGCGCTTCCAGCTGACCACTGTTCGTGATGGTGTGCTGCGTCAGCTTCGTCAATGGCCCCCTCGGAACAAGCGAGGCCGAATCGCCAAGTTCGGCGAGCATGAGTTTTCCTGCGGCGGAAGCATGCGGGTAGCGGAGCATTTCGAAGGCTGAGTGGAGCGGATAATCCCGGTCCTCGTCCGCGATTCTCAGAGACGCGTTGCGGAACATGACGAGGTGCACTGCGAAACGGTTCCCACGACGGAACTCCTCTATGAGGCTCCGCGCTGCGGTGGGAACGGTTGGCGGGTTCGCAGCCGTAATCAGGCCCGAAATCGCATGACCGAGGGCGAAGCCGCGGAGGTCGGAGGTGCGGGCCAGATATTCGTCTGCGACAAGCGAATTGAGGACCCGGTAGGCGGTCGCCTGGGGCATCTGCAGGGCATCGGTGATCTCTTTGGCCGTCGTCCCGGTGCCGTACTGTGCCACGATTTCCAGGATCTTGAGCGGGTTTGACGCCGTGCTGGGCTTGGAGGTGGGACGGTAGTAGTTCATGGGTTGGGCCTGGCCTGAAACAGGTCCAGTTCCCGGGTTTCGTCGTAGATGCCGACTGATGCCAGACGCCTGGGAAACCGGAGACGAAGGAACGTGGCGTAGATGACGCTGGCCAGCAGGACGCCGGCGTAGATGGCAGTCTGCAGGCTGCCTGTGCGAATCGAGGCCGCCGCGGCCGTCCAGAACACAGCCCCGAGGGCAAGGGTGGTTGCTGCTCCGAGTATCCAGCTGGTGGCGGTGCTCTCCCCGATCCGGCGCAGGAAAAACGGCAACGACGCGCTGGCGAGGATATAGGACCCAAGGTAACCGTAGGCGCCCAGCGTGAAGAGGTTCACGAGGCCCCGTTCCGGACTGGCGCCTGAGACGATGACCGCGATGGGAACGATGGCAACCACCGGCATGATGGCCATGATTGACCCTGAGGGGGTTCGGAATACGGGATGAGTCCGGCCGGCTATGCGCGGAGCCACGCCCTCCCGGCCCATGCAGAAAAATATCCGGGCAAGGGCGTTCACGGAGGCAATCGCGCAGCCAAACCACGATGCTGCGATCCCCAGGTCAAAGACAGCGGCCGATACAGGCGACCCCTGGGAAAACAGGTCGGACAGGGGAGTGGAACTCGCTGCGATGCTTAGCGGTGCCTCCTTGAGGGCGGCGTCCTGGGCGGTCACGGCTAGAAGGCAGAGCACGCCCATCAGGATGGGAGTCCATGTGATGGCCCGGGGGACGGTGACGAAGGGTCTGTGCGCCTCCCCTCCCAGCGTGGTCGGGCTTTCGAACCCGACGAAGGCACTGACGGCCACGACGATTCCAAGCGGCAGCGCATCGAAATTTCCGTTCCAGGCGAGGACGCTCCCGAAGCCTACCTTTGACGGGTTGACGGCGAAGTAGATGATCATGAGGACGGCGAGGACTCCGATGGAAATGGATTCCATCAACACCGTGAACCATGCCGACACCCGGATCCCCCTGACCATGAGGAGGCAGGCGGCAGCCGCGCCGCCAAGAATGACCAGCACTGTGAACACCTGGGAGTCCGCGACGGGGATCCCGAGGTTGCTGAACAGTTGGGCGGCATAGATGCCGACGAGCAGCAGGCTGGCCATGGCCACGAGGGCGTATCCGAACATGGCCGACCAGCCGGCAGTGATTGCCGTCCTCTGGCCGAGTCCCTTGGCCGTGTAACTGTAGAGGCCGCTGACGGCTGCCATGCGCTGTGCCATTGGTCTTAGGCAGAAAGACACCAGGACCATGACCGCCATCGCTACGCCGAAGGTCACCACGAGGTTCGGTCCATTGGATCCGAAGACAAGTCCCGGAAAGACAAGAGCCGGGATGACGGACATGGCGCCGGCAGGCGCTACACCCGCAACTGCCTGCGCGAAGACCGGCAAGAAGGAAAGCTTCCGGCGGCGCAGACCCTCCACCGGCGAGCGGGGAGTGATGAAGCGATCACCGCGTGCAGACACTGGGTACCAACTCTCCCTTCGGATAGGCGCGCTCGCGTTGCTCCGAGGGGGGCGCAAGTCATCGAGCCAAGGTGCAGAACATTAGCATTTCCGCGCCGTCAGCGATAGCCATGGTTGTGTTTCGGAATGTTTCCAACATGTTAACTGACATGGGAATTTCCGGTCCCGAATTTCTCACGTAAATCTTTATGAAAGCCTCGCCTAAACGAATTCGCTGACGTAGTTTTGCTTCTTGTAAGGAATGCAAGTGACCCGAATCACACACCAGCAGGGCTCGGCGCAGAGCCCTGCTGGGTCACTGGAAACAGGGGAAACGTCCACTTGCACCGGAAATGAACAGTTCTGACAAAGACGAACAGTTCTGAGAATCCAAGCACTGACTGTGTCTACTGGCCCACATGGGAACACCACCCACCGGGCCGTGGCACGAGATCCAAGCCGGGCGCGTGTGGGCCAACAACCACCATGCCTGCCCCTCGGCTCCTCCAAGGCCCGTTTCCGGAGCACCTCGGCTCCCAGTCCGTAGGGCCCTCATCCTGAGCAAGGACTAACTAAGGAGATAAGCATGACTCTCGATATTGAAACTTCTGCTGCTGTTGTTGGGGTTGCGCACCCGTTGGATCCGTTGTCGCGGGCGGAGATTTCGCGT
>NZ_JBHTZA010000045.1:0-15461 GCF_042790555.1 Arthrobacter sp. NPDC056727 | reverse complement strand
TCCCCAACGAGTTCGCCACCCTCGGCGCCGACGGCTTCGGCTTCTCCGACACCCGCGCCGCCGCCCGCCGCTACTTCAAAAACGACACCCACTCCGTCGTCGTGAAGACCCTGCAGCTGCTCGCAGCCAAGGGTGAGGTTGACGGAAACGCACCGGCGCAGGCCATCGAGAAGTACCGCCTGCTCAACGTGAACGCCGGCACCACGGGCAACGCCGGAGGCGAGTCCTAACCACCGGGATCCCGGGTTTTTGTACAGATAATCCCCACCCGCACCCTCGCCTCGCAAGCTCGGCCAGGGAACCCTGCGGGCGTGGCCCCAGCCTAAAACGTGCGACGGCGGTCCCCACCAACGGTGGGGGCCGCCGTCGTTCGTGTGGGGCGCTCCGGGGAGTGTCGGGAGCGCTGTGATGCAGCACAACTGCAGTTGTAGCCTTCGCACAAAATGGAGCTTGCCCCGCGGGCACCGTATGCTCGAATTATGCCCGAGCCGTCCCCTGCCCCTGCACCGCGCAAAACGCCCTCCCGGACCATGACTCCGGAGAAGACGGAGACCCTGAAAAAGCTCAGGGCAAGCGTCGGTCAGCTGTCCACCACCACCATGCGCCAGCTGGAAAAGTCACTGCCGTGGTACAGCCGGCTCAGCTCGGACGAGCGGTCCGCGCTGGGCCTCGTGGCGCAGAACGGCATCGCCGCGTTTGTCACCTGGTATGAGCGCCCCAGTTCCCCGTCCTGGATTCTGTCCGACGTTTTCGGCACCGCCCCGACGGAACTGACCCGGTCCATCAGCCTGCAGAAGGCGCTTCAGCTCATCCGGATCGTGGTGGAAGTGGTGGAGGACCAGGTTCCGGTCATCGCTCCGGAAGCGGACCAGCCCTCCCTTCGCGAAGCGGTCCTGCGGTACTCGCGGGAAGTCGCTTTTGCCGCCGCCGACGTCTACGCCCGGGCAGCTGAGTCCCGCGGCTCCTGGGACACGCGGCTTGAGGCCCTGATCGTGGACGCCATCCTGCGCGGCGAAAACACCGACGCGCTGCGCTCCAGGATCGCCGCGCTCGGCTGGAAGGCGCAGGAGCGGTTCACCGTAATGGTGGGGAACTCGCCGTCGGAACCCAGCGCCAGTTACGTGAGCGAGCTGCGGCGCATGGCGGGCCGGTACGCGGAGGATGCCCTCGTGGGCATCCAGGGCGACCGCCTCATCCTGATTCTGGGCGGCGTCCACGACCGGGAAACGGCGTATGTGAAGCTCAGCGAGATGTTCGCCCCCGGTCCGGTGGTGTACGGAGCGGAGGCAAGCTCGCTGCTGGAAGCCAGCGGCTCGGCGCAGTCGGCCTTCGCCGGGCTCACCGCCGCGCGGGCCTGGCCCGCCGCTCCGCGCCCGGTGGCCGCCGACGACCTCCTGCCCGAACGGGTCATTTCCGGGGATGACGCGGCCCGGCGGTCGCTCGTAAAGAACATTTACCGGCCGCTCCTCGCGGCGTCCAACGGCCTGGTGGAAACACTCGGCACCTATCTGGAGCTGGGACATTCACTCGAGGCGACGGCCCGGGAACTCTTCGTCCACGCCAACACTGTGCGGTACCGGCTCAAGCGCGTCTGCGACGTAACGGGCTGGGATCCGCTGCTCCCGCGGGAGGCTTTTGTGCTCCAGGCGGCCCTCGTGGTGGGGCGGCTGTCCACTCCGCCGAAGCCCGCCGCCGAGCGTGTTGCCGCGCGGAACACCAACTGAACCGTTGTAGACTTCCTACAACCTGACCCCGTGAGCTTGGTGTACGGAAACACCAATGGATCACCCGGTAATTTGGAAAGCTGGATACGTGCTTGCAATCGTCTGCCCTGGACAGGGCTCACAGACCCCCGGTTTCCTGGCCCCTTGGCTGGAACTGCCCTCCGTAGCAGGCCATCTGGCCTCCCTGAGCGAAATCGCAGGCATCGACCTCACTGCGCACGGGACCACCTCTGACGAGGAAACCATCAAGGACACCGCCGTCGCGCAGCCGCTGATTGTCGCGGCCGGGCTGGTGGCGGCCAAGTCGCTGTTCGACGTCGAACTCAGCACGCTGCCGGTCATCCTGGCCGGACACTCGGTGGGCGAGATCACGGCGTCCGCGCTGGCGGGTGTACTCACCGAAAAAGAAGCCATGACATTTGTGCGTGAACGCGCCAACAGCATGGCCGCTGCCGCAGCCGTCACCCCCACCGGCATGAGCGCCGTGGTGGGCGGCGACCCCGCGGAGGTCCTCGCCGCCATTGAAGCGGCAGGCGCAACGCCGGCCAACGTCAACGGCGCGGGCCAGACCGTCGCCGCAGGCACGTTCGAGCAGCTCAAGGCCCTGGCTGAGAACCCGCCCGCCAAGGCCCGGGTCATCCCGCTGAAGGTCGCCGGCGCATTCCACACCTCACACATGGCCCCCGCGGTGAGCGCCCTCGAATCGCTCCGCCCGGAACTGCAGCCGCAGGCACCGTCGGTGCCGCTGCTGTCCAACTTCGACGGCCAGGAGGTCACGGAGGGCAACGCCGCCGTCGACAGCCTGATCGCCCAGGTCTCGCGGCCGGTCCGCTGGGACCTCTGCATGGAGACCCTCGTGAACCGCGGCGTCACCGGCGTCATTGAACTGGCTCCGGCGGGCACCCTGGCCGGACTGGCCAAGCGTGGCATGCCGGGAGTCAAGACGGTTGCGGTGAAGACCCCGGACGACCTGTCCGCAGCCCTTGCACTCTTCGCAGAAATGGAAGGACAGGCATGAGCACGCCCGTACTGAAGCAGACCCCGGTCAACGAGCACGCCCGGATCCTCGGCATCGGGGCGTACCGCCCCGACGTGCTGGTCACCAACGAGGATGTGTGCCAGTGGATCGATTCCTCCGATGAGTGGATCCGCCAGCGGACCGGCATCGTCACCCGCCACCGTGCTCCCGCTGACGTCAGCGTGATTGACATGGCCGAGGGCGCCGCCCGCGAGGCCATGGAGAAGGCGGGCATCGAGGCATCCCAACTGGGCGCCGTCATCGTCTCCACGGTGACCCACCCGTATGCCACACCCTCGGCGGCCGCCAGCCTCGCCGACCGGCTGGGCGCCACGCCGGCCCCCGCCTTTGACATCTCCGCCGCCTGCGCCGGCTACTGCTACGGCGTGGCACAGGGCGATGCCCTGGTCCGTTCCGGAGCCGCCAAGTACGTCCTCGTTGTCGGCGCCGAAAAGCTTTCCGACGTCATCGACAACCGCGAACGCACCATCTCGTTCCTGCTGGGCGACGGCGCCGGAGCCGTCGTCATCGGCCCGTCGGACACCCCCGGCATCGCGCCGTCGGTATGGGGCTCGGACGGGAGCAAGTGGGACGCCATCGGCATGACACGCTCCATGCTGGACGTCCGCGACCTCGGCCTCGCGGCACGCCGCTCCGACTCCACCGGCGACCTCGCGCTCCTCGAGGAGGCGCAGGAGCTGTACCCGACCCTCCGCCAGGACGGCCAGACGGTCTTCCGCTGGGCGGTCTGGGAAATGGCGAAGGTTGCCCAGCAGGCGCTGGACGCCGCCGGCATCGAGGCCGAGGACCTGGTGGCCTTCATTCCGCACCAGGCCAACATGCGCATCATCGACGAGATGGTCAAGAAGCTCAAGCTGCCCGAGACCGTCACCGTGGCCCGGGACATCGCCGATGCCGGCAACACCTCCGCAGCGTCGATCCCCCTGGCCACGCACCGCCTGCTCCAGGAGAACCCCGCACTGAGCGGCGGGCTGGCCCTGCAGATTGGCTTCGGCGCCGGACTGGTCTTCGGCGCCCAGGTAGTCGTCCTTCCGTAGCAATCCCACTACAGGCCGCAACCGCGGTTTGCCCATTTCCGGCATTCCCTGCCGGCAATAACAAGAAAAGGAGCCATCAATGGCTAGCAACGAAGAGATCCTGGCCGGACTGGCTGAAATCGTCAACGAAGAGACCGGCCTGGCCCCCGAAGCCGTCGAGCTGGACAAGTCCTTCACCGAGGACCTGGACATCGATTCCATCTCCATGATGACCATCGTCGTCAACGCCGAAGAGAAGTTCGGCGTCCGCATCCCGGACGAAGAGGTCAAGAACCTCAAGACCGTCGGCGACGCCGTGGACTTCATTTCCAACGCCCAGGCGTAAGCAGGTCCAAGCCTTAATTGGCACCAGCCTTTACAGGCACCGGCCTTCACGGCTGAACCCGGCTGGCCGGCCCGGACTTTACGTTTTCCGGACCGGCCAGCCGACGCACCACCCAAATTTTTCGCAGATTTCCCCCGCACGCCACCCACTCCGGCCTCCGGCCAGCAGCACAGGACACGGCAGGCGCACCGACAGAGAGTGATCCCATGACACGCAAAGTAGTCATTACAGGTCTGGGTGCCACCACGCCCATCGGCGGCGACGTACCCACGATGTGGCAGAACGCGCTGAAGGGGGTTTCCGGAGCCCACACCCTCGAGGACGAATGGGTTGCCAAATACGAACTGCCGGTCCACTTCGCCGCCCGGTGCTCCACCCCCGCCCTGGACGTCCTGAGCCGCGTTGAAGCCAAGCGCATGGACCCGTCGACCCAGTTCGGCGTCATCGCCGCCCGCGAGGCATGGGCCGATTCGGGCATCACGGAAATCGACCATGACCGGCTGGCTGTGGCCTTCGCCACCGGCATCGGCGGCGTGTGGACGCTTCTGGATGCCTGGGACACCCTGAAGGAGAAGGGCCCGCGCCGCGTCCTGCCCATGACGGTTCCCATGCTGATGCCCAACGGCGTGGCCGCTGCGGTGAGCCTGGACCTGGGTGCCCGCGCCGGTGCGCACACTCCCGTGTCCGCGTGCGCATCCGGCACCGAGGCCATGCACCTCGGACTGGACCTGATCCGCTCCGGCAAGGCCGACGTCGTCATGTGCGGCGGCGCCGAAGCCGCCATCCACCCGATGCCGCTGGCAGCCTTCTCCTCGATGCAGGCACTCTCCCGCCGCAACGATGATCCCGAGCACGCCTCACGCCCCTACGACCGGGACCGTGACGGCTTTGTCATGGGTGAAGGCGCCGGCGCGCTGGTGCTGGAAGCCGAGGAGCACGCCCTCGCGCGCGGTGCCCGGATCTACGGCGAATTGGCCGGCACGTCCGTGACCGCCGACGCCTACCACATCACGGCACCGGACCCCGAAGGCCTGGGCGCCACCCGCGCGCTCAAGGCAGCCATGTTCGACGGCCGCATCCAGGCCGAGGACGTGGTCCACATCAACGCGCACGCCACGTCGACGCCGGTGGGCGACAAGCCGGAGTATACGGCGCTGAAGGCGGCGCTCGGCAACCACGTCGACAACGTGGCCGTCTCGGCCACGAAGTCCCAAATGGGCCACCTTCTCGGCGCGTCCGGCGCCGTCGAGGCCGTCCTCACCGTTCTGGCGGTCCACGAGCGCAAGGCTCCCGTCACGATCAACCTCGAGAACCAGGACCCGGAGATCCCGCTCGACGTCGTGACCTCCCTCCGTGCCCTGCCGGCCGGTGACATTGTGGCACTGAGCAACTCGTTCGGCTTCGGCGGGCACAACGCGGTCGTTGCCATCCGCAGCGTGTGATGTGACCTGAATGAACGCTGAAGAAGCCCCCGCCGATTGGCGGGGGCTTCTTCGTTGCTATGGGGAATCGCTGCGTCCGGCGCGCGTGGCCGGCTGCGGGCTGCTCCTAGCCGACCTGGTGCAGCCAGCGCACCGGAGCGCCTTCAGCGGCGTGCCTGAAGGGTTCGAGTTCCTCGTCCCAGGCCTCGCCGAGGGCAAGCGACAGCTCATGATAGACGGCGGACGGATCGCCGGCGCCGGCCTCATAGGCGTAGCGGATGCGGTCCTCGGAGACCATGATGTTGCCGTGCACGTCCGTGACGGCATGGAAAATTCCCAGCTCGGGCGTGTGGGACCAGCGTCCGCCGTCCACGCCCTGGCTGGGTTCTTCGGTGACCTCGAAGCGCAGGTGCGCCCAGCCCCGAAGGGCAGACGCCAGCTGCGCACCTGTCCCCTGCGCGCCGGTCCAGGACAGCTCCGAGCGGAACATGCCAGGCGCGGCGGGCTGAGGGGTCCATTCCAGGTCCGTGCGCTTGTCCACGACGGATCCGATGGCCCACTCAACGTGAGGGCACAGTGCGGTAGGGGCCGAGTGAATAAACAGCACACCGCGGGTCATTGCAACAGACATTCCATCCTCCATAGCTGTAGGTACGTCTTCCCCAACGACCTGCATGGACGGGATACTTGCTGCTCCGGGCGCCGCGTGGTGCGGGTGATTCCTGCCAATCTATGAAATTACGTGCCCGGCTGACAAGGGGGCATGGAGACATTGCTTCAAGCACAACTTGAAAGTTGCCGAACTTGGATCTTATTGTGCCGTACGCCGTCTAATTACGCCAGTGCAATTCGGCGTGGTGTAGAAAACGCGCCGGAGGAACGGGCCTACGCGCGGGGGTGGGCCTGCTGGTAGCTCTTGCGCAGCCGGTCCACGGACACGTGGGTGTAGATCTGCGTGGTGGCCAGGCTGCTGTGGCCAAGGATTTCCTGGACGGCCCGAAGGTCTGCGCCGCCATCGAGCAAGTGGGTGGCCGCGGTGTGCCGCAGGGCGTGCGGGCCTGTGGCGGAGGTGTCGCCGAGCGCCTCGAACAGGTCCTTCACCACGCTGCGGACCTGGCGCTGGTCCACGCGGCGGCCGCGCATACCGAGAAACAGGGCCGGTCCGCTGCCGGGGACTGCAAGCTTTCCCCGCCCGCGGCGCAGCCAGTCGTCGACGGCGACCGCGGCCGGGAGCCCGTACGGCACCGTCCGTTCCTTGTTGCCTTTGCCGAGCACGCGCAGGGTTCTGCGGTCCGGGTCGAGGTCGTCGATGTCCAGGCCCGCCAGCTCACCGACCCGGACACCCGTGGCGTACAACAGCTCAACCATGGCCCGGTTGCGCAGGGCCACGGGGCTGCCGTCCTTGGCAGCCTCGTTGAGGCCGGCCATTAGACTGGCAAGCTGGCCCTGCTGCAGCACACCAGGCAACGAGCCGTCGCGCTTGGGGGCCTGGAGGCGCAGGGCAGGATCTGTTTCGATGAGTTCTTCCCGCAGCGCCCACGCCGTGAAGGTCCGCGCCGTTGCCGCGCGGCGGGCCAGCGTGGATCGGGACGCGCCGGCCTCGCTCTGGCTGCCCAGCCATCGCCGAAGGGTTCCGAGCTCGAGCCCGGCAGGATCAGAAACCCCTTCACCGGCCGCATAGTCCAGGAGGCTGGAGACGTCGGACAGGTAGGCGCGAACCGTATGGTCGGACCGCGCCCGTTCACCCGTCAGGTACCGTCCGAAGCCCGTGACGGCACGGGCGAGCGCTGCCGGCAGTTCCTGTTTCTCCACTCCCCCACTGTCCCAGCATTTGGCAGAGAATCGCGGAACGGCACGCTCAACACCACAGAGCCGTCCGGCGAGGGAGACGTCGCCGGACGGCCGACCTTAGGCTGATTGCCTGGTGCGCTTCCATCCGCCTTTCTCGGAGACGGCCAGGCCCAACAGCGCCAGCCTGCCGAGACCCGCGCGCACGGATTCGGCGCCCAGGCCGGCCACGGTGCAGAGTTTTTCAACCGAGCTGGCGGACCGCAGCGGGAGGGCATCCAGCAGGATCAGGTCCTCGAGAGTCAGGCCGTCGTGGTCGGCCACCTGGCCGCTCCTTTCGTCAGGCAAGGACTGGCCGCTGGGCGAGGCGAGCTCGGCAACTTCCCCGGCGTCTGTGACGCAGACGGCGCCGCCGTCGCGCAGCAGCCGGTGGCAGCCTGCCGAGTTGGCGCTGTGCACCGATCCTGGCACCGCTCCGACCGCGCGTCCCAAAGTTTCCGCGTGATGGGCGGTGTTCAAGGCACCTGACCGCCAACGGGCCTCCACCACAACCGTGACAGATGCAAGGGCGGCGATCAGCCGGTTCCGCTGGAGGAAGCGGTAGCGGGTGGGCGCAGATCCGGGGGGCACCTCGGCCAGCACGGCACCCTGGTTGGCAACCGCGCGCAGGAGATCCTCGTTTCCCGAGGGATAGAAGCGGTCCACGCCGCCAGCCATCACGGCGATGGTCGGCATGGCATCCGAGCCGCCCGCCAGGGCCGCCCGGTGCGCATGGGCGTCAATCCCGTAGGCGCCGCCGGACACCACCGTGAATCCGCGCTGCGCCAGCGAGTACGCAAGATCACCGGTCACGGACGCACCGTAGCTGGTGCTGTCCCGCGAGCCCACCAGGGCGACAGCCTTCGCTGCCGGGGGAAGTTCGAGCTCTACCCCCCGCCACCAGAGGCAGATCGGCTGGTGCAGGCCAAGATCGTCAAGCTGCCGTGGCCACAGACTGTCCGAGGGGATGATCATCCGGCCGCCCAGGCGCTGCATGGTGGCGAGGTCCCGTTCAGGGGCGAGGTCGGGAATCCTCGGTGCCCAGCGCTTCAGTGCGGCACCGAGGCCTGCCCAGGCGTTGACCGAACTGTGCTCTGCCAGCAGCGCCGTGATGTCCTGTTCCAGCCCGGGGCCGTAACTGACCTGGCCGGTGGCTATCCTCAGGGCATCCCCGGCCCCTGCAACGTTCACCAGGGCCAGGCCCGCGACGTCCTGCGGCTCCATCAGCCTGGACAGCGCGGCGCGGGCCAGTCTCTCGTTGTGCATGTCGTTTCCCTTCACGCCGCTGCAGAGGCGGTCTGACGGAGGCTCAGGGCCTGTCCGATGTCGTTCCCGTCCGGCTGTTCCCTGCCGCCGAGGTCCGCCAGGGTCCAGGCGAGGCGTAGCACGCGGTCATAGCCCCGGGCCGTGAGCACGCCCCGTTCCAGCGCATGGTCCAGGATCCTGGTGCTGGCGGATGCGAGCCTCAGCTCACCACGCAGGATGCGACCCGGCACCTGCGAATTGGTTTCCATGCCCAGGGGCTGCAGCCGCTGCAACTGGCTGGCCCGGGCAGCCTGGACGCGGACGCCGACCGTTGCACTGTCCTCCGCTCCCCCGGACTGGCCAAAGTCCGCCAGGGATACGCGGTCCACCTGCAGCTGGATGTCCACGCGGTCCAGGAGCGGCCCGGACATCCGTGACATGTAGCGGCGCCGCATGACGGGGGTGCAGGTGCATTCAATGCCCTTTCCCGAGGCCTTGCCGCACGGACAGGGATTGGCCGCCAGCACAAGCTGGAACCGGGCAGGGTAGGCCGCCGCTCCTGCAGATCGGTGGATGACCAGCTCGCCGCTCTCAAGGGGCTGCCGGAGCGCATCCAGGACCCGGCGTTCGTATTCAGGCGCCTCGTCGAGGAACAGTATTCCCCGGTGCGCGCGCGACGCGGCGCCGGGACGCGGCAGCCCCGACCCGCCGCCGATGATCGCCGCTGCAGTCGCCGTATGGTGGGGATTCTCGAAGGGTGGCCGCCGGACCAGCTGCACGTCGGCGGTGGGGAGCTGGCACAGGGAATGGATTGCCGTCACCTCCATCGCCTCCGTGTCCCGCAGATCGGGAAGAAGCCCGGGAAGACGCTCGGCCAGCATGGTCTTGCCCGCGCCGGGCGGGCCGGTCAGCAGCAGGTGGTGGGCACCGGCAGCCGCGACTTCAAGGGCACAGCGCGCCTCCGCCTGCCCAGAGACGTCGCACATGTCCGGGACCGGAGCGTCCGCTGGAACGGGCTCAGCCGCGGCAGGTTCCTCCTCCGGCGCGATATCGAGGACAAGGTCCTGCGGGTCAGCGCCAAAATCAAACACCAGCCGGGCCAGCGTGCGGTACCCCCGGACCCTGGCACCGGGGACAAGTCCGGCCTCGCCCACGTTCGCCTGGGCCACCACGATGTCCGGGAATCCTGCCTGCACCGCAGACATCACTGCCGGCAGGATCCCGCGGACAGGCCGGAGCCGTCCGTCCAGTCCCAGCTCGGCGATGAAGACCGTGCGCCCTGTGGGCCTGATGTCTTCGGCGGCCCGCAGGACCGACATTGCTATGGCAAGGTCGAAGCCGGAACCGCGCTTGGGCAGCGACGCCGGGATGAGGTTTGCGGTGATCTTCCGCCGGCTCAACGGAATACCCGAGTTCTGTGCCGCCGAGCGGATGCGGTCCCTGGCTTCGTTGAGGGACGCATCCGGGAGGCCGAGAAGCACAAAGGCCGGCAAGGTCTGGCCGATGTCGGCCTCGACCTCCACGATGTAGCCGTTCAGGCCGACAAGGGCTACCGAGTAGGCTCTCCCCAGCGCCATCAGAGCACCTCCCTGAGGTGCTCAACAGTGGGTTCGCCAACGCCGTCGTCCAGCACGGCAATGACGTCCACCCGGCGCAGCGGCAACCGCAGTCCATGGTCCCGGCACCACGCCAAGCCCAGGCGGTGCAGCCGGGCGAGCTTGTCTGCGCCCACCGCTTCGAACGGGTGACCGTAGGCGAGCGAACGCCGTGTCTTCACCTCGGCGATCACCAGAGCATCGCCGTCCAGGGCGACGATGTCAATTTCGCCGTCGGGGCAGCGCCAGTTGCGCTCCACGATCAGCATTCCCAGTGATTCCAGGTATTCGGCTGCGAGCTCTTCCCCGCGCCTGCCAAGCAAGTCCTTCGCTTTCATGTCCACCTCCGCATCCAGACTGCAGGGGCGGACTCACGCGGAACAGACAGCTCTTAGGCTATGTGGGAAAGACGGATGGAAACCCGTGAACGACGGGCTGTGGAGGAACAGTGGCGCGGGCCGGTGGTCCACTCAGTTGCCGAGGTCGACATCCTTGGGCAGCGCCAGTTCCTCGTTGCGGGGCAGTTCCTCGACGTTGACGTCCTTGAACGTGATGACCCGGACGCTCTTCACAAACCGCGCTGAGCGGTAGACATCCCAGACCCAGGCGTCCTGGAGCGTGAGGTCGAAATAGACCTCGCCGTCGGCGCTGCGAGCCTGCAGGTCCACGTGGTTGGCGAGGTAGAAGCGCCGCTCGGTTTCGACCACATAGCTGAACAGACCCGCGACGTCGCGGTACTCCCGGTAGAGCTGGAGCTCCATGTCGGTCTCATAGTTCTCAAGGTCTTCGGCACTCATGGTTCCATCTTGCACCATGCGGCGGGAACGCGCGCACACGCTACCCGGTCAGCAGGTTCCAGCTCACCCGGTGGTAGGGGCTTGGGCCGCAGGTGCGGATGGCCTCCCGGTGCGCCGCCGTGCCGTAGCCCTTGTTGACGTCCCAGCCGAACGCAGGAAACTCCAGGTGCAGCGTCTGCATGGCGCGGTCACGCTCCACCTTGGCAAGGACGCTCGCGGCAGCGACGCTGAGGCACTGCATGTCCGCCTTGACCAGCGTGTGGACCGGAGCCTCGCACCCGGGATCCACCACAACCTCATCAAACAGGGAGGGCTGGGCGGCCGGCGAGAGCCAGTTGTGGCTGCCGTCGAGCAGGACGACGTCAGGGGTGATGCCGGCGCCGAGGATCGCAAACCAGGCCCTGTTGCCCGCCGCCCGGAGGGCGCCCATGATGCCAAGGTCATCAATCTCGCGGGCGCTGGCATGTCCGACGGCGGAGGCGACGCTCCAGGCCCGCACCAGCGGATCGAGGCGTTCGCGGTCCGCTGCCTTGAGCAGCTTGCTGTCCCGGACGTCGGCGAGCAGTTCCATGTTCTGCAGGTCCACGACGGCGATGCCCACGCTCACGGGCCCGGCCAGGGCGCCGCGGCCTACTTCGTCGACGCCGGCCAGGAACCGCGCGCCACGGGGCAGGAAGCGCTTCTCGTAGTCAAGGGTGGGTGCAACGGACATGGCTAGCGTGCCGAGGGCACATTCTTGAAGACGTCGGGGTAGTTGTCCAGGGCCGCCCACCGGTTCATCGGCCAGGCGATGACCGCTGCCTTGCCCTCGATATCGGCGATGTCCACGAAGCCGCCGCTGGTGTCGGTGTGGGCACGGGAGTCCGCCGAGTGGTTGCGGTTGTCCCCCATCACCCAGACCTTCCCCTGCGGCACCACGACGTCGAAGGTGCGCACGGCCGGAACTTCCGCCGGATTGACGTACTTCTCGTCCAGGGCGGCACCGTTGACCGTGATCTTCCCGCCGGCGTCACAGCAGACGACGTGGTCCCCCGGAAGCCCGATGACCCGCTTGACCAGGTGCTGCTCGGAGTTGTCCGGCAGGAGGCCCACGAAGGTCAGCCCGTCCTCCACAACGCTGAACGGCCCGTCGGCCTTTTGCGGTGTGGGCGGCAGCCAGCCCTTGGTGTCCTTGAAGACCACGACGTCGCCGCGCTCGAGGGCGAACGGCTCCGGAACAAGGAGGTTCACGAAGATGCGGTCATTGATGTCCAGCGTGTTCACCATCGACTCGGACGGAATGTAGAAGGCCCGGAACAGGAAAGTCTTGATGAGGAAGGACAGCACGACGGCGATCACCACCACCGTGGCGATCTCCTTCAGCCACAGCAGGAAGGGGTTGCGGGCCCGGCGCTTGTCCTGGCGGCGCGGGCCGGCAGGAGCAGGCGACGCAGGTCCGGCGCCGGAGCCGGGGGTTGCCGCTTCCGAAACGGGCTCTTGGGCGGCATGCCTTCCCGGTCCCGCGGCAGCCTGCCGCGGCTCGGAACTCCCGGGATCAATTTCCGGCATCTACTGTCCGTCCTTCGTTGTTGTCTGAGCCGCCAACGGCGGCCGCGCCACTGACGCAAATCTATCAAGCGGCCAGAGAATCTGTACCGGCCTGCCGATCACCCTGTCCGCCCGCACCATGCCGCCGCCCGGGGCCCCCAGCAGGCTGCGGGAGTCCGCGGACACCGAACGGTGGTCCCCGAGCAGCCACAGCCGGCCCTCCGGAACGGTCACGTCGAACTTTTGGGTGCTCGCTGCGTCACCGTCATACAGATAGGGTTCCACGAGGGGCTGGCCGTTGACTGTGAGGTGTTTGCCGGCGTCGCAACAGACCACATGGTCCCCGGGAAGCCCGATGACCCGCTTTACATATGTAGTATCACTGCCGGTCAGTCCCAGCCAGTGCCCGGCCGCGGCCGCCGCTTCCTGGAGCGGGCCTTCCCCGCTGTTCAGCGGGGCGAACGAGCCGCGGCCGTCGAACACAACGACGTCTCCGCGGCGGACCGGTTCGGACTGGAAGGCCGTACGGGACACCAGGATCCTGTCGCCGGTGCCGAACAGCGGCTCCATGGAAGCGGACGGAATGTAATAGACATCCAGCCAGAGGGAGCGGATCAGCCCGCTGACCAGGACGGCGGCCAGCACTGCCAGCAACGCAAAACGCCAGCCCGGTTTCCCTGGCTGGCGTTTCGTCTGGTCCATAATCCGTATCCTGTGGCGCTGCTGCGGATGGCTCCGGCGCTGGCCGGACACGGGTCGGGGACCCGCCGTGAAAGTCCGTCTGGACTTACTTGGCGGTGCTGAAGTCGCGCTTTTCCTTGATCTTCGCAGCCTTACCGCGCAGTGCACGCATGTAGTAAAGCTTGGCGCGGCGAACGTCACCCTTGGTGACAACCTCGATCTTTTCGATGATCGGGGAGTGTACCGGGAAGGTACGCTCAACACCGACACCGAAGGAAACCTTGCGGACGGTGAAGGTTTCGCGGACGCCGTCACCCTGGCGGCCCAGGACGAAGCCCTGGAAGACCTGGACACGGGAGTTCTTGCCTTCGATGATGTTCACGTGAACCTTGAGGGTGTCACCCGCGCGGAACTCGGGAACGTCTGTGCGCAGCGAGGCTGCATCTACGGAATCGAGGATATGCATTGATCCACTCCTGGTGAACGCCACAGGTCATCCACTTTGGGTCACGGCGGCCAAGCCCGGAAGGTTCCGGGAATTGCCGCCGAAGTGTTGTAGTCCGGTCCCGCCACCATTTGGCAGCACCGGGGTGTCTTGCTGTTGGTTACGCTCCCCCTGTGGCAGGCGCGGACCCAGCAGACACAAGGATTAATTTTGCCACACATGGCAAGGATTGGTTAATCCCGGAGCCTAAGGTGACCGTCGACGACGTCGTACCCCAGATCCGCGAGGGCGGTGCGGTCCGCGCGGGGCAGGGTCCCGGCGTCGAACGTTTGCAGCAGGTCGGGACGGCGTTCCGCCGTCCTGCGGTACTGCTCATGCCGCCGCCATTGCGCGATCTTGCCGTGGTTGCCGCTGAGCAGGACGGCCGGGACTTCCCGGTCGCGCCAAACTGACGGCTTGGTGTACACGGGGTACTCGAGCAGGCCGTCCGAATGCGACTCCTCCACGAGGGACTCGGGGTTGCCCACGACGCCCGGGAGCAGCCGGCCGATGGCTTCGACCATGGCCAGAACGGCCACTTCACCGCCGTTGAGGACGTAGTCGCCGAGGCTGACCGGACGGACAGTGAAGTGTTCCGCCGCCCATTCGATGACGCGTTCGTCAATGCCCTCGTACCGCCCGCAGGCGAACACCAGCTGCTCCTCCTCGGCCAGCTCGTAAGCCAGCGCCTGGTTGAAGCGCTCCCCCGCCGGGGACGGGACGATCAGCACGGGCTTGGCCGCGCCGGCGGGCCGGGCAGCAGCCACGGATTCGAGCGCCTGCGCCCACGGCTCGGCCTTCATCACCATGCCGGCGCCGCCGCCATACGGGGTGTCGTCGACGGTGCGGTGGCGGTCGGTAGTGAAGGTGCGCAGATCGTGCACGTTCAGGTCCAGCAGCCCGTCCTGGCGGGCCTTGCCGATGAGCGAGAGTTCCAGGGGTGCCAGGTACTCGGGAAAGATACTGACGACGTCGATTCTCATCTACGCTTTGGCCTCCGGCCCGGATTCTCCCTCGGCAAAATCCGAGCCCCTGGTCTCGGGGTCGTCCGCGCCTTCCTCGTTGATCTCGAACAGGCCCGAGGGCGGAGTGAGCAGGACGTAGCCCTCCTCGGTGTTCACCTCGGGGACGATCTGCTCCACGAACGGGATGAGGATTTCCTTGCCGTCAGGCGTTTCGACGACGAGCAGGTCCTGCACGGGCATGGTGTTCAGGGCCGTAACCTTGCCCACGGGCCGGGAGCCGACGCGGGCCTCAAGGCCGACCAGCTCGTGCTCGTACCAGCCCTCGTCGTCGTCCTCGTCGAGTTCCTCGGTCTCAATGAACAGCTTGGCGCCGCGCAGGGTCTCGGCCCGGTTGCGGTCGGCCACCTCCTCGAAGCCGAGCAGGAGGATGTCCTTGTTCCAGCGGGCACTGCGCAAAGTCAGCGGCCCGGCCGAGGCAGGTTCAACCACAAACCCGGTGCCGGGGACGAACCGGTCCTCCGGCGCGTCGGTGAGCACCTGGACGGTCACCTCGCCGCGGATTCCGTGGGGCTTGCCGATACGGGCCACCTGAAGCTGCATGTGTTCCTCTGTTGTAGGTTGCATGTTGATGCGTGATTGGGACTGGTGCGGGTGCCCTGAATCCAAATGCTGGTCAGGGCCCAAAGCAGTCCGGCCCCTCCACCAAGAGATGGTGGAGGGGCCGGACGTTAAGACAAGTGTTGCAGGCGCGTTACCGGCGGCGGTCGGTGTCGACGACGTCGACCCTGACCTGC
>NZ_JBHTZA010000044.1:0-16578 GCF_042790555.1 Arthrobacter sp. NPDC056727 | reverse complement strand
GGTCACCTCACAAGGTGACCGGCCGGCGTCGTACTTCACTTAGCTTTCCCGAGTTTTTGTACAGATAATGGCCCCTAAACCGCCCGGAAGTCGTGACAAGTGGACAAAAACTCCTCCCGGATGGACCGCGGGACCTCGGGCGCCACCCCCTAGAGGCTGGCAGATTCCTCCAGATCAGGGACATCGTCGTCGGAGTTGCCGCCTGCAAGGGGGCCGGCAGCCGCTGGCCGCGAAGATCTATCCGGCCTATGAAGTGGAGCCGGGAAACATTTTCTCGTCCGCAGCTGAAAGCTGCGGTGAAGAGTGCCTCATGAGCTTTCCCATGCTTGCCCGGTCCTTCCTGATGATCTTCAGGCACTGTCCGGACGCCAGTACCGGAGCCCGCCGCTGGTGGCGCCGTCGCGCGTGACGTCGACGACGACGTACGGGAACGCCCGGCGGTCCGACTGGTCAGGTCCGCGGCCGCGGACATCCGAACTCCACGTGCCGGTGTTGACGTACCTGGTGGGGCACGCCTCGAGCGCCGCCTCGAGGGCCCGGTGGGTGTGGCCCGAGACGTACCAGGCCACCCCGGAACCGTGCGCTTCAAGGGTGCGTGCGAACCGGCCCGCTGCGGCAGGGGCCTGCTCACCGGTGACTCTCCGCCCGGCGGCCGCAAGCAGCATGCGGGTTGCGGCGACCGGGAGTGCCGACACCGTCCGGAACCGGGAAAGGTGCGCCAGGTCCCGAACGGCAACCTCGTCAAGCGCGAGCCGCAGTGACTCGGCCTGCAACAGCTGGAAGTATGCGAGCTTCCGGACGCGGCGTTCGGCCCGCTCGGATGCCAGACAGGCCCGGACAAGGGCACCTGCACGGCGCAGGGGCGACCTCGACGGATCGGCGTTCCAGGCGGCGAGCGGTGGCAGGTCCAGCTCGTCGGTCCCGTTGATCGCCACGCGGAGCACCTCGGGCATCCGGTGCAGCGCGTGGTGCTGGTGGCCATGCTCGGCCACGAGCACGTGCGGCACGTGCAGGAACCACGGGTACACCCGGACCCGCGCCGGCTCGGCGGGTGACAACAGCTCCGACAGGCGGGCGGCAACCGAGGGCCGGGCCAGCTCGGCGTCGTGGTTGCCGCACACGAAGTGCAGCTGCACGCCGCGCGCCGCACACGCCTGCAGCGCCCAGAACGTGTCCGGGTGGTGGGTGAGGATGGACTCGAGCCGGGCCAGGCTTTCATCTTCGGCGAAACCGACCAGCTCGAACGTGTCACCGACGAAGGCGACGTGCTGCGGACCTGAGGCGGCGAGCACCTCGCGGCACAGGAACTGGGGCAGCACTCTGCCGGGGCACCGCGGGTCGTCTTCGGACACGCCCAGGTGGAGGTCGCTGAGGAGCCACCACTGCCCCGCGCGTTCCACGCGTTCCACGCGGGCAGTCCCGGAAGGCGTGGAAGGAAGAGGCGCCGGTACATCGTCCACGGGCCACGGAGCCTCTGCCAGGTGTGTGCTCCGGCTCATCGGACTTCGGAGGGCGAACAAACCCGGCCAGCCAAAGTGCCCCTCGATATAGGGGTCGATCCCCTGGGTGCGCGAGAGGGCGTCAACGATGCCTGGATCACGGAATGCGAGCGCATCGCCCTGTACGGCCGCCACGAAGGCTCCGGTCCCGAAGAACACGAGCACCAGCATCAGGGCGAGCCACATCACAACCGGCCACATGTACCGGGGGTTCCAGCGTCCCCCGGTGCGGCCGGCTCCATCGATCGTGTGGGTCATCGCGCGTCCTGCGTGACGCGCCGGAGGACGGCGACCAGCCTAATGCCGACCACCGCGGCCCCGATCGAGAGCACCACCAGCCACGCAAGGGCCATGGCGCTGGCGCCCCTGTCGGTAGCCGACAGCGCCGAGGCGCAGAGGGCGGTTCCGAGAATCACGCCGACGACGATCGCCTCCGCGTAGCGGCCGCGGGCCCGGCAGACGGCGTTGTAGGCCTGCAGCACCGCATACGGTACCAGTCCGGCCGCCAACCACCGCAGAGCGCCGGCGGACGAGTCGGCGTACCGCTCCCCCAGCAGACTGAGCAGCGGGTGAGCGAGGAGGACGAGGACGGCCGCGCCCAGGCCTCCTACCGTGAGCGACCAGCGGAGACTCGCCCAGGTGGTTGACACCAGGCGGTCCGCGTCGCGGACACCCTCGGAGAACTGGACGATGCCCATCAGCACCGGAGCGGTGTAGGCGGCCCAGGCCATCATCCACGCCGGATACCAGTAGGCGGCGGCCTCCGGCGCGACGATGTGCGCGAGCAGGAGCGGCAGCACCAGCCCGGGGGCGCGCTCGGTGAGCGTGAGGAGCTGGTGCGGAATGCCCAGCGCCAGCAGTGAACCGCCGCGCGCCGCGCGCAGGGACGGTCGCGGCCGGTACCCGACCAGTCTTCGCAGCTGGACCGCCCCGACGACGCACGCCACGGCCGTCCCGAGGGTCCAGCAGGCCATCAGAACGTCGGCCGAGGCGCCAGGTGCCCGCCACGCCGCGAGTGCTGCAGCCGCGAGGGAGACCCCGCCGCCCCACGCATACCTCGAGGTCGCGCTGGCACCGCGTCCCAACGCCACGAGCGCCTGGTCCAGCACGATGACCATGGTTCCGGCCACGGCAGCCACGAGGAACGTGAGCCAGAAGAGAACAGATGCCGACGCCGTGTCCGGGGCGACGGCAGACTGCAGCACCAGGTAGCCGAGGGCCAGTGCTGTTCCGGCGACCCCCACGATGGCGAACGCCGCGTCCAGCACCCGCGCGGGCGGCTCCCCCCGCCCCACCGAGACGATCACGGCAGACCCGGCGCCCAGCACCGCTAGCTGCGTGCAGATCATCACCGCCGAAACCGCGGCCGTGGTGAGCCCGACCTCACGGTCGGACGTCGCGCGCGCGGCCACGATCCAGAAGGCGAAACCAGCGCCCGTTTGGGCAGCCTTGGCCACGACGAGGCCGAGCGAGCTGCGCAGGGCGGAGTGCCGGACGATCGAGGCGTCCGCGACGGCGGTACCACGTTTAGCCCTCACGCCCCTGGACATCACGACGCGAGACCCCTTGTCAGGCCCACGTAGTTGTACCAGCAGAAGGCGAGGTAGTAGCGCAGCCACCGGGGCTGGCCCGCGGCGAGGCTCAGGGCGCCGCCCCGGACTGCCGCGGCGGCGGGAAGCAGCGCCAGCCTCGCGCCGCGCCACCCGTGCTTGCGGACCATCCGTCCCAGACCCGTTCCGTCCATGAGGAACTGGTCGAGCGCGAAGTCGAAGTCGTCCGCGGCGAAGCGGTGTTCGACGACGACCCGGCGTGACACTGCCGTTCGCAGCCCTGACTGCCGCATCCGCCAGCGCAGCTCGATGTCCTCCCCCGACTTGAATGAGTCGTCGAAACCCACGCCCAGCAGCAGCTCCCGGTCGACGACTGTCGCCACGAGCCCGAACCAGTTGCGGCTGCGGCCGGTGCGGTGGTGATGTGCCAGCGCCTGCCCCCAGTAGCCGGGTCCACCGACACTCTCCAGACCGGCCTGGAGGGCATCGTAGCCGCCCTCCACCAGCTCCGTGAGCAGGTCGGCGACCCCCGCGGGCCCGAACACGACGTCGGTGTCGACGAGCAGGACCCACCGGGTTCTGCTGCTCCGCACACCGAGCGTTCGAGCCCATGGCAGGCCGCGGCCCTCATCACTGAGGACCCGGGCGCCGGCCGCAAGGGAAAGTTCGACGGTGCGGTCAGTCGATAATCCGTCCACCACGATGATCTCGGCGACACCGGACTGACGCAGGGCCTCCAGACAGCGCGGGAGCATCTGCTCGGCGTTGCGGGCCGGAACGACCGCGGTGACCTCGGCAGGGCTGTGACCCACTGTGTCCTCCTCAGGCCTGCTCGTCGAGGACGGACGGCAGCAGCTGCTCGAGATGCCGGACGATGTCATCCGATGCCTCGTCAGCCGTGTACGCGGAGGGCACCTGCAGCAGGTGGCAGGGCCGTCCGTCGAGCGCCTTGCTCAGCACGAGCCCCTTCGCCGCGAAGTGCTCGCGCCACGGGACGACGGACGTGGCCGCCAGGCCGGTCACGACCCGCTGCGAGAAGCCCGCCATCTCGATGTGGAAGTTGCCGAGCATGCGGTCGACCATCCATTCGTTCGTCCGCTCGACCATCCGGGACCGGGCACCCTCGAAGCGCTCGACATAGACGGCGGCCGCAAGCGGGGCCGAGGCCGTCACTTCCCGCCCCGGGAACGCGGTCCCCGGCGTAACCATGCGGTGCTCCGGCGACCATCGCCTGGAGAAGTCCGCAAGGCGCGGATAACGGATGACGTACGGGTGGACCACTGTGGTGAGACGGCCGACGCTCCCCGAGAACCGCGACGGGACCAGGGGCTTCCGGACACCTTCGAACAGGTGCGGGTAGATGACCCGGTGGTGTGGCTTGATAAACATCGGCTTCGCGTAGCCGAGCAGCGTGGCGTCCTCGGCGAGGAAGGCCCAGTCGTCGCCCATGAAGGACCACCCCTCGCGCCGCATCAGCTTGGCGACGGTGCTGGTCTTACCGGTCCCTCCGGCGGCGGGCAGCGCGATCGCGTGACCCCGGTACGCCATCGTTGCGGCGTGGATCATGGCGGCTCCCCTATCCACCATGGCGGAATCGAGAACAGGGACCACCGTGGTCAGCAGCTCTCCCGGCCCGTGAATGCGCCATTGCTCTGCATCCCTCACGACCTGGACCCGATCGGCCTGGAAACGCACGCTGTCCCCCGTGTAAAGGAGCTCGTGTTCCAGCAGACCCGCATCCAACATCGGCTCCGGCCGGTCGTCGACGACGACGTCGGCCGGCCGTTCGGTGTCACTGGCGAAACAAGCCAGCATGGTCTTGAGCTGGGCCGCTGCCGGCGCCTTTGCGTCGATGCGGATCGTGACGCGGCCGTGGATGTCGAAGTTCAGTGCGTTGGTCTGCCGGGTGTGCATGATCGTCCCCTGTCTGGGTGGTGGGTCGGTCGGAAGGTGGTGCTGGTGTGGACCGTGTCGGCCGTGTCGTGGTGAAGGGCTTCACCACGACACGGGAACGTGTACCTACTTCTGCAGTGTGAGCACCAGCTTGGGTGCGGCCGTGCTGCCGGCTTCCTTGGAGTTGAGCTCCAGGCCGTCACTGCTGCCGGAGTCCAGACCCAGTGAGAGCTGTTGGCCGAGCTCACCGGTCACCGCGCCGGCTGTCAGCGAAACGCTGTAGCTGGTATTGGTGGCTGTCGGGCCGAGGCTGCCGATGCTGGTGCCTAGCGCCGGACGGTTGCTGAACGTGATTCCGCTCTCGGTCCAGCTGTCAGTGGCGACCAGCTTGACGTTCTGCGTACCCGCCGACCCGTTCCCGCCGCTGCGCAACTGCAACGTCGCGCCCGACAGTGTCCTGCCCGCATACGGCGACAGGTCGAACTTCAGGTACGTGGCCTCCACCGGGCTGTTGTCCACACGCATCGTGGTGCTCGTGCCGAAGTTTGCCCCCGCCGTCCCGCTCGACACATAGCTGTCAGCGGTGGCCGTGAGCGTGACGGTCTCGGTCGTACCACCACCGCCACCACCAGCACCGCCGCTGGGGTCGTAATAGTGCCAGTACCGGCTGGTGGCGTTCACATCGGCGAGCACCAGCAGGCCGCTGTTGGCCGTGCCCCAGGCCGTACTGTTGAGGTTCTGCTTCGTCGACGTTACGTTGTGGACATACTGGTCGGCGTCCACGACCCGGGCCGTCTTCGCGGTGGTGAAGCTGATGCTGTCCAACGGTGTGGACTTCTCGTAGATCGCACCGCCTGAGCTGGTGCAGACACCGGCGTTCGTCGTGCCACTCGGTTTCGGATAGGTAGCAAAGGTACGCAATCTCTGCGTGCTCTCATCAATCATGACGATCACACGGTTCGGGCACTCGGCCACGGTCGCGATCGTGTGCGCCGACCACGCCGTACCGTTGAATGCCAACAGCTGGATCAGCGGCTGGGACGCCGACGTGAACGACGTCTTAATGGCCGCGAAAACCCGGCCGGTCGAGGCGTCCAGCCACTTCAGGTTCATATGGTCATCACCGCTGCGCAGCCCCTTCACCGCCGCCACAGGAGTGGTCCAGGAAGTGTTCGCCCCTCCATCGACGTGGGAGCTCCAGTACATGCCGTCGGTGGCGTCACCGACCTGCCGGCTCCACATCACACCGACCTTGCCGGGTCCAAACGCGATCAGAGCCGAAGTATCGTCCACAGACACATTGCCCAGCGACGCAGGATGCGGGAACGGCGTCCCCCACGTCGCGCCATCCGTGCCGGTGACATTCAGGTAGATCCGGTTGCCCTGCTGCCACGTGGCCCAGACCCGGCCGGTCGAATCCTTATCGATAGACAGTGTCTCGACCTTGTGGTTGTTGATGTCTGAAGAAGAACCCAGCCTCGAGTATGTCTTCGTACTCGCGTTGTAGCTGTAACGCCGCATCGTCGACGGGAAGTTCGGCTCGGCCGGCAGCCCGTCGTTGACGAACCGGTAGCTTGCCACATACAACGTCGACCCGTCCCACAACACGTCATGATGGGTGTTCGCCCGCGTCTCAGTCGTCACACCCGTATCGACCCACGAGCTCGTCGCTGCGTTGAACCGGAAGATATGGAAATCCGAGGTAGCAGTGTCCCACAGGTTCCCCCACCAGATCCCGTCGTTGAACCACAGCGCATTCGTCTGCCGCTTCGTACCCGTCGGCGTCCCTGTTCCGGAATGCGACAGACCCTGAACCCCGACATCACCTACAGCAGCCGTCGCCGTAACCGGCACCACCAGAACACCCAGCGCAAGCAACAGGGCCCCCAGCAGTGCAGGGAGCCCCAGATTCCGCGACGCGCGCCGGTGAGGACCAGCCGAGCGACCACCTCCCCGCACTCTGCCAAGCCGGGACGTCCTGCGACCCCTGCCACTCCCGCCTGTAGGAGTGAATGCAGAGTCCAGTAACGTTGCCCCCCGGAGCTGAACGTCGACATGTTTAGGGATGCCCACTAGCCTCACCACTTTTGAAGTTGTCTGCCTATGCCAGTCCCGAGCAACCCTCCCAATTGGGTACGAGAAATCGAAGCGCCTGCTGCTGCGGTCCTGGCAACTTGCGTGCACTCCCCCCTCGGAACATGTTCAGCTGAACAACTTGTAAAAAGCTTGGCTTTTCCTGAACCGGCCCCAGTTTTTGGGGGTTGAGAATCTGTAAGTTTCCGGAAAGATTGCTCGGAGCTGGCCGATAGCTGCCAGCTCATGAAGTCCGTCGCGTGGCCCGCCAAAGGTCTAGAAGCGGTCCCTGATTCAGGGCGTGGCGCAGGCGCGGGATCGGCGGGTTTCCCTCCATGTCCAGGATGAGATCGTACCGGCCGGCGTCTGCGAAGTCCTCACGGATCTACATCTCCGGACTGCAGGACACAGAACGGCTCCTGAACGCCTCCGGAGCACTCGATTCGCTCGTGGCCCACGGCGTGAAGCGGAGATAAGTGGTTCGTCACGAAGGCGGTGCCGCCTACATGGCCGAGACGGACGGGAAGATCGAGCCCGCCCTGCACCCGGCCATTCCCGTGGCGATGGCCGGCATGACCAGCTTCGATTCCAAGGCTGTGGCGGCGGCCCTGATGTACTCCTCCAAGCCCCTGAACACCGCCTGCTGCTGATCGGCTTAGGAATCGGCAGCAACCGGGGACACGACCGCAGGACAGATACAAAAAAGAGCCCCCTGTCGGATTCGAACCGACGACCCCCGCTTTACAAGAGCGGTGCTCTGGCCAACTGAGCTAAGGAGGCGTGCCCGTCAGGGCAGGCGCCGCAACGGCGCTAGATAAGGTTAGCCCACAGAGCGCCCGCCCGTAAAAACGGACAGGCGCTTAAGCGAACAGTGGCCCGGCTCCGGAAAAATCCGGGACCGGGCCACTGCCCTGTTCAGGAGGAACGCTTAGGCCTTGGCCTTGATGGCCGCGTCTACGAAGGCCGGGAATTCGGTCTGGGCGCTGTCGCCCTTGCCCCACTGCTTGCCGTCAACGAGGACCGTCGGAGTGCCGGTCACGCCAATGGCTGCGGCTTCCTGGGTGGTGTACTTGACCCAGGGACGGTACGTCTTGTTCTCCACGCAGGAGCCGATGTCCTTGGCGCCGACGTCCGTGGCCATCTTCTTCAGCTCGTCGTCGGAAAGCCCGGCGCTGCCTTCAGCCGGCTGCTTGTCAAAGAGCGCGTTCACGAAGTCGGAGTACTTCTCCGGGGACTCGTTCACCACGCAGGCAGCGGCGTTGGCTGCGCGCGAGGAGTAGTTCGTGGTGGAGCGGCTGTCCAGGAAGCCCAGGGCCCGGTACTCCACGGTGATCTTGCCTTCGTCACGGAGCTTCGTCAGGGTCTCGTTGTACGTCGCCTCGAAGTTCTTGCAGACGGGGCAGATGAAGTCGATGTAGAGGACCACCTTGACCGGTTTGCCCTTTTCGGCTTCCGCCCCGGGCGCCGTGACGGTTGCCGGCGCCGAGGCTGCCGGCGACGGAATGTCCGCAACGTTCACGTTGGCAGCGGCGGACTTGGCAACTTCGCTGCCCTTGAGCAGGGTGATGCCACCATGGACGTTGCCGTTGGCAGGCGTGGGGCCCTGGTCTGCCACCGGGGCGTTGTTCCGGATGTTGCTGGTCACCACCAGGGCGATGACGGCAAGGATGGCCACGACGGCCACCACAATGCCCCAGCCAATGAGCAGTTTGTTCCGCTTGTCCTTCTTAAGCTGTGCCTCGCGGATTTCGCGGGCCTTCTCGCGGGCCTGGGCCGTGCGTTCTGCTTTGGACTGGCGGGGTTCGTTTGCGGGGCTCATCAGTTCCTCGTGTCGTGCGGACAGGTGCGGACCACCCAGGGGCAACTCCCCCAGTTTAGGGGAGAACACCGGAGCTTGCGCTTTCAAGCATTCGTTCAGCCTGACCAACGGACGAATGGCCCGGAAGATTCCAGCCCGTTAAGGTTGATTAAAGCCATAAGCAACCTGAGGGAGCACCCATGCACGGAGCTGTAAGCGATAAATCCGACACAAAAACGGAAAGCGCGGCCGTGCCCGGCAGCAGCTCAGAAGCCACCGAGCACGCCACCAAGGAGGCCAGCAAGGACACCGCCAAGTACGACTTCATGGTGGTCTCAAACCGCCTGCCGGTGGACCGTTGCGCACCGGGCGAGCCCGGCGATGACGGCTCCGGCTGGCGGCGCTCGCCCGGCGGCCTGGTAACCGCCCTTGCCCCCATGATGACCAGGACGGACGGCGCCTGGGTGGGATGGCACGGTGCCGCCGACGAGACCGTCGAGCCGTTCAGCCACGGCGGCATGGACCTTGTCCCGGTCCAGCTCAGCAGCGATGAAGTCGAGCTGTATTACGAAGGCTTCTCCAACGCGACACTGTGGCCCCTGTACCACGATGTCATCGCCCCGCCTGAGTTTCACCGGACCTGGTGGGACGCTTACCGCACGGTGAACAGAAGGTTCGCCGACGCCGTCGTCCGTACTGCAGACGAGGGCGCAACCGTCTGGGTGCAGGACTACCAGCTCCAGCTGGTGCCGCGGATGCTGCGCCATGCGCGGCCGGACCTGAAAATCGGGTTCTTCAACCACATCCCCTTCCCACCGCCGGAAATCTTCGCCCAGCTCCCCTGGCGCCGGGCCATCATCGACGGGCTGTTGGGTGCCGACCTGGTGGGCTTCCAGCGCAGCAGCGACGCCGGCAACTTCATGCGTTCGGCCAGGCGCTTCCTCGGCGCCAGCGTCAAGCAGCAGCAGGTCCACGTCAAAGATGCCGACGGCGAGCACACCCACATTGCGCGCGCCCAGGCCTTCCCCATTTCCATCGACGTCCAGCACATCACTGAACTGGCGCAGAAGCCCGAGATCATCGAACGCTCCCGCCAGATCCGGCAGGACCTCGGCAACCCCAACACCATCCTGCTGGGCGTGGACCGGCTGGACTACACCAAGGGCATCGGCCACCGCCTCAAGGCCTACGAAGAGCTCCTTAAGGAAGGCAAGCTCAAGGTGGGCGACGCGACACTGATCCAGGTTGCCAGCCCCAGCCGCGAGCGCGTGGAACAGTACCGGCTCCTCCGCGAGGAGGTCGAAGGCACCGTGGGCCACATCAACGGCACCTACGACACCATCGAAAACACGGCGGTGCGCTACCTGCACCACAGCTACCCGGTGGAAGAAATGGTCGCCCTGTATCTGGCCGCGGATGTCATGCTGGTCACCGCCCTGCGGGACGGCATGAACCTCGTGGCCAAGGAGTACGTCACCGCCCGCACCAACAACGACGGCGCCCTCGTCCTCAGCGAGTTCGCCGGCGCCGCGGACCAGCTCAAGCAGGCGCTGCTGATGAACCCGCACGACATCGACGGACTCAAGGACGCCGTGATGCGGGCCGTCGATATGACACCCAAGGAGGCCGCACGCCGCATGCGCGCAATGCGCAAGCAGATCCTGGACCACGACGTCGACCATTGGTCGGCCGACTTCCTGAACGCCCTGAACGAGAAGGTGGTCCGCGATGACTCCTGAGGCAGAGCACACCGAAGAGGCCGGAAGCAGCCGGCTGACACTGTCCCCCGAACTGCTGGAAGCGGTGCGCCGCATCGCCGGCACTGAGCAGCTGCTGGTGGCCATGGACTTTGACGGCACCATCTCCCCCATCGTGGACCACGCCGGGGACGCGCGCCCGCTCCCCCGCTCGGCTGCCGCCTTCGCCGAACTGGCCGCACTGCCGCGTACGACGACGGCACTCATCTCCGGGCGGGCACTGGACAGTTTGCGTGCGGTCGCCTCCCCGCCGGAGGAGACCCTGCTGATCGGAAGCCACGGGGCCGAGGCGTGGCTGGGTCCGGGCTCCGCACCGCTGACCCTCGATCCCGAGCAGCTGTCGCTGCTCGACGAGGTCAGGAGCGTTCTGGCGGAGATCGTGGCAGTGGCTCCCGGGACCGTCCTGGAGGAGAAGCCTGCCGGCGTCGTGCTGCACACCCGGCTGGCGGCGGACGACGTCGCCGAGGATGCCGTCGCGGCCGCGCGGGCTGCGCTCCAGGACCGCCCGGGCGTCTACCTCAAGAACGGCAAGCGCGTCCTGGAGACCTCAGTGGTGCACGCCTCCAAGGGCGAGGGCGTCGACTTCCTCCGCCAGGCCACCGGCGCCACGGGTGTGCTGTTCGCCGGCGACGACACCACCGACGAGGACGCCCTGGCACGCCTCGGGCAGGACGACGTCGGCGTGAAGGTGGGCCTCGACTTCACCCAGGCGCAGTTCCGGGTGGAGGCACCGGTCCACATCGCCGAACTCCTCGAGGCACTGCTGCGGGAACGCCGGAAGGCCATTACCGCGAGCTAAGCGAACCCTGTGGGGCATCTCATATGTGACGTCCGTAACATTTTGTCCGATTCGCGATTAACCTGACATACTCTTCTTTGTGATGTGGCGCACAGGAACCGTGCGGCGTCACTCGATGCTCCTCGGCCCGCGCCGGGGAGTCATCATGTAGGGCACAACTGAATTACATGAACCATTCACAACGGATCGTCCGGCACGTACCTGCCGGTGAAGGGATTGATAACTGTGGCAACAGTTACTTTTGACAACGCTACGCGTCTGTACCCGGGCACAGAAAAGCCCGCTGTTGACAAGCTCAACATCGAAATCGCCGACGGCGAATTCCTGGTCCTCGTTGGACCCTCCGGTTGCGGTAAGTCCACCTCCCTGCGCATGCTCGCAGGCCTCGAGGACGTCAACGCCGGCCGGATCCTCATTGGCGACCGCGATGTCACCGACGTTCCGCCGAAGGACCGCGACATCGCGATGGTTTTCCAGAACTACGCGCTGTACCCGCACATGACCGTGGCGGACAACATGGGCTTCGCCCTCAAGATCGCCGGTGTCAGCAAGGAAGAGCGTGCAGAGCGCGTCCGCGAAGCCGCAAAGCTCCTGGACCTCGAGCAGTACCTGGACCGCAAGCCGAAGGCCCTCTCCGGTGGTCAGCGCCAGCGCGTTGCCATGGGCCGCGCCATCGTGCGTAACCCGCAGGTCTTCCTCATGGACGAGCCGCTCTCCAACCTGGACGCCAAGCTCCGCGTCCAGACCCGCACCCAGATCGCTTCCCTCACCCGCCGCCTGGGCGTCACCACTGTTTACGTGACGCACGACCAGGTCGAGGCCATGACCATGGGCGACCGCGTTGCGGTCCTCAAGGATGGCCTGCTGATGCAGGTGGACACCCCGCGCAACCTGTACGACCGCCCGAAGAACGTCTTCGTGGCAGGCTTCATTGGTTCCCCCGCCATGAACCTGCTGGAACTTCCCGTGGTCGACGGCGGCGTCCAGTTCGGCGGCACCGTTTACCCTGTGCCGCGCAACATCCTTGAAGAGGCGCACGGCCAGACCGTCACCCTTGGTTCCCGGCCCGAAGACCTCGAGACCGCCGCCCAGGGCGAAGGCATCCAGGTCGAGGTCGACGTCGTCGAAGAGCTCGGCGCCGATGCTTACGTCTACGGGCACACGACGCTGGACGGCAAGACCCACGACATCGTGGCCCGCGTCGACGGCCGCCGTCCTCCGATGAAGGGCGAGTCCATCTGGGTCCGCCCGCAGTCCGGGCACGTGCACCTGTTCGACACCAAGACCGGTGAGCGCCTGGGCGACTAATCCGCACCGGCACCCTAACCTCGCTCCGCTTCGGCCAGGGAACCCTGCCGGCGTGGGCCCAAGGTAATTGAACGAAAAACTGGCGGCGGCCCTCCTGACTGGACGGGCCGCCGTCGGGCTTTAACTGCCGTGCCCTTTAGGCACCCCCTGCAAAATACGGAAGAATTGACCCATGACCGAGGAACACAACGCGCAGTGGCACGACGAACCCACCGACTATGGGCAGATCGGCAAGCTGCCGCGGTTCGAAGCAGCCAGCGCCAATGACGACAAGGCAACCTCGGTCGCCAGCAACCTCAACATCACGGCCGCTGCCGCCGACCCCGAGCTCCTCGACCTGCCCTGGCACATCGCACTTGAGGACTGGCCGGCGGAACACCTGGCCGCACTCCCCCGTGGTATCTCCCGGCACATCGTGCGGTTCGCCCACCTCGGCGGTTCCGTCATCGCCATCAAGGAAACGTCCGAGCACGTCGCCCGCCACGAGTACCACATGCTCCGCAAGCTCGCCCGGCTGGACGTGCCCTGCGTGGAGCCCGTCGCCGTAATCACCGGACGCACCACCCCCGACGGCCGCCCCCTGAACCCGGTCCTGGTGACCCGCCACCTGAAGTTCTCCATGCCGTACCGCGCGCTCTTCTCCCAGATGCTGCGCAAGGACACGCTCACCCGGCTCATCGACGCCCAGGCGCTGCTGCTGGTCCGGCTGCACCTCATCGGCTTCTACTGGGGCGACGTCTCGCTCTCCAACACCCTGTTCCGCCGCGACGCCGGCGCCTTCGCCGCCTACCTGGTGGACGCCGAAACCGGCGAACTGTACCCGGACCTCTCCACCGGCCAGCGCGAGTACGACCTCGAAATCGCCCGCGTCAACATCGCCGGCGAGCTCATGGACCTCCTCGACGGCGGTTTGATCGAGGAGAAGGTGGACCCTGTGGCCACCAGTGAACTTATCATGGAGAGCTACCGGCGGCTGTGGACGGAGCTGACAGCCAAGGAATCCTTCGAACTGGGTGAGCGCTGGCGAGTCGGCGCCCGCATCCGCCGGCTCAACGAACTCGGCTTCGATGTCGAAGAGTACGCCATCAAGACCACCCAGAACGGTTCCACCATCCAGCTGCAGCCCAAGGTTGTCGACGCCGGACACCACATGCGCCGCCTGCTGCGGCTGACCGGCCTGGACGCCCAGGAGAACCAGGCGCGCCGCCTGCTCAATGACATGGACACGTTCCGGGCGGACAACAACCCGGACATGGACGAGGAATACAGTGCGCACCTGTGGGTCAGCCAGATCTTCGAGCCGATCGTGCGCTCCATCCCCCGGGACCTGTCCGGCAAGCTCGAACCTGCCGAGGCCGTGCACGAGGTCCTCGAGCACCGCTGGTACATGTCCGAGAAGCAGGAACGGCACATCCCCCTGGCCGAGGCCGTGCAGTCCTACATCGACTCCATCCTGCGTCACCGCCGCGACGAGGCCGCCATCATGCTGAACCCGGACACCGAGCTGCTGAAGATCCTCGCCGTGGAAACCGAGGAGTCCCGGTACGGGGCCGATGAGACCGAGGACGAGTACCCCGACGCCGACGACTGAGCTGCTCAGTGGCCCCTGGCGGGCGCTGTTTTAGATCGCCTTGCCGGGGTTAAGGATGCCGGCGGGATCGAAGAGGTTCTTGATCCGGCGCTGCAGTTCCCTGAGCGGCTCGGGCTGTTCCAGGCCCAGCCAGCGCAGCTTGTACTGCCCCACGCCGTGCTCGCCGGTGATGGTGCCGCCCATTTCGAGGGCAGCCACGATCGATGCGTCGAGTGCCTTGTTGAGACGGCCCATGGCGCCTGCGTCCACCTCGTCGTTCACGCGGTCGATCCAGAATGTCGGGTGGAGGTTGCCGTCTCCGGCATGGGCCACCACCTTCAGGCTGACGTCGTGAACCTTGGCCAGCGCTTCGAGGGCCGCCACGTAGTCCACCAGCCTGGAGCGCGGCACGGCCACGTCCTCGCCCACGCGGTACTCGTCGTCCACCTCCACGCCACGGCTGTTCCGCCGCAGTTCCACCAGCTGTTCCGCCTCGGCACTGGCCTCGGTAGTGACCACGGCACCGCCGGCCGCCAGGACCTGCCGCACGACGTCGGCCTCCGCCGCCGCACCGAAGCCGTCGGTCTGGACCAGCAGCAGCGACGCTCCGCGGGACGCCAGATCCGAGCCGTGCAGATCGTCCAGCTGGGCGAGCGAGCCGCCGTCGAGCAGTTCCATGATGGCCGGCTGCACGCGCGCCTTGCCGACGGCGAGCACACCGGCCGCCGCCTGCCGGAAATCGGGGTAGAACGCGGCGATGGTGTGAACTTCGCGGGGCAGGTACTTCAGCCGGACCGTCGCGCCGACCACAATGCCCAGTGTGCCCTCGGAACCCACGAACAGCCCGGTCAGGTCATAGCCGGCGACGCCCTTGAAGGTCTGGTGCCCGGTGTGCAGCAGCGAGCCGTCCGCGAGGACCACGTCCAGGGCCAGTACGGAATCGCGGGTGACGCCGTACTTGGCACACCGCAGCCCACCCGCATTCGTGGCCACGTTGCCGCCGATGGTGGACATCCTGAAGCTGGCCGGGTCCGGCGCGAACATGAGCCCGTGCGCCGCGGCGGCGTCGTTCAGGTCGGCGTTGATAACGCCGGGTTCGACGACGGCGGTCTCGTCATCCGCGTTGAGCTCCAGAATGCGGTTCATCCGTTCCAGGCCGAGGACGACGCAGCCTTCACTGGCGTGGGCTCCGCCCGAGACGCCTGTCCCGGCGCCGCGGGGCACCAGGGGCACGTTCCGGGCCGCGCAGGCTTTGACCGTGGCCTGGACGTCGTCGACAGTCTCGGCCAGAACCACCGCGGCGGGCAGCCGGTAGTCCACCACGGGCGCCTGGTCCACCGCGTACACTGCACGGGTGGCCTCATCCCGGAGGACCTTCCCCGGCCCGAGGATTGATGTCAGTTCGTCAGCGATGCTGCCCATGGATCTCCCGTTCACTCTTACTTGGCTTCAGTCTAAGTGCCGGAAACCCCGCTCTACTCGGCGGCGCCGCCCATGAACCTCACGTACCGCTCCAGCACTTCAGGCCAGTCCTTCTCCCAGGCGGCACGGGTGCCGGAAGGATCCTCGGCACCCTCCCAGCCGTCATGGACCACCCGCACCTCGGTGCCTTCAGCGACACCACGGAACACGACACGAAGCTCGGTGGACCAGAGTGCGGTGCTGCCCGGGTACCAGGACGCGTGGAAGGACAGCGGGGGCTGCCAGTCATCAATGGTTCCCCACGTGGTGCTCCGGCCCTCGTCGGAGGACTCCAGGATTAGGTTCTCCTCGAACTCCACATAGGAGCCGGGTCCGTAAACGCTGTTGGTCTCCATGGGCCACCAGAGATGCGTGTGGTCGGTGAAGCCCATGAACGCGCGCGACACAGGTCCTGGGACCACGACGGTGCAGATGACGGCGTCCAGGTCATCTGCGGGCTCGGGCACGTTGCTGCCGGCGGCGTGGCTGAAGAGGTTTTCCATGGCTACCAACTCTACCGGCCGCACCCCAGACGCTACCTCACCGTCGCCTCAAACCGGACGCTTCCTCAGCTCCTGCCGCCTCCCGCCAAACGCGTCCTCACCTCTGGGTCGGGGTTGCGGAAGCGTTAGGGAAAAGGCGACGAGAGGTGAGGAAGGGCCCGTGGAATGGCGACGGGAAGTGAGGAAGGGTTTGAACGCAGGGAGTGTTTGGACCCGAGGGCTTAAAAGGGTCAGGCCCCGACGTTCATCGTCGGGGCCTGAGCCGTAAATAGTGTCCGGCGGTGACCTACTCTCCCACACCCTCCCGGGTGCAGTACCATCGGCGCTGTGGGTCTTAGCTTCCGGGTTCGGAATGGGACCGGGCGTT
>NZ_JBHTZA010000043.1:0-18950 GCF_042790555.1 Arthrobacter sp. NPDC056727 | reverse complement strand
CAACCCTCAACCTAGACACCCCAGCCAACCGACTCACCCAGCTGCTACAAGCGGCATAAACCCACGCGTTGCACGCACCCATTGAATTTGCCCCCCCGGAAGCCGCGACAACTGGACAAAAACTCCAATCGAGTGCTCGATAGGTGCCGTTATGAGCAGCGAAAAGGGCGCCTGCGGGGCAGGCGAGGGGTAGCTACAGGAGCAGCTCCCGGACGGTCAGCTGAAGGCGGATGGTATCGGCGGCCGCAGCAGTGTCCGGCTTGAAGTTGTCACCGTCAGCCTCCGCTTCGCCCACTTCGGCGTCGCAGTTTTGGCCGCGCGGGGCGTTGGCCATGTGCCTAGACTTCCAGTCCGACGGCGGTGTTCCCGACGGTGATGTCCTGCCGGACCGGGGTTGCCAGGCCGAGGTTCTCCCGCAGCGTGGACCCGGCGTACTGCGTCGGATAGACGCCGCGCTCCTGCAGTTCCGGGACGAGGTGGTTGACGACGTCGTCCAGGCCGGTGGGGATCAGCCACGGCGAGATGTTGAAGCCGTCCACGGCACCCGTGCGGGCATACTCCGCCAGCCGGTCCGCCACCTCCGCGTAGGAACCCGTGAAGCTGGAATCCCCGCGGCTGGTCCGGGCCGAGACGAACTGCCGGATGCTGAGCCCCTTGTCCTTGGCTTCAGCCCGCCACTGGTCCGCCAACTGCTTCGCCTTTGCGCCGTGGAAGCCGCTGCCGCGGGTCTCCGAGGTCTCCTCCACCACGGGGTCGATATCCGGCAGCGGGCCGTCCGGATCGAACTCCTGCAGCTCGCGGCCCCAGAACTGTTCCAGGTAAGCGATGGCCTGTTCGGGACCGATCTGCAGGCTCCGCACCCAGTTCTTCTTCTCGAGTGCCTCCTGCGGGGTGGCGGCGAGGATGAACTCGCTGGCCGGCATGATCCGGACGTCGTTCGCGCCGCGGCCGGCGTTGACTGCGCGCTGGACGATGTCGCGGCGGAAGTCCAGGGCGTCGTCCAGCCTCGGGTGCGCCGAGAAGATGACGTCGGCCTGCCGGGCAGCGAAGTCGCGGCCTTCCGGGGAGTCGCCGGCCTGGAAAAGCACCGGCCGGTACTGGGCGCTGCGGGGCAGTTTGGGCACGTAGTCCACCGAATAGTGCTTGCCCTCGTGGTGCACGGGCCGGGCCGAACCCGCCGCGGCCCAGGCGGGGGCGGCGGCGGATTCAGCGACGGCGCCGTTCTCCCAGGAGTCCCAGATCCGCTTGGCGGTGGTGACGAACGGTTCGGCGTGGACGTACCGGTCAGCGTGGTCCAGGTAGCCGCCGCGGCGGAAGTTCGCGCCCGTCCAGGCGTTGTCCGTGGTGACCACGTTCCAGGCGGCGCGGCCGCCGGAGAGCAGATCCAGTGACGAAAGCCGGTGCGCCAGGTCCGCGGGGTCGTTGTACGTGGTGTTCTGCGTGGCCACCAGCCCGATGCGGCTGGTCACGGAGGCCAGGGCGGCCAGCATGGTCTGCGCGTCCGGGCGGCCGACGACGTCCAGCGCGTGCGGGCGGCCGAGATGCTCGCGCAGCCGCAGCCCCTCGCCGAGGAAGAACGCGGCGAACAGGCCCCGTTCCGCGGTCTGGGCGATGCGGCGGAAGGACTCGAAGTCCGTCTGCGAACCCGACTCGGCCGACTTCCAGACCGTTCCCGAGTTCACGCCCTGGAAGAAGACGCCGAGCTGCAGTTGGCCGGAAGGCACAAAGCCGTGGCCGATGTGTGTGTCTGTCATGGGTCTCTCCCTAGTTATCGGCGGCGGAAAAAGGGGCGGCGGCATACCGGCTGGCCGGGCGCTGCAGGCCCAGCAGGTCCCGGAACGTGGAACCAGGCTGCTGCGGGACCAGCATGCCCCGGCGGCGGAGGGCGGGAAGCACCAGCTGGGCCAGCTCCTCCAGGTCCACGTCCAGCACGGCAGGGTGCAGGCGCACACCGTCGGCCGTTTCCAAAACGGACGCCAGCAGCTCGGTGAGCTCCGCCGCGGTGCCAATAAACCGTGCACGGCTGTTCTCCCACGGAGTGTGCGCGTCCAGTTCGGCGAGCCGCCCGGCGGCGCCCTGCCCACGGGCGTCGAGAACGACGTCGAGCTCCGCGATGACGGCGGCCGCGGGAGCGGCTGCGCGGGCATCGGCAACCTCCCCGGCCAGGAGCTCGGGCGTGGGCGCGGAGACGAGCAGGGCGTCTGCCGTCCCGGCGGACAGCTGGTCCGGGCCCAGCAGGCCGGCCGGGGCGAGGACCGGCAGCTGCCCCTGCAGCGGCCGGGGAATGATGGACGGGCCCTTGACGGAGTATCCGGCGCCGTCGGAGTAGCCAGTGCTCTCGAAGTCAACGTAGTGCAGCTTGTCGACGTCGATGTACCGGCCCGTGGCGACGTCGCGGATCACAGCGTCGTCCTCCCAGGAGTCCCAGAGCCGGCGGCCGGCCTCGATGGAATCGGCGGCCTCCCGGCCCAGGGCCTCGCCGGAAACATGGGACCGTCCGACGGCCGCAGCATCCGACGCCCTGTCCGACGCCGCCACCAGCCACCCGGCGCGGCCGCCGGACACGTAGTCCAGACTGGCCAGCTGAGTGGAGACGTGGAACGGCTCCGTGTAGACCGTGTCCACCTCGGGGACCAGCACAATGGAGCCGGTGACCGGTCCGGCGAACGCCGCGCGCTGCAGGGCGTTCAGCCGGCCCGGGATGTCGCGGCCGCCCGGCTCCGAAGAGGCGGCCGGCAGCGATCCGTCCGCGAACGTCGCCACGTGGAACCCGGCAGACTCGGCGGCCAGCACCGTGGCGCGGACCCGCGTTCCGTCGAGCAGTTCGGCGGGAGTGTGCCGGGCCTTGCGCCAGGCGGCGGGGTGGGCGCCGTCGCCGTCGAGTTCCAGGGCGAGAAAACCTTTGGCTGCAGTGCTCACTGTCCGGCCTGCCTTTCGTGGGGGTTCTGTTCGCCTGCTTCGATGGCCACCGCCAGGCGGTTTTCGGCCGGGGGCAGCGGGCAGGTGGCGAGGTCGGTGTAGGCGCACGGCAGGTTCACCGCGCGGTTGAAGTCCAGGGTCACGCGGCCGTCCGCGTCCGGTGCGCCCACCGCGAGCGAACGGTTCGCCGCGTAGGTGGTCTTGCCCGACGTCGCGTCCGTGAACAGCACGGACAGCGTGCCCGGCGCGTGGCCGTTGAAGGCCGTCAGCGTGAGGTCCTGGCCAGCCAGCTCGAACCGGATCTCGCCGGGAGCCTCGTACACGTGCACGATGCCCTCGACGGCGGCACCCACCGTGGTGGGCCGGGGCGCGTCGAACGGCACGTACACGCCGTCGACGGCGAAGCGCGGGTCCGGCGCGTACGCCGGGGTGCCGCGGTATTCGTTGAGCAGCGGGTTCTCCGGGTGCCGGGGCCGTACGATGTATTCCCCGCCGCGCTTGGCGAGTTCGACGACGGCGGGACCCGCCGTGAGGCTGACGCCCCCACGCTCGGCGATGGGATCGAAAACGACGGCCGTACTTCCGTCCGGAACCAAACTGCTGTTCAGCTCCCTGCCGTCCCGCAGCAGGCTTTCGCCGGCCTCCAGAACTACAGTGACGGCGTCGTCCTTCACGCTCCAGATGCCGGGAACGCCCTCCAGCCGGGAGGGTTCCGCACCGAGCCAGTGCAGGTGGGTGACGGCGAGGAAGCCGTGGGGATCGGCGCGGCGGCGCTCATGCGCGGCGTGCCATTTCTCCCATTCGGCGGTGAAGGCCGCGCCCCGGCGATCGAGCTTGTCGAGATCCGTTTCAGTGCGCGTAGACGTGGGCATCGTGGCTCCTGTGGTTGTCGTGGTCGGTGCTGACGGCGGAGGCGGCGTCCGGTTCGGTCGCTCCGGCAAAGCCGGGGCGGCCGCCGAAGGGATCGGCGGTCTCCCAGAGCGTGGTGGGCGCCGCGGCACGGACGGCCGGGATCACCTCGAGCGCGAACCGCTCCAGGATCTCCAGCTGCTGTTCGAAGGGCAGCGTGGTGGGCAGCGAGATGGACTGCAGGTCGTGCCCGTACAGCCGGTGGTAGCTGAGGATCTTGTCGATCACCTGCTCCGGGCTGCCGACCAGGGCCGGGCCTTCCGCCACCGCGTGGTCGATGTCTCGGAACGGCGAGTTGTTGCCGGGCACGTTGCGGGCGGCCGTGAGCCCCTCGTACACCGGGCCGTACTGGCGCTTGGCCTCCTGCGTGGTGTCGGCGATGAACACCCCGCCGGCCCCGCTGCCGGAGCCCAGGTAGCGGTGGCGCGGATCGTGGCCGTGCCGCTCGTACTCTTCCACGTAGTGGTCGATGAGCACCTTGTAGTTTTCCCGCGGCTGGATGGCGTTCGCGGTGAACAGCGGGTCTCCCCAGCGGGCGGCCAGCGCGGCCGACGTCAGGGTTGTAGCAGACCCGTGCCAAATCCGGGGCGAGCCGGCGAAGGGGCGCGGCGTGGTGGTGGTCTGGTCCGTCAGCGCGGGACGGAAGCGGCCGGACCAGGTCACGTCCTCCTCGCGCCAGAGCCGGCGCAGCAGGGCGTACTTCTCCTCCAGCAGGTCCCACTGGTCCGCCAGGTCCAGGCCGAAGAGCGGGTACTGCAGCACCTCGTTGCCCTTGCCGATCACCAGTTCCAGCCGCCCCCGGCTGAGCTGGTCGATCGTGGCGTAGTCCTCGGCCACGCGCACCGGGTCCAGGACGGACAGGACGGTGACGCCGCTCTGCAGCCGGATCCGGGTGGTGACCGCGGCGATGGCGGCGAGCACGGTGGTGGGGGAGGACGAGATGAACTCCCCGGCGTGCCGCTCGCCCACGGAGAAGCTGTCGTAGCCGAGCTCCTCGGCGCGCTGCGCGGTCTGCACCACCTGGTTGAGGCGGTCGGCGGTGGAGACGATCTCCCCGGTGACCGGGTTCTTCAGGTGGGGGATGATGTCCAGGACCTGGAACTTCACTTTGAAGCCCCGGCCTGTGTGGAAGCGAAGTTGGACTCGGTGACGGTCTTGGATTCGGGCAGGGCTTCCTCGGACAGTCCCCAGCGGTCCAGCACCTTGGCGTAGGAGCCGTCCTTGATGGCCGAGTTCAGTGCCTCGGTGATCACCGGTGCCAGTCCGTTGCCCTTGAGCGTTGTGGCAGCCACCAGGGTCTCGGACGGCCAGCCGGCGTTGACCTTGCCCACCACCTTGAGGTCGTCGCGGGTGTTCTCCCGGTAGACCGTGGAGGGGTAGGGGGCGATGTTCAGGTCGGTCCGGCCGGAGGACAGCGCCAGGATGGTGTCGGCGTCGGAGGAGTAGTACTGCAGGCTGGCGGGTTCCTTGCCCTTGGCCTCGAGCTCCTTGTTCCACGCCAGCAGGATCTTCTCCTGGTTGGTGCCCGAGCCCACGGAGATCTTCAGGCCGGAGATGTCGTCAGCACCCTTGATGTTGTAGGACGAGGACTTCTTCGCCTCGAAGCCCATGAAGGCGGCGCGGTAGCTCGCGAAGTCGAACAGCTTCACCCGGTCCTTGTTGATGCCCACGTTGGAGAACACGGCCTCGAAGTCGCCGGACTGGGTTTTCAGCGGCCAGTTCTCCCAGGAGGTGACCTGGACGTCCAGTTCCAGGCCCAGCTTGTCCGCCACCAGCTGGGCGAGGTCAATCTCGGAGCCGATGGGCGTCTTGTCATCCGTGGCGTGGAAGGACAGCGGGATGGAACCGGCCGTGGTGGCCACGGTGAGCTTGCCGTCCTTGCTGATCAGGGCCGGCACCTTCGCGGCCAGCGCGGCGTCCTTTTCGGCGCGGATCCGCTGCTGGTCCGGCGAGGTGTTGTAGACGACGCCGTTGCGGGCCGCCGTCGTCGCCGGTGCACCGGAACCGCCGGCTGAACCGCCGGAGGCAGCGGCACCGGGATCGGAGCAGGCGGACAGTGCCGCAGTGCTCAACAAAGTACCGAGAAGTACGACGGCGGGCAGTGAGGACCGCTGACGGCTGGAGAAGAGTGCCATGGGAGTTCCTTAGATATTGAAGGCGGGCTCGATCACCTTGGAGAAGAAACTCCGGGTGCGTTCTTCCTGCGGGTTGGTGAAAATGTCCTGTGGTCTGCCCTGTTCGACGATCTGGCCCCGGTCCATGAACACCACGGTGTCGGCGACGTCGCGGGCAAAGCCCATCTCGTGGGTGACGATGACCAGGGTGGTGCCGGACTTCGCCAGCTCGCGGATCACGTCCAGCACCTCGTTGACCAGCTCAGGGTCAAGGGCCGAGGTGGGCTCGTCGAAGAGCAGGATCTTGGGGTCCAGGGCCAGCGCACGGGCGATGGCCACGCGCTGCTGCTGGCCGCCGGAGAGCTGGCGGGGGTAGGCGCCGGCGCGGTCCCTCAGGCCCACCCGGTCCAGGAGTTCCAGGCCGCGCTCGCGGGCCTCCGCCTGGGAACGGCGGGCCTTTCCGGGACGCGGCGCGACGACGGGCGCCTCGACTACGTTCTCCAGCGCCGTCAGGTGCGGGAACAGGTTGAAGTTCTGGAACACCATGCCGATTTCGGTGCGCTGCTTCAGGATCTCCCGCTCGGGCAGCTCGTGCAGCCTGTTGCCCTTGACCCGGTAGCCCACCAGCTGGCCGTCGATGGCGATGAAGCCGGCGTCCACCTTTTCCAGGTGGTTGATGGTCCGCAGCAGGGTGGACTTCCCGGAGCCGGACGGGCCGACGATGACGGCCACGCCGCCGGGCTCCACTGTAAGGGAAATGCCCTTCAGGACCTCGGTGGCGCCGAAGGACTTCCTGACCTTGGTGATCTCCACCAGCCCGCGGGTGGCGGCGGGGGCTTCAAGGGTTGTGCTCATCGGAATCATTTCCTTCCGGCGGTGTTGACCGGCGCGTGGGTGGCGAAGAACTTCCGGGCCTTCTGCAGCGGTGTGAGGGGCAGGGTGCGCACGGCTCCCTTGGAGTAGTGGCGCTCGATGTAGTACTGGAACACGCTGAGCACGGAGGTGATCACGACGTACCAGAGCGTGGCCACGAGCAGCAGCGGCAGGACCTGCTGGGTGCGGTTGTAAATGACCTGGACGGTGTAGAAGAGCTCCGAGTAGGCCAGGACGTAGACGATTGAGGTGCCCTTGACCAGGCCGATGATCTCGTTGAAGGCCGTGGGCAGGATGGCGCGCATCGCCTGGGGCAGCACGATCCGGGTGGACCGGCGCCAGGCCGGAATGCCCAGGGCGGCGGCGGCCTCGAGCTGGCCCTGGTCCACGGACAGGATGCCGCCGCGGATGATCTCGGCAGAGTAGGCGGCCTGGTTCAGCGTCAGGCCCAGCACGGCTGCCGCGAACTGGCTGATCAGGGTGGTGGTCTGCGCCTCGAAGAAGCGGATGTCCGTGAACGGGATGCCCAGGCTGATCTTCTCGTACAGGTAGCCCAGGTTGTACCAGAGGAGCATCTGGACCAGGAGCGGAGTGGAGCGGAAGATCCACGAGAACGTCCAGGACACGGAGACCAGCAGCGGCGAAGCGGACAGCCGCATGAGGGCGAGGATGAAGCCCAGGATGAAGCCGAGCGCCCCGGAGATGGCGGTGAGCTTGAGGGTTTCCACGAGGCCGTTCACTACAGACTTGGCGGTGAACCACTGGGCCACCACGCCCCATTCCCAGCGCGGGTTCGTGGCCAGCGACCACACGATGGCGGCGACGCCGATCGCCACCACCACGGTGCCCACCCAGCGCCACGGGCGGCGGGCGGGAACCAGCCGGTAGTCGGCATAGTCGACGGCGGCGCGCAACTCGACAGCGGCCGGCTCGAAGGCGCGGGGTTCAGGGGCAGCCCGGGTCTCGGGGACGGCCGGCGGCTCGGCGGCGGACGGTGTCTCAGTACTGGACTGGGACGTCCTGGTTGCTGCTGAACTCATAAGCCATCTCGCCTCTTCCGGTTGGTCATGCGGGGGTAGTTGGCAGCAAATCTAGGTGGGGCCGGAAGGTCCGGCAAAGCCGTCCGTTGCATTCGTTCACGCGGCTTAGCGGGGCGTCACAAGACGATTTCTTGCTCTCATTTACGCTGAATTACGCGGGGTGAACGGCCGTGACGAGGCCCTCGACCGAGGGTTTGTCCAGACCCTAGATTGAAGGCTCCGAGCCCTTTCCAATCAGCCAACCAGCCCTTTCCAACCAGGAGTTTCCGATGCCAGCGCAGCACCCATCCGTGGTCTTCATCGGCGGCGGTCCGCGCACGGCCGGCATCCTCGAACGCCTCGCCGCCAACCGGCCCGGGCTGGGGGAAGGCCCGCTCCAGATCCACATCGTGGAACCGCACGAGCCGGGTTCGGGCAGGATCTGGCGCTATGACCAGAACCCCGGCCTGATGCTTAATTCGACGGCGGCGGACGTCACCATGTTCACCGACTCCTCGGTGGTCTGCGAGGGGCCGGCCAGCGACGGTCCGGGGCTCGCGGCCTGGGCTGCCGGCATCCTGGACGGTTCCATCACCGACGTTCCGGCGCTGCCGCCGCACCTGCAGGAACAGCTGCGCTCGCTGACGGGCGCCACCTTCCCCACCCGCCAGCTGCAGAGCAAATACCTGGAGTGGTTCTTCCGCCGCGCGGTCCGCGCCCTCGGCGATGATGTCCGGATCACCGTGCACCGCGACACCGCCATCGGCATTGAACCGGTCAGCGTCGAAACACAGGAAATTTCCGACGACGGCGGGTACAGCGTGCGGCTGGCGGGCGGCGGCACGCTGCACGCCGACGTCGTGATCATCGCGCTGGGGCACACAGACGCCGAGCCGGATGCCCGATCCGCCGCCTGGTCCGCGTTCGCGGCCAGGCACGGGGCGTTCCATGCGGCGCCCAGCTACACCACCGATATCGACTATTCCCCGGTCGCCCCCGGCCAGGACGTCATCGTCTCCGGCATGGGCCTGGCCTTTGTGGACCTTCTGGTGCTGCTCACCGAGGGCCGCGGCGGCCGTTTCGAGGAGACATCCGACGGCGGGCTGCGCTACCTTCCGTCCGGTGCCGAACCCCGGCTGTGGGCAGGGTCGCGCCGCGGCGTGCCGTTCCACTCCAAGATCTCCGTGACGCTGCGCGGTGAACCGGCCGCGGCGCCCAGGTTCTTCACCGCCGACGCCGTCGGCGCCCTCCTGGCGGAGCACGCCGAACTGGATTTCCGCAGCCACCTCTGGCCCCTGATTGCGAAGGACGCCGGCTACGGCTACTACCGCGAGGTGTTCACCGGCAGCCCGGAACGCGTGGCACTGGGCTGGGACGAGTTTGCCGGGCGGTTTGCCGCGCTGGACTGGTACAGCAGCGCCCGCCGGGAGCTGGTCGCCGCGGCCGTGCCGGATCCGGAACTGCACCTGGACCTCGAACGGCTGGACAAGCCGTTCGGCGGGCAGCTCTTCGCCGGCCACGGTGACGTCCAGTCGGCTGTGGCCGGTTACATCGAGCACGACCTGGAACTGCGGACGGGACCCGACCACCCGGAAACACTGGCACTGTTCATGGCCCTGCTGAAGGTTTACATGGAACTGGGCAGGATCGTGCCGGCCGAACGGCTGAACGCCCGCTCGCAGGAGGAAGTGCACGGCTGGTGGCACGGGTTCTTCAGCTTCGTGGACTCCGGCCCGCCGCCCCGTCGCCTCCGCGAGATGCTGGCCGTCCACCGCGCCGGGCTGCTGCAGTTCCTGGGACCGGGACTCGCGGTTGCCGCCGATGACACCACCGGCGAGTTCGTGGCGACGTCGGCCCAGTCGCCGGTGAGCGTGCGGGCCAGGGCCTTCATCGAGGCACGGCTCCCCGGCCCGGCCGTGGCCCGCTCCGCGAACCCGCTGCTGCGCTCGCTGCACGGCACCGGCCTGGGCGCCGAGCAGCACCTGCTCACGTCCGACGGCGCCCACTCCACCGGCCGGCTCCTGATCACCTCGGGCCACCGGATCGTGGGCCGCGGCGGCGGGTCCCGGAGCCGCCTGTTCGGCATCGGCCCCGGGACCTCCGGCTGGGGAGCCGGCGCATTTGCCCGGCCCAACACCAACGCGGCGCCGTTCCGGGAGAACGACGCCCTGGCCCGAAGAATCCTCGAAACCGTGTCCGGCGCCAGCCAGCCACACACAGCCGCCGCCGTCGGAAAGGCCTGAAACGTGACTCTTGGAACAGCCCCGGCACTTGAAACCGCACCCGCCCGCCTCACTGTGCTCGAACTGCCCATGCACGATCCCCGGGTACGGCCGCTCCTGGATGAGCTCGCCGTCGAATACGACTCCCGGTACGGTGACCTCTTCGGCCGGGGTGCCGCAGCGGAGGAACTGAACAGGTACCCGGCCGAGGAATTCGAGGCACCCGGCGGCGCCCTGCTGATCATCCAGGAGAACGGCGAATCCGTGGCCGGCGGGGCCTTCCGCCGGTATGACGCGGAAACTGCCGAGTTCAAGCGGATCTGGACGCACTCGGCGCACAGGCGGCGGGGCCTGGCCCGGCGGGTGCTGGCGGAACTGGAGCGGCTGGCCGCGGAGCGCGGGTACCGCGGCGTCTACCTCACCACGGGCCCGCGCCAGCCGGAGGCCAAACACCTGTACCTGAACACCGGGTACACGGCGCAGTTCGACCTTGACGCCGACCCCGAGACCATCGGGCCGCTGGCATTCACGAAGGACCTGGTATTCGCGAAGGACCCGGCTCAGGAACGGGGTGCGGAGCCAAGGTTCACGGGGTCCTCATCCGTCAGGTAGGCGAACTCGGAGTGCGCGGCGATGTCGATGCCGCGGAGTTCGTCCGCTTCGTGGATGCGCAGGCCCATGGCCATGTCCACCACCTTGGCGATGACCCAGGTCAGGCCGAACGAGTAGACCAGCACGGCAACCGTGGCGAGCGACTGGATGCCCAGCTGGCGCAGCCCGCCGCCGTACAGCAGGCCGCTGACGCCGTTGGGCGCGCTGCTGGTGGCGAAGATGCCAATCAGGAGCGTGCCGATGATGCCGCCCACCAGGTGCACGCCCACCACGTCGAGTGAGTCGTCGAAGCCCAGGCGGAACTTCCATTCGATCGCCAGCGAGCAGACAGCGCCGGCGATGGCGCCAATGGCCACGGCGCCCAGCGGGCTGACCGCGCCGCAGGCGGGCGTGATGGCCACCAGGGCGGAGACCAGCCCGGAAGCGGCGCCCATGCTGGTGGTGGCGCCGTGCCGGACCCGTTCAACGAGCGCCCAGGCGAGCAGGCCGGCAGCCGCCGCCACGGCCGTGTTGAGGAACACCACCGACGCCGAGTGGCCGGCCGCCAGCGCGGAGCCGGCGTTGAAGCCGAACCAGCCCACCCAGAGCAGGCCCGCGCCCACCAGCACCAGGGGCCGGCTGTGGGGCTTCGAGTGCTCCATCTTGGGCCAGCCGGAGCTGCGGCCCAGGACCAGTGCCAGGGCGAGGGCGGCGGCGCCGGCGTTCATGTGCACGGCCGTTCCGCCGGCGTAGTCGATGGCCTTGATGCCGTTGGCGATCCAGCCGCCCGTCACCGAGCCGTCCGCGGAGCTGAACGCGAAGACCCAGTGCGCGATGGGGAAATAGACCAGGGTGGCCCATACGCCGGCGAACACCATCCAGGCGCCAAACTTCATCCGCCCGGCTGCCGCCCCGGCAACCAGTGCCGTGGTGACGCAGGCGAAAAACAGCTGGAAGGCCGTGAACAGGGCCGCCGGCAGGGCGGCGTCGGGATTGTCCTTGAGCATCGGCTCGAGGCCTGCGTACTCCGTGACGTCTCCGATCAGGCCCAGGCCGTTCACGGAATTGCCAAAGGCCATCGAGTATCCGAACAGTGCCCACAGCACGGCCACCAGGCTGGCGCCGCCGAAGCACATCATCATCATGTTCAGGATCCGGCGGGAACCCACCATGCCTCCGTAGAAGAGGGCCAGGGCGGGAATCATCATGCACACCAGTGCAGAACTTGCGAGGATCCAGGCAACATCTCCAGCGTTCACGTCGAACTCCACTCAAGAAATCGGTGTGTGGCATTTTGCTGAGACCGGACGAATGCCGTTTATCCCCACAACATAGAACTCCGGAAACGGCGGTGGGTTTCGGGAATGTAAATTGCTCGTCACCGTTGTTTCCAGACGGAAACGGCGACGGCGGCCCCCAGGAGGGACCGCCGTCGCCGTGTCTGTTGTGGGCTGAAAATGCCGCTAATGGGGGATGCTGTGGGTGGTGTTCCCCGAGGTGTCCACATCGCCGAGCCAGCCGGGAATGGCTCCGGCGACGCCCAGCGACCCGATGGCGATTGCCCCCACCACAGCCAGTGCGCGGAGGTGGGCAGACGCCGTCGTCCGCTTTTCCGGCCCGGCTGTTCCCCTGCGTCTGGCGCGGAGCAGGACGACGGCGATCGCCAGGGTGCCCAGCTCCAGGAGTCCTGCGGCCATATCGGCCAGGCCCACGGGCTCGGGCACGCCGGCGTTGGGGCCGAACGGCAGCCCCGACGTCCGGGACCACAGCCACAGCGCCGGCGGAACCACGGAGGCGGCCGCCACTGCAATGAGGACGCCCTGGCCCGGCCGGCCCAGGAGCAGGACGCCGCCTGCCACCTCCGCCAGCGCCAGGGCTAGGAAGAACGCGCTGGCCACCACCCAGTGGTTGAGATGGTCCGGGATGACCGCGACGTGAATGGCGGCGCAGCCGAACAGTGCCACCGCCGCCAGGGCCTGCCTGAGGTCCAGGCCTGCGATGCGCGCAAGCGGAGCACGGCGCGGGGCGCGCTCCGGCGCCTTCGTCCTGCGGCTGACGTCCAGCCGTCCGCCCAGGATCGCCACCGTCCAGCCGGTCACCACGAGGTTGGTGGCCGCGAGCAGGCCGGCGCCATAGCCGAAGGCGGCCAGCTGGAGCCCGAGCGATGCCTGGTCCAGCTGCTCCACCGACTGAACAGAGTTCGCGTGGTGCAGGTGGCCCATCAGGTCGTGCTGCAGGACGTAGTCCCAGGCCTCACTGGCTGCCAGTGTAAGGCTGCCGGCCAGGGTGCCGGCCGCGGCAATCAGCAGCGCAGTGGTGAAGAATGCCTTCTTGCCCGCCAGCACCGGCCCGAACCGCCGCAGGGCCAGCGCCACGGCCGCGATGACGGCCGCGACGAACACCGGGAGCAGCACGGTTGACTCCCGGAGCCAGCTCATGAAGGGATCCTGGGTGCGCTCGATGGCCCCCACTGCGCCCCTGAGCGAGACGATCCAGAAGCCGTCGGCGTAGGCCATCATCGCCGCGAGCGGGAGGACCGTCCGCCAAGGGACCGCGGGGCGGGCCGGCGCCTGGGCGCCGGTCCCGCTGCCGCTGCTGCTGACGCCCCCGCTGACCTGGCCCGCGGGTACCGCTGTCATGGCGTGATCTCCCACCCGAACATCATGGCGTGGTCCTCATGCGCCAGGTTGTGGCAGTGGGCCACGTACGGTCCCACGAAGTCCCGGAAGCCGCGATAGATGATGGTGGACTCGCCCGGATCCAGGGCCACCAGGTCCTCACGTGACACATCGTCCGGATGGCCCTTGTCGCCGCCGCGGGTGACGTCCCTGCCGTTGCGCATGACTACCCGGTGTTCCTCCATGTGCAGGTGGAACGGATGGACCCAGCCGCCGCCGCCGTTGCGGATCTCCCACAGGTTGTAGCTGCCCTTCTTCTGCTGGGCGAGTGGCGAGCGGCCGGCGCGGTTCTTGAGGCTGGTGGCAACGGTATTGGGGGTGAAGGGCTTGCCGTTGATGAGCCACTCCGTTTCGCCGCCGCCCGAACCGCGCTCCACCTCAAAGATCAGGCGGTTGTCCAGCATGGTCTGCCAGTTGCTCGGCAGCGGCGGCAGTTCCCGCATCATGCCGGTGGGGATCACGCTGTCGTCGGGAGCGTCGTCGCCGATCACGAATTTGAGCACCGGAACCTTGTACGCCGGGTCCGGGGAGAACCGGGACGAGTTGGACCACATCCGGCCGTTGGGCATCTTCATCACGTCGGTGAGGTAGATGACGTCGCCCTTGGTGGTGGGGGTGCCGTCCTGGTACCGGGTGAAGTCCACCACCACCTCGCGCCGCTTGGCCGGCCACAGCTCGAAGGAATCGCGCTTGATCGGGAACGGCAGCAGGCCGCCGTCGGACGCGATCTGGGTGAACTGCATGCACTGCTGCCCGTCCGGGATGCGGTACTGGCCCTCCAGCTCGTCGCCCTGGTAACCCAGCGAGACAGATGTCTTGGGACCCTTGGTGGAGCTCATCAGTTTGAACTCGTAGATGCGGGCGATGGACGCGTCCAGGAACCGGAAGCGGTACTTGCGCCGCTTGACCTCCATGACGGGGTAGGCGGTGCCGTTCACGGTGAAGATGTCGCCCACGAACCCGTGGTTGGGGAAGTGCTTGTAGAACGTCTTGCCCCACCACTCCGGGTGCTTGGCCGGGTTCTTGGCGTCCGGGAACTCCTTCTGCGAGTCGTGGATGTCCTTGTGGATCGTGACGCCGTCATCGAGGCGGCAGTCGTAGAAGGCCAGCGGGACGTCGTAGTCGACGTCAAAGGACCCGTCCGGGTTGTCCTTGCGGACGCCCGGCAGCCGGAGGCCCTGCCGCTCGTCCCCCATGTCCATGCCGTTCTTCGGATCGTAGATGGGGTACAGGCCCACCATGCCCTTGTAGACGTTGGAGCCGGTGTGGTCCATCCGGTGGTCGTGGAACCAGAAGAAGCTCTGCTTTTCCCGGTCATCGCCCCCGGCGGGCCAGTTCAGGTACAGGTTGTCGCAGAAGGACTTCGGCAGGTAGCCCTCGTACTTGGGCCCGCTGACCATGCTGTAGTGCGGGTTGCCGTCACTCTCCGGCGCGGTGTGGCCGTTGTGCAGGTGGGTCAGGAAGGACCAGTCAGGCGAGCCGAAGTCCTGGCGGTCCAGGTTCAGCGGGTTCTCGTCCAGGTGGTTCTCGAACCTCACCAGCGCCGGCTTGCCGTACTCGGCGTTGATCATCGGACCGGGGAACGTGCCGTTGAAGCCGTAGATGGCGCTCAGCGGCAGAGTCCGCTTCGTCCCGGCCGGGTACGTCTTGCGCTTGTCGTCGAAGGAGATCGTCGGCCGGCCCTTCGCATCGATGGGAAGCACCTGCGACGTGGTGAACGCGTGCTGCCGCAGCAGGATGTCGATCTTGTACACCAGGGGGTCCGGGTAGTTCAGCTTGGACGGCCAGATCTGGTGCTGCTCATTCTTGAAGGAACTCTGCTGGCCCTGACCCGGGCCGGGCGGGTCGCTCCACTCGGTGTAGCCCTTGATGGTGCCGACACCCACGGCCGGTGTGGGGGCCAACGCCTTGGGGATCGTCAGCGAGTCAGTGAACGGCGAGAGGATCAGCGGGCTGGTGGGGAACGCCTCGATATAGAACAGCAGATCGCCCAGGGCGGTGGACGAGGCGGCGAACGCGCCGTCCGGCGACAGGAGTCCCTTCTGCGCGAGCAACGGGCCCGCCCAGCCCTGGGCGGCGACGACGGCGGCGCCGGCACCTCCTGCCGCGCTGAGCCGCAAGAGGGTGCGGCGGGACACGCCGTTCGTGGACTCTGTGTCCGTCGACGCGGTGTTCGTGGACACTTCGTTGGTCATTGCGGTTTCTTCTGACATGGGTATGCGCCTCCTTCGGGGCAAAAAAGAATGGCCTGCTGGCCCCGTATGCGTTGCTTTCAGAGACTTTCCGGCGGCTTCATCACCGGGAAATCTCGACTATGCGGAGGTTGGCTGCGCTTGTCGTTGCCCCGCGCAACTACAGTGCGGGCCGGGGCTTGGAAAAACATTGGGTGTTTCGGATGCATACCCCCTCAATGAGACGGGTATAAGGGGGTGGCCATTCCAAGGCCGGGGCCGGGCAAGCGGCAGTGGTGGTGAAACGATCGATCAGAAGAGTGCGCTAGAACAGCGGGGAGAGGCCGTTCCAGCCGGCGCTGATGCGCACCCGGGAGGCGAATTGCCCCGTGCCGAGCCCCGGATAGAGCCACAGGACACCGGCGGCGTCGCGTGCCAGCAGGTCCGGGTTGCGGTCGCCGTTGAAGTCGCCGGGACTTACGACGGCGGTCATCGCGTTCCAGCCGGCGCCCACCCGGACGCGGGGGAGCCAGCCGCCCGTGCCGCTGCCGCGGTACAGCCACAGGACTCCGGTGGCCGTCTCCCGGGCCAGCACGTCGGCCGCGCCGTCACCGTTCATGTCACCCGGGCCCACCAGGGCGTTGAAGGCGTTCCAGCCGGAGCCAACGCGGATCCGCGGCAGGAACGCGCCGGTGCCGTTGCCCCGGTACAGCCAGAGGAAGCCGGTGGCAGACTCGCGGGCGAGGATGTCCACGCGCTGGTCGCCGTTGAAGTCACCGGGGCCGATGATGGCGCTGAAGCCGTTCCAGCCGGTGCCGATCCGGACCCGGGGGAGGAACCCGCCGGTGCCGTTGCCGCGGTACATCCACAGATTTCCTGTGGCGGCCTCCCTGGCGAGGACGTCCTGCGGGCCGTCGCCGTTGAAGTCGCCGGGTGTTTCAAGGGCGCTGAACCCGTTCCAGCCGGTGCCGATGCGCACGCCGGGGAGCCTGCCTCCGCGACCGTTCCCCGGATACAGCCGCAGCTCGGCCGTCGCCGTCACCCGGGCCAGGATGTCCGTGTTCCAGTCGCCGTTGAAGTCGGCCGTCGAGCGGGACAGGGTGGATGCCGGAACAGGCAGGGGAGTGAAGGCGTACGGGTCGCAGGTCAGGTCGTAATCCCTGACGTCGTCGTACCACTGGGAAAGGTACACGCGGCCGCCGGAGAAGCTGGCGGCGCGGCAGAGGTTCTGGGCTTCACCGGGGAAATCCAGCCGGCCGGCGGTTGCCCACACCGGAACGCCGGAGAGCCGCCAGGAACCGGTGATGCTGGCCCAGCCCGACGCGAATGAGTACAGGCCGTAGGAGTATCCGGTATCGCGCAGGCCGCGCATCACGCCCTCGACGATGTACCGGTTTTCGCGCTGCTGCGCCGCGCTCGCGGTGGGCCACGGCTGGGCCGGGCGGGGCTCGACGTCGATCCACACCACGCGCGGCGCAAACCGCACCCGTGCGAGGCTGGCAACCGCGAAGCGGGCCTCCGCGTAGCCGACATTGGAGAGCTGCCCGGCCCGGGTGGCCGCGGACCAGGGCCCCTGGGCCCGGTAGGTGGCCAGCTGGGCGGCCGTGGGGAAGGCGGCCATGGTGTAGGCCTGTGCCGGCTTGCGGTTGCTGGACGCCCAGGTGACCTGGCTGGCCAAGCACGGGTTCTCCGTGAAGGGCAGTCCCTTGGTCAGGCCGATGACGACGAACTGGGACGAGGCCGGCGGCAGCGGCAGGCCAAAGCCGCCCACCGCCGTCGGGCATTGGGGCCAGGAGATGTCATGGCCGCTGAGCGATACGGCCCGCGCCAGGGTGGCACCTGGAAGATATGCGAAGAGGAGGGCGAGCAGGACCAAGAGCCCCGTCAGCATGTGCCGTACGGAAAAACCGGCCCCAGAAAGATGAACTTTGCCGTCCATCGCCAGCGCTCCTTTGCTCCCATCAGTTTACGCTCGCCTGCGTCTGCCGCGCCGCGTCCATTCGTGCATACGGCTGGGGGTCGCGCACAATTACCCCATGGCAAAAATCAATGCCCGGCAGCCCCGGCTTGAGGATGTGGCGGAGCGCGCGGGGGTCTCGCACCAGACGGTGTCCCGGGTGATCAACAACCATCCCAACGTCAGCAAGGCCACGCGCGAGCGCGTCGAGGCCGCCATTGCCGAGCTGGGCTACCGGCGCAACACGGCAGCGCGGAGCCTGGTCACGCGCAAGTCGCAAACCATCGGCGTGCTGGGCAGCGAGCTCTCGCAGTACGGTCCCGCCAACACGCTGCTGGGAGTGGAGCAGGCCGCGCGCGACGCCGGCTATTTCGTCAGCATCGCAGCCCTCCGCTCGGTAAGCCGCGAAGCGATCTTCGACGCCATCCGGCACTTCCTGGACCAGTCCGTGGACGGCATCGTGGTGATCGTGCCGCATTCCGAGACGCTCCTGGCCCTGGCCGAGCTGAATCCCGGCGTGCCCGTGGTGGCCGTGGGGTCCCTGGGCAGCGAAGCGGTGAGCGGCGCCATGGTGGACCAGAAGCGCGGGGCCGAGCTCGCCGTCGGGCATCTGATTGAGCAGGGGCACCGCCGGATTGGCCACATCGCCGGCCCGCAGGACTGGATCGACGCCGCGGCGCGTGCGGAGGGCTGGAGTGCGGCGCTGCGCGAGGCCGGGCTGGACGACAGCCTGGTGGTCGAGGGGGACTGGAGCGCCGGCAGCGGCTATGAGATCGGCCGGAAGCTCGCCGCGGAACGGACCGCCACGGCGCTGTTCGTGGGCAATGACCAGATGTCGCTGGGCCTGCTGCGGGCCTTCAACGAGGCCGGCGTCCGGGTTCCGGAGGACGTTTCCGTGGTGGGCTTCGACGACCAGCCGGAGTCGGGGTACTTCACGCCGCCGCTCACCACCGTGCGCCAGGACTTCGAGGAGCTGGGCAGGCGCTGCATGGACCTGATGCTGAGCGCCATTGCCAACGGTGACACGGTGAGCACCACGGTGGTGGAACCGGAGCTCGTGGTCCGCCGGAGCACCGCCGCCCCCGCCTGAGAGCCTAGATCCTGAAATCAGTGATCCGCAGCACTTGACGCACTAAGTTGTTAGCGCTCACAATAGTTTCAGCCCGCGAAACAGACGGGCGGTTTATCTGGAGGATTCATGGACGTCACAGCAGACGGCAGCGAAAACTATGTCATCGGGGTGGACTACGGCACCCTGTCCGGCCGGGCCGTGGTTGTGCGGGTCCGGGACGGCAAGGAACTCGGCAGTGGCGTGTTCGACTACCCGCATGCGGTGGTCACCGAAGCGCTCCCGGCGGATGTGGGGGGCGACGGCGTCACCCGGCTTCCCGGGGAATGGGCTCTGCAGGTGCCGGGCGACTACCGCGACGTGCTCCGGCATGCTGTTCCCGCCGCGATCGCTGACGCCGGGATCGACCCCGCCGCCGTCGTCGGAAT
>NZ_JBHTZA010000042.1:0-23584 GCF_042790555.1 Arthrobacter sp. NPDC056727 | reverse complement strand
TGCGCGCCGGCACGCTGCAGGAGACTGCGCATGATGTATTGGGCACGCTCCGTGCCCTGTTCCCTGATCAGCGCATCCAGGGACTCAACCCACTCAGCGGTCTCTTCCGGATCACGATCAGGCAGCTGGTTAGTCAACCCGCTGAGGATATGGGAGGTATCTTCTCCTGCAGCCACGGCAGCCTCGTTTCATCTTTGAATGTTGGGCTCATGTTTTCGTATTGTGAGAAAACATTCTTGCCATTCGAGATTATCTGGCAGGCTGGATTGCGGTCAAACGAAGACGGGCGGGTTCGGTGGAATCCGGCCCACGAGTGCCCGCCCTGCGGATTGTGACCGCGCGCGGAGGTAGGGGCATCTTGACCCAGGGGTGATGCAGGTCATACCCTTATTTCACCATTCAACAAGTTTATTTCGCGATGTGGAATAACAGCAGATTGCGGACGGCCTATCGTCCGCTCGAGGGCTCACCACCGCGAAAATCCCAGAAACTGGAGATCCAGATGCAAACGACTCCCCCAGTCGGCGTCGAAGCGGCTCCCGCTCCGACAGCGCCGTCGGGCCAGCATGTTCACCAGGCCGAGGCGACAGACGCCCTGTGCCATACGGCCAGCGCCGCCACCGGCCTCGACATCAGCCCGGCGCTGTACAACGCCGACCTCGCACCCACCAAGCGGCAAGGGCGCCGCTGGACGGGGTACAGCATTTTCACCCTGTGGGCGAACGACGTGCACAGCCTCGGAAACTATGCGTTCGCCGTCGGGCTCTTTTCCCTGGGCCTTGGCGGCTGGCAGATCCTGATGGCCCTGGGCATCGGCGCCGGCCTCCTGTTCATACTGCTCAGCTTCTCCGGCTTCATGGGCCAGAAAACGGGCGTTCCGTTTCCCGTCATGAGCCGCATCAGCTTCGGCATCCGCGGCGCCCAGCTCGCCAGCCTGATCCGCGGCGCGGTGGCGGTGGCGTGGTTCGGGATCCAGACGTTCCTTGCCTCGGTGGTGCTCCGGGTCATGCTGGTGGCCATGGTTCCGTCCCTCCACGAGCTGGACACGAACTCCATCCTCGGCCTGTCCACGCTCGGCTGGATTTCCTTCGTGGCCCTGTGGATCGTGCAGCTCGTGATCGTCAGCTTCGGCATGGAGATGATCCGCAAATACGAGGCATTCGCCGGACCGGTCATCCTGCTGACCATGGTCCTGCTGGCCATCTGGGTCTTCACCGAGGCCCAGGGCTCCATCCAGTGGACCGGCATCCGCGGCCTCGAGGGCGGCGAGATGTGGCGGACCATTTTCGCCGGCGGTGCCCTCTGGGTGTCCATCTACGGAACGTTTGTCCTGAACTTCTGCGACTTCACCCGCTCCGCTGTTTCCAAGAGGTCGATCGTCCGCGGCAACTTCTGGGGCATCCCCATCAACATGCTCCTGTTCGGCGCCATCGTAGTGGTCCTGGCCGGCGGGCAGTACAAGATCAACGGCACCATCATCGAAACGCCGTCCGACATCGTCCAGAGCATCCCCAACACCCTGTTCCTGGTGCTGGCATGCCTCGCAATCCTCATCCTGACCATCGCCGTGAACCTCATGGCCAACTTCGTTGCCCCCGTGTATGCCCTCACCAACCTGTTCCCCAAGCGGCTCAACTTCCGCAGCGCGGCCTGGGTGAGCGGCACCATCGGCCTGGTCATCCTGCCGTGGAACCTGTACAACAACCCGCTGGTGATCGTGTACTTCCTGGGCGGCCTCGGTGCCCTGCTCGGCCCGCTGTTCGGCGTTGTTATGGCCGACTACTGGCTGCTCCGCCGCGGAAAGATCAATGTCCCCGAGCTGTACACCGGGCACCCGGGCGGGGCCTACTTCTACAAGAAGGGCGTCAATCCGCGGGCCATCATCGCGCTGGTGCCGGCGGCCGTGCTGGCCATCCTCGTCGCGTTCCTGCCTGTCTTTGAGCCGGCGGCGCCCTTTGCCTGGTTCTTCGGCGCCGGCGTCGCTGCACTCAGCTACTACGTCATTGCCGACCGCACGCAGCGGTTTGAGGACGTCGACGGCGAGGCCATCGCCGTCGCCAGCACCCACTAGGAGGACACCCCATGCGAATACTCGTCGCGAACGTCAACACCACCCAGTCCATGACCGACTCGATCGCCGCCCAGGCGCGCAGCATCGCGGCGCCCGGTACCGAAATCGTAGGGATCACGCCGCGCTTCGGCGCCGACTCCTGCGAAGGTAACTTTGAGAGCTACCTGGCCGCGATCGCCGTGATGGACCGGGTGGTCAACTACCCCGAGCCGTTCGACGCCGTCATCCAGGCAGGCTACGGCGAGCACGGCCGGGAGGGGCTGCAGGAGCTGCTGGACGTGCCCGTCGTCGACATCACCGAGGCGGCGGCCAGCACGGCCATGTTCCTGGGCCACAAATATTCCGTGGTCACCACCCTGGACCGGGCCGTGCCGCTGATCGAGGACCGTCTGAAGCTGGCCGGCCTCGACGCCCGCTGTGCTTCCGTACGGGCCAGCGGAATGGCCGTGCTGGAACTGGAGGAGGAACCGGACCGGGCAGTCGAGGCGATCATCAGCCAGGCGCTGCTCGCCGTCCGGGAGGACAAAGCCGAGGTCATCGTCCTGGGCTGCGGGGGCATGGCGGGCCTGGACGAGCAGATCCGGCAGCGCGCCGGCGTGCCGGTGGTCGACGGCGTTGCGTCCGCCGTGACCATTGCCGAGTCTCTCGTCCGGATGCAGCTCTCCACGTCCAAGGTCCGGACGTACGCCACCCCGCGGCCCAAGACTGTCATAGGCTGGCCGCTGGCGGCGAACGGCGTTCCCGCCACCGCCTAAGATCCCAACAGCCGCCCGGTTCCCAACAGCCGCCCGGTTCCCAACAACCGCCGGGTTTCAGCAGCACAGGAGAAGCAGCATGACCGTTCCACCCACTCCGGCCCGCGTCGCCGTCGTCACCGGCGCCGGTTCCGGCATCGGGCGCGCGGTTGCCCGACAAATGCTGGCGGACGGTTACCGGGTGGCCCTGGCGGGCCGGCGTGAGCCGCAGCTGCTGGAAACCGCGGACGGGCATCCGGAGGCGCTTGCGGTGCCGTGCGATGTCACCGTGCCCGACGACGTCGAGCGCCTTTTCGCCGCCGTCCTCGGGCGCTGGGGCCGGGTGGACGTCCTGTTCAACAACGCCGGCGTCTTTGGCCCGGCGGCGTCCGTGGACGAGATCAGCCTGGCGGATTGGGAAGCAACGGTGGCCGTGAACCTGACCGGCTCGGTCCTGTGCGCCGGCGCGGCGGTGCGGGCGATGAAGGCGCAGTCGCCGCAGGGTGGACGGATCATCAACAACGGCTCCATCTCGGCGCACTCGCCCCGGCCCCGCACCGTCGCCTACGCCGTCACCAAGCACGCCATGACCGGCCTGACCAAGAGCATCGAGCTGGATGGCCGGGAGTTCGGCATCACCTGCGGGCAGATCGACATCGGCAACACCGCCACGGAAATCATGGATACCATCGGGGTTGGTTCCGGGGCGCTCCAGGCCGACGGAAGCCGCAAGGTGGAGCCGATGTTCCCGGTGGAGGACGCGGCCCGGGCGGTGCTGATGATGGCCGGGATGCCGCCGTCGGCCAGCGTGGGCTCGGTGGTGATCACGGCCGCGGGCATGCCCTTCATCGGCCGCGGCTGACTCTCCCGGCCCGCCCGCCCTTCCTTCCTTCCTTCCTTCCGAGTTTTTGTCCAGATATCGCGACTTCAAGGCCCCTCAGCGGCGAATATCTGTACAAAAACTCCTCCGCGGAAAGGTCGGCCTGTGGATAACGTCCCGCAGGCCTCCTCAAGGTGCCTCAATGGAACATGACCAGATTGACGCCGCTGCCCGAGGACATCAGTAACCGGCCCTTCGCCGTTACCGAAGCGGCCGCCGCCAAAGTCCCAGGCGGCAGGCTTTTCGCCCGCGACATGCACCGCCCCAGCCGCGGCATCCGCGTGCCCAGATCCTGCGGCCCGGACCTGCCCGCGCTCGTCCGCTCGCACACTGCGCTTGATCCCGACAACTTCGCCGCCCTGATCACGGCAGCGGAGGTCCACGGCGTCCCGCTGCCGCCGTGGGCGGAGTTCAGGCCCGACGGCGGCGGGCCGGTGACCGCCGTCGTCGAACCGGTGCCAGGGGGCAAGAAAAGCGGCCCCCATTTCCGGGAACCGGGGCGGTTCCTGCACCTCTCCCGGCAAAGCGGTGAGCCGCTGCCGCGCAGGCGCGGGATCGCCGGGCACCGGCTTAAGATCCGTGAGGGCGACCTCGTTGAGATCGACGGCCTGAGGCTGACGTCGGTGGCCCGGACCTGGGTGGACCTCGGCTCCGTCCTGCCCATCGATGACCTTGTGGTGGCCGGCGACGCCATTGTGAGCGAGCACGCGAGGCCCGTCGGCCCGCCGAGGGTCGCCATGGTGCCGCTGGCCGGGCTCCGGGCGTTTGTTGACGGCGCCAACGGCATCCACGGGGTGCGGAAGGCGCGGCTTGCGCTTGATCTGCTGCGCGTCGGCGTCGATTCGCCGCCGGAAAGCAAGCTCCGCCTGCTGCTGGACGACGCCGGTCTGCCGGAGTTCACGCCCAACTGCCGCGTGGACGACGTGCTGAACAGGCCGGTCTGGACGGACCTTGGCTGCCCGCGGTTCCGGACGTGCCTCGAGTACGACGGCGAGCACCACCTCACCCCCGAACAGCAGGCACTGGATGCCTACCGGGACCAGCGCGTGATCGACGCGGGCTGGAGGCAGGTGAAAATCAACCGCGTCGACATGGGCCGCGGGCGGGACTGGGTGGTCTCGCGGGTGGGGCAGGCGCTGCGCAAACAGGGCTGGCAGCGGTAGGAGTTTTTGTCCAGATATTCGCCGCTCAAGGCCCCTGAAGTCCCAATAAATGGACAAAAACTCAAATGTGACCGGCCAGCTTAGTTCCACATCGTGAAAACTGAATTTCCTCTTGCGGAATAGTGTGACCGGGGTTACGTTGGAAGCAGACCCCGATCCGGGGCTGTTCCCAATTGATAGGTACAGATCAATGAAGATCCCAGATTCCTCGGCGCTGAAGGCGAGTTCGGCGCCGTCGAAGAAGAAGCCCCTGTATAGGTCGCTCTTCTTCCAAATTCTGATCGCCGTCGTGGCAGGTGTTCTCATAGGGCATTTCTGGCCGGACCTGGGCGCTCAACTGAGGCCGCTTGGTGACGGCTTCATCCAGCTCATCAAGATGATCATCGCGCCGCTGATCTTCCTCGTGATCGTTACGGGAATCTCAGCCGTTGGCGACGTCAAGGCGGTCGGAAGGGTAGGAGTCAAGGCTCTCCTGTACTTCACAGCGGCCACACTTTTCGCCCTGGTCTTCGGCCTGATCGTCGGCAACGTCGTCCAGCCCGGAGCCGGCCTGAACATCGATCCGAGCACCCTGTCCCAGGAGGCCCTGGACGCCAAGACCGGCCACGCCGTGCCGAAGGACGCGGCGGCCTTCATCCTGGACGTCATCCCCACGAGCGTCATCGGCGCCTTCGCCAACAACAGCCTGCTGCAGGTCCTGTTCTTCTCCGTGTTCTTCGGCGCCGCGATCGTCGTCATTGGCCGCGAGCGGTGCATGCCGGTCATCAGCCTCATGGAGACCGTCCTCGAGCTGATCTTCAAGATCATGTCCTGGATCATGAAGGTCGCCCCGATCGGTGCCTTCGGTGCGATGGCCTTCATTATCGGCCAGTACGGGCTGGACACCCTCGGCACCTACGCCATGCTGATCGCCGCCTGCTACGGGGCCGCCGTCGTGTTCATCGGGCTCCTGTTCGTCGTGGCCTGGGGCTTCGCCCGGGTTCCGCTGTGGCAGTTCCTCAAGTACACCCGCGAGGAGTTCCTGCTGGCCCTCGGCACCGCTTCCACTGAAGCCGTGATGCCTCGCATCATGACCAAGCTGACGAATGCCGGATGCTCCCGCGCCACCACCGGCCTGGTGGTGCCCACGGGCTACTCGTTCAACCTGGACGGGGCTGCGATCTATCTGTCCATCTCCCTGCTGTTCCTAGCCCAGGCCTTCGGCCACCACCTGGACCTCGGCCAGCAGCTTGCCGCCCTCGGCGTCCTGCTGCTGACCTCCAAGGGCATGGCCGGCGTTCCGGGCTCGTCCTTCCTGGCACTGTCCGCCACGGCGGCCGCGCTCGGAATCTTCCCGGTGGCGGGCGTGGCCCTGCTCCTCGGCGCCGACCGGCTCATGGACTCGATGCGCGTGGTGGTCAACCTGCTGGGCAACTGCGTGGCAACCTTCATAGTCTCCAAGTGGGAGGGCCAGTTCGACCGCAGCGTCATGGTCCGGGCGTTCCGCGGCGAGATCACCAACCACGATTCCGCCGTCATGCTCGGTGTGGAGGAGGACTTCCAGGAGCAGGAACTGGAACGGATCAGCGGGGGCGGGCAGGCTTCGCCCAAGTTCCGCGGCGGCCCGAACCCCGGTGAGATGCCCGAGTTCCAGATGAGCAGGCCGTCGGCGGCCATCAACCACGAATAACGTCAGGAGTTTTTGTACAGATAATGGCCGCTGAAGGCCCCTGAAGTCACGATATCTGTACAAAAACTCCAGAGGAAAGAAGGGGGGATCCCGTCCGGGCTGTCAGTTTCAGCCCTGGCGGGATCCTGCCGCGTTTGGCTGGGCCCGCTCCGGGTCCGGCGGGAAACTCAGAGGGGGAGCAGCGCCGACAGGTCCGCGCGCAGGCCCGAGGCGGCCACGCGTCCCGCACTGACGGCGTCCGCCCAGCTCAGCCGGCCCGTCACCATCGCCAGCCAGGTGGCGGCGTCGCACTCGATAACGTTCGGGGGAGTGCCGCGCGTGTGCCGCGGACCCTCGACGCACTGGGTGACGCCGAACGGCGGCACCCGCACCTCCACCGAATTCCCGGGCGCGCGGGCGGTGACCTCCTCGAGCGAGTACCGGACCGCCGTCGCAATCACCGGGCGGGGGACGGCAGGGGCGGCAAGGGCAGCGTCCGACGGCGGGATGGCACCTGCCGCCCATTCGTTCAGGGCCGCCAGGCCGTCCGCAGGGTCAATTCTGCGGCGCGCAATTGCCACCGGAGCCTCCTTGAAAAGCTAAAAGTCTAATCCAGCAGCGCCGAGACGGCATGGCCGAGGCGGATCTTGCCCACGGGGCGGCCGCCGCCCAGGACCGGCTCCACCACCTTCTCAAGCACGCTGGACACGCCAGGAATGTCGACGGCACCGCAGGCCGCCAGCAGCGTCAGGCCGACGAGAGAGGTGGCCCGCAGGTTGCCGTCGAGCATCTTGAGGGCTACGGACACCCCCTGTGACGTGGCCATGACCAGGATGCCCTCGGCGCCGATCTTGGCGATGACGTCCAGCTCCTCCATCACGACCGTGTTGGCTTCGCCCCTGCCCTGGACCGCCCACGGGTAGTCCAGCATGGAGGTCGCGATCGTGGCGGCACGGGCGTTGGAGGTCTTGTCGGAGGGGGCCTTGGCGAGCAGGGAGTAGGCGCGGGCCAGCCCGGTCAGCGAGATGGCGGCAACCGGAGCCCCGCAGCCGTCGATGCCCAAGTGCGCGATCCGCTCGCCCGAATACTCCTCGATCACAGTGCGGATGCGCTGCTGCAGCGGGTGGTTGGGCTCCAGGTAGCTGTGCGTGTCCCAGCCGTTTTCGGTGCAGGCCCACAGGAAAGCGGCGTGCTTGCCCGAGCAGTTGAAGGCCAGCCGGGACTTGCCCCGCTCGGACCGGGTGAGCCAGATGCGGGCCGTCTCGTCCTGCGGCCAGGCGGCAGGGCACTGCAGCTGGTCCTCCTTGACGCCGGCCGCCTTGAGCATGCCTTCGACGACGTCCATGTGGTCGAGCGAGCCGGTGTGGCTGGCGCAGGCGAGGGCCACCTGGGCTCCGCGCAGCGGAACGCCCGACTGCATGGCCGCCAGCGCCTGCAGCGGCTTGAGTGTGGACCGGGCCAGGATGGGGGTGGTGATGTCGCCCAGCTGGGTGACCACATGGCCGTCGGCGGCAAGTACCACGGCCGCCCCGATGTGGCGGGACTCCACGAATCCGCTCCGTTCAACCACGGCGAGTTCGACGGCGTCATCCACAGTGAACGTGGCGTGCGAATTTAGGGCCATGGGCCAAGTCTATGGTGCTGCAGGAGCATTCCCCGGGAGCTTTCCGCGGCTTTTGGCGGGATAATACGCGCGGCCGGGGTGCCGCTGAACGGCCTATTCAACCGTGACCATGACCGACTGCCAGCCGGAGGCGCCGTCTGGCACCGGATCGGCACGCTGCTCCGTTTGCAAAGAGCCGGTCCCGTCCGTGGCGCGCACCCTGATGTAGTGCGGGCCGGGCTTGGCGTCCCAGGTGAAGGACCACTGGCGCCACGTGTCCACGGACGCCTCATCCGAGAGCACGGCGGAAGCCCAGTCACCGCCGTCGATCTGCACTTCCACCCCGGTGATGCCCCGGGTCTGGGCCCAGGCGGTGCCGCCGACGGCCACCTTCCCCGCCGGCACTGTGGCGAAGGACCTGGGCACCTCCACCCGGGCCATCGTCTTGATGGGGCCGCGCTCGGACCAGCCGCGCTGGGTCCAGTACGCCTTGCTGTCGGCGAAGCGCGTCACCTCAAGGTCCACCACCCATTTTGTGGCGGACACGAAGCCATACAGTCCGGGAACCACCATCCGCACCGGGTAGCCGTGCTCCAGGGGCAGCGGTCCGCCGTTCATGCCGATGGCCAGCATGGCGTCGCGATCATCCTGCAAAACCTCCAGCGGCGTGGAGGCGCTGAACCCGTCGACGGAAGTGGAGAGCACCATGTCAGCGCCGGCAGTTGGCCTGGCCCGCTTGAGCACCTCCCGGACGGGGAGCCCCAGCCACCGCGCGTTGCCGGCGAGGTTGCCGCCCACCGGGTTCGAAACACAGGTGAGGGTCACATGCGACTCGATCAGGTCGGCGTCGAGCAGGTCCTGGAACCTGAGCCGGACTTCCTGCTCCACGAGCCCGTGCACCCGCAATTCCCACTCGTCCGCCTTGATCTCCGGAACGCTGAGGGCGGTATCGATCCGGTAGAAATCCTTGGCCGGCGTCAGCCACGGCGTGACGCCCGGCGTGCCCGACTGGACCCCGGCGGGCACCGCGGTCGCGGGGCGGGCCGGCGCCGGCAGCCGGAGGGACTCGCGTGCCTGCGCAACATTGCTGCGTGCGGCGCTGAGCAGCCGGCCCCCGGTGCCGGCAATGCCCGCGGCGGCGGCCGCCAGGCCGGTGGCGGCAAAGAAGTCCCGCCGGGAGGTGGCCGGGCGTTCGGGCTCCTTGGCCGCCACGTCGGCCGGCGAATCGGGAAAGGCCTGACGGCGCCACAGCCGCGACACCAACAGCCGCAGCACCACCAGCCCTGCCACGGTTCCGAGCAGGGAAGGCACCGCGTCCAGCGGCCTGACGCCCGCGCGGGTCACCACGCAGGCCACGATCACCGCGCCCATGAACAGCACGCCGGCGGCGCCCAGCGCCCACCGCCGGTAGGCCACCACGCCCAGCACGCAGGCCAGCACGAAGACTGTCAGGCCCATCCCGGCGAAGAGCGCGGCCTTGTCATTGGTTCCGAACGTGGCAATCGCGAAGTCCTTCAGCCACGGCGGCGTGAAGTCGATGAACGTCGAGCCCAGGGCGACCAGGGGAGCGGCGCGGGCCGTAAAGAAGGCCCCCGCCAGTTCCGCAACGGAAAGAACGACGGCGGCCGCGGCCACCCCGGCCAGGGCCGCCAATGCGGCCGGTCCCCTGAACCACCTCATGAGCTTCTTCATGACCTTGGTTCGTAGCGGCGCGCTGCCCGGATGGTCCGCGGACCGAGGGGCGGGCCGCAACTGAGGGCGGGTCACAGCTTAGGAGCCTGCACGGTGCACAAAGTACCCTTGGAGACTGTGAAGGTACTCGTTATTGGCCCCGGTGGCCGCGAACACGCCATTGTCCGTTCCCTCCTTGCCGACCCCAACGTTTCCGAAGTCCATGCGGCTCCTGGCAACGCCGGCATCAGCAAGCTCGTCCCCACGCACGCCATCAACGGGAACGATCCGGACGCAGTGGCGGCGCTCGCCACCCGGCTCGACGTTGACCTGGTGGTTGTCGGTCCCGAAGCTCCCCTCGCCGCGGGCGTATCCGACGCCGTGCGCGACGCCGGCATTCCGGTGTTCGGCCCCAGCAAGGCGGCCGCCCAGCTCGAGGCCTCCAAGGCTTTCGCGAAGCAGGTCATGGCCGAAGCCGGCGTGCCCACGGCCATGGCGCTGGTGGCCGCCAACGCGGATGAGGCAGCCGCAGCGCTGGATACCTTCGGCGCACCCTACGTCGTCAAGGATGACGGCCTCGCCGCCGGCAAGGGCGTTGTGGTCACCAACAACCGGGACGCCGCCCTTGCGCACGCCCAGAGCTGCTTCGATGCCGACGGCACCGTGGTCATCGAGGAGTTCCTGGACGGCCCCGAGGTCTCCGTGTTCGTCCTGTGCGACGGCCGCAACACGGTGGCCCTGTCCCCGGCCCAGGACTTCAAGCGCATTTACGACAACGACGAAGGCCCCAACACCGGCGGCATGGGCGCGTACACCCCGCTCGACTGGGCTCCGGACGGCCTGGTCCAGGAAGTCATCGACCGCATCGCCCAGCCCACCGTGGACGAGATGGCCCGCCGCGGCACCCCGTTCGTGGGCGTCCTGTTCGTCGGCCTGGCGCTGACCAAGCGCGGCACGCGCGTCATCGAATTCAACGTCCGCTTCGGCGACCCCGAAACCCAGGCTGTCCTCGCCCGGCTCAAGACGCCGCTCGGTTCCCTGCTCCTGTCAGCCGCCAAGGGCGAACTGGACCAGGCAGAAGAGCTGCGCTGGTCAAAGGACACGGCAGTCGCCGTCGTCGTCGCCTCCGAAAACTACCCGGACACCCCGCGCACCGGTGACCGCATCCGCGGGCTCAAGAAGGTGGACGAGCTGGACGGTGTCCACGTGATCCACGCCGGAACCAAGCTCGACGACGAAGGCAAGGTCGTCTCCGCAGGCGGCCGTGTGCTGGCCGTGGTGGCGCTGGGCTCCGACCTCGTGGAGGCCCGGGAAAGGGCGTACGACGGCGTGGAGCTGGTTCAGCTTGAAGGCGCCCAGTTCCGCACGGATATAGCAGGCAAGGCCGCACGCGGCGAAATCAAGGTGTCGTCAGCCGTTGCAGCCCCTGCTGTCCAGGCCGGCCCCGCCTCGGAACAGAAGGCATGACAGTGGCTGAACAGGAAAGCCCCCGCGGCCTGGATATTGCCCACGCCGAACTGCCCGGCTGGAACCACGTCTACTCGGGCAAGGTCCGCGACCTCTACGTCCCGGCCACCGACGCCGTCAATGAGCAGTTCGGGCAGGAATGCGTGCTGGTGGTGGCGAGCGACCGCATCAGTGCCTACGACCACGTGCTCAGCAGCGAGATTCCGGACAAGGGACGGATTCTGACCCAGCTCAGCCTCTGGTGGTTCGAGCAGCTGGGCGTTGAGCACCACGTCCTGGCGTCCACGGTGGAGGAGGGCGTTCCGGCCGCGGTCGAGGGCCGGGCCATGATCTGCAAGAAGCTGGACATGTTCCCGGTGGAATGCATCGCCCGCGGTTACCTCACCGGTTCCGGACTCGTGGAATACCGGCAGTCCGGCACCGTCTGCGAGATCCCGCTGCCGGAAGGCCTGGTTGACGGATCCCGCCTGGAGCACGCCATTTTCACCCCGTCGGCCAAGGCCGAGGTGGGCGAACATGACGAAAACATCACCTACGACGCCGTCGTATCCATGGTGGGCGACGACATCGCCGCGCGCCTGAGTGAACTGACCCTGCGCATCTACACCAAGGCCGAGGAGATCGCCCGTGAACGCGGCATCATCCTGGCTGACACCAAGGTTGAGTTCGGCTACGACGTCGTGGAGGGTGCCATCACGCTGGGCGACGAGGTCCTGACCCCGGACTCGTCCCGGTTCTGGGACGCCGCCACCTACGAGCCCGGCAAGGCGCAGCCCTCCTTCGACAAGCAGTTTGTCCGGGACTGGCTGACGTCCGCCGAATCCGGCTGGGACAAGGCTTCCGACACACCCCCGCCGGCCCTGCCCGCGGACATCGTGGACCGCACCCGGGCCCGTTACGTCGAGGCCTACGAGAAGCTGACCGGCCGCACGTTCAGCTAGCTGCTGGCTCATAAACAGCAAAAGGCGCCCTCCTCGGAGGGCGCCTTTTGTTTGGGTGTTTGCTGTCAGCTGGCCTCAGCCGCGGCGGCGCGGCGCTGGGCGAGCCGGATCTCCAGCACGGCGTCGAGGGCCTGCTGGACCCGGTCCTGGGCGCCCGCGGCGCTGAATGCCTTCTGCGCCTCCTCCAGGTAGGCCAAAGCCTCATCGAGTTCGCCTGCAGCCTTCAGGGACTTGCCGAGCAGCAGCGAGACCTCGCCGGCCGTGTGCTTGCCCAGGTCGGCGCGTTCGGCGTGGATGTCACGCAGCTTCTGGACGGCAGCGACGATATCGCCGGTGAGGTAGAGCCAGCGGGCGCGGATGAACGCGACCTCCAGCTGGTCCGCCTTGTTCCCGCCGACGATGGACAGCGCGAGTTCGGCGCGTTCGATCGCGGACAGGGTCTCCGGCTCAACGATGCCGGAGGAGAGGCGGACCGCAGCGGAAGCCTTGTTGAAGCGGGCCCAGAGCTCGATGTCGTTGGCCGGGGAGAGCAGCTTGGCTGCCCGCTCGTGGTGCTTGATGCCCTCCGGGTAGTCGTGCCGCATGAACGCGACGTTCCCGATCACCCACGCCACCTCGCCGGCGAGCTGGGACATCGAGTGCTCGTCCATCTGCTCGTTCATGTCCTGGCAGTACTTCCAGGCCTCGTCCAGCCGGCCGCTCTCCGCCAGCGCCCCGATCAGCGCGCGAAGCGCGCCGATGATCAGCGTTGATCCCTTGGGCAGCTGTGCGCACAGCTCCACGGCCTTCTCGGCGTGTTCGACGGCGGTGCTCAGCTGGCCCTGCCCGTGGCACAGGGCGGCGAGCATCTGGCGCGCCCGGACACCGAGGCCGGCCGATTCGGTGGCCATGGGGTGCTCCGACAGGTGCTCCATGATTTTCTGGCATTCCTTGAGCTGGCCCTGCTTCATGAGGCATTCGGCCTGCATGTAGGTCATGTTCCACCAGGCGCTGGTGTTCTTGCCGTCCAGGGCGATCCGGGCCGCGTTGGCGGCGTGCTCGGCCGCCAGGGCGTAGTCGCGCAGGTCCCAGGCCTGCCGCGCGTAGAGTCCGGCCAGGACGTATTCGGCGTCGCTGACCGAGATGGGCTGGCTCCACGCCTCGAGCGCCTTGGGCGCGAGCTCCAGCCTGCGGGCGAGCTCTTCGATGACGTCGGCTGTGGGTTCCCGCCGCCCGGTTTCCAGCAAGGAAATGTAGCTGGGGGAGTACAGGTCCTTGCCCAGTTCGGCCTGGGTCAGTCCGCGTTCCAGCCGCTCTGCGCGGAGCTTCTCCCCGAATCCGTTACCCACTGGGGTTTCCTCCTATTCCGGACAGCCTTTGTACAGAATGCTTGACACCCTCTGTGGAAAACATTTTACAATGTATGTCAACAAGGACTGTGCTGGCTTGGTAACGAATCCGATCGTATTGAGGAACTCTCACATGTTGAAGAAGATAGCAGCCGCTGCCGTTTTGGCGGGGGCCCTCGCATTTTCTGCTGCGGCTCCCGCCGTTCTGTCTGCCGGCTCGATCGCGGACACCGCGGGCACCTCGGTTGCCATTGGCAACTGGCCGGATCCCATGAGGGTCAAGGACGTGAACAAGACCAATATCGGCAATTGGCCTGACCCCATGGTGTCAGAGACCACCATTGGCAACTGGCCCGATCCCATGTAAACAGCTTCCATGAGGACAACGGCCCCGGAACATGCACACATCATGTTCCGGGGCCGTTTTTCTACCCTAAAACAGCAGCACCGTAAACAAGGAGTGGGGACCATGACACGGAGAGTGACCGACGGCCAGCAGCGGGCCTTTTTCCTCTGGACCATCGCCGGCACGTCGCTGATCGTGGCGGCCGCCGCCGGTGCCGCCGTGGTTGAGGTCTTCCAGGGAACGGCCGACGCCGGGACTTTCGTCTGGGGGATGATCGGCATCGCGGCGGTGCTGGAATCGGCGGTGCTGTTCGCCGTCGGCCTCCGTTTGCGCCACCGGTACCTGAACCAGGTCCAAAGCTACAACAGCCGGGGAGACTACCTGCCGGACGATGGGTCGCACCGGCCCAGGGTTCCCCTGCTCGGCGACGGGCAGGCGACGCCCAACATCACCAACCAGAGCCTGGGCGGAAACTGAGCCCGAAAAAACTGAAGGAACAGAAAGAGGGCCTCCCCTGGGGGAGACCCTCTTTCCTTATGGTCGGGATGACAGGATTTGAACCTGCGACCTCTTCGTCCCGAACGAAGCGCGCTACCAAGCTGCGCTACATCCCGATCCGTTGCTGCGAAAGCAACTGAACAAGGATATCCGATACTCGGCCCACATGTGAAATCGAGGCCCGGAGGCGCCGCCCTGCTCAGACCAGCGAGTCCTTCCAGGCACTGTGCAGCCGGGCGAAGCGGCCGTTGCCGCCGATCAGGTCGTCGGGTGTTCCGTCCTCCACCACCTGTCCGTCGTGGACCACGAGCACCCGGTCCGCGGTCTCCACGGTGGACAGCCGGTGCGCGATGATCAGCGCGGTGCGGGCGGTCCCGTCCATGCCGCGCAGCAGCCCGGCGAGTCCGCTCTGCACGAGCCGCTCGGAGGGGATGTCCAGCGAGGACGTGGCCTCGTCGAGGATCAGCACCGCGGGCCGGGCGAGGAAGGCGCGCGCGAAGCTGATCAGCTGGCGCTGGCCGGCTGAGACGCGGCCGCCGCGCTTGTTGACGTCGGTGTCGTACCCCTCCGGGAGTTCCAGGATGAACCCGTGCGCCCCCACGGCCCTGGCTGCGGCCTCGATCTCCTCACGGGGTGCGTCCGGCCGGCCCAGGGCGATGTTGTCCGCCACCGAGCCGCTGAACAGGAAGGCCTCCTGGGTGACCATCACGATGTTCCGCCGCAGGTCCGCGGTGGCCAGCTGCCGGACGTCGACGCCGTCGAGCATCACCGAACCCGCCGAGACGTCATAGAAGCGCGCGATCAGCTTGGCCAGGGTGGATTTGCCGGCCCCGGTCTGGCCCACCAGCGCCACGGTCTGGCCCGCCGGAATGGTGAGGTTCAGCGCCGGGATGACGAGCGGGCCGCTGCCGTACCGGAACTCGACGTCGCGGAACTCGACGGCGCCGCGGGCGTCGCGGAGTTCCACGGCGTTCCGCGGGGGCCGCACCGTGGGAACCTCCTCGAGCAGCCCGGAGACCTTCTCCAGCGCAGCCTGCGCGCTCTGGAAGGAGTTGTAGAACATGGCCATCTGGTCCACGGGCTGGAAGAAGCGCTTCGTGGAGAGCATCAGGGCCAGCAGCACGCCCACGGCCAGGTCGCCGGTCAGCACCCGGAAGCCGCCGAACAGCAGCACGGCGGCGACGCAGACGTTGCCGATCAGCACCAGGCCGGGCTGGAAGACGCCGTTCAGGTTGATGGAGCGGACGGTCGCCTGGCGGTAGTCCTCGGCGAGTTCGCCGTAGCGTGCGGCGTTCTCGCGCTCCTTGCGGAAGGCCTTGACGGCTCGGATGCCGGTCATGGTCTCGATGAAGTGCACGATGAGCCGGGCCGAGACCACCCGGGACTGGCGGAAGGCGATCTGCGAGTGCTTTTGGTACCAGCGCGCCAGGAAGAACATGGGCACGGCCGCGGCCAGCACCACCAGCCCGGTGCGCCAGTCGAGGGCGAACACGGTGACGGCGGTGAACACCATGAAGAGTGCACCCGAGGCGAGCGAGCTGACTCCTGAATCCAGCAGTTCGCGCAGCGCTTCCAGGTCCGAGGTCTGCCGGGCGATGATCCGGCCGGAGGTGTACTTTTCGTGGAATTCGAGGCTGAGCCGCTGGGTGTGGCGGAACACCCACAGCCGCAGGTCCAGGAGCATGGTCTGGCTGAGCTTCGCCGTCGAGGTCACGTACACCGCCGTCAGCCCGGCGGCGGCCAGCGCCGTGATGAGATATGCGACGCCGGTCAGCACCAGCGGGAGGCTGTTGCCGGTGCGCAGGGCGGGCAGCGCGTGGTCGATGCCGAAGGCGATCAGTGCCGGGCCGGCCACCCGGGCCGCCTGGGACAGGACCACCGTGGCGATGGTGAGCCAGAACCGCAGCCGGACGGGACGGATCAGGGACGCCAGCAAGGCGAGCGACCGGCGTCGTACTGCTTTGCTGTCGCTCCTGCTCAGGTTGGCATTGTCCTCATTGGCAGTGCCGAAGGCTGTGGCGCTCACCGGCTGACCTCCTCTGCGTCGTCGAGGGCCGACAGTTCGGAGTCCAGGTCGCGGGGCTCCGTTTCCAGGCTCGCGATCACGTAACGGTAATGGCTGTTCCCGGCCAGCAGTTCGGTGTGGGTTCCGACGGCGGCGATGCGGCCGTCCTCCAGCAGCGCCACCCGGTCGGCCAGCGCCACGGTGGACGGCCGGTGGGCGACGATGAGCGTGGTGGTGCCGGCCAGTACTTCGCGGAGGCGGTTTTCCACGAGCTCCTCGGTGTTCACGTCCAGGGCAGACAGCGGATCATCGAGGACCAGCACGCCGGGGCGGGCCGCGATGGCCCGGGCCAGGGCGAGGCGCTGGCGCTGGCCGCCGGACAGGCTGAGGCCCTCCTCGCCGATGAGGGTGTCCAGCCCATCGGGCAGCGAATAGGCGAAGTGCGCCTGCGCGGTGTCCAGGGCCTCCGCGAGGATTTTCTCCCGGACGTCGGCGTCTCCGGACCGGACGCCGAGCAGCACGTTGTCGCGCACCGAGCTGGAAAAGAGGGTGGTGTCTTCGAAAGCCACCGCCACGAGGGTGCGGAGCTCCTCGATGCTGAATTCCCGGAGATCCACGCCGTCCAGCGTGATGGAACCCGCCGTGACGTCGTAGAGCCGTGGCACGAGCTGCAGCAGAGCGCTCTTGCCGCTGCCGGTGATGCCCACCAGCGCCATGGTCTCGCCCGGACAGATGTTTAGCCGGACGTCCTTCAGCACCGGTTTGTCCGGGGCGTCGTCGAACGCGAACGTCACGTTATTGAAGCTCAGAGCCCCTGTAACCTCGGCCGGACGGCGGGCTTCGGCCGCGCCGGTGATGGTGTTTTGCGAATCCATGACCTCGAAGTGCCGGTCCAGCGCCGTCTTCGCCGTCAGGGCCATCGCCAGCAGCATGCCGGAGAATTCCACGGGCGCGGCGATGACCGCGGCGGTGGCGAAGAAGGCCACAAGGGAGCCGATGCTGAGCTGGCCGCCGGCGGCGAGCAGAATGCCCGTCACCAGGCCTGCCCCCAGTGCCAGTTCGGGAAGGAGCGTCACCACCATGCTGAACACTGCCTGGTGCCTGGCCTTGGCGATCTCCGTCTGGCGCAGTTCCTCGGCCTGGCCGTTGAAGGTTTCCAGCGCTTCACGGCTGCGGCCAAAGGCCTTCAGGACGCGGATGCCGTGGACGGATTCCTCAACGGTGGTGGCGAGGTCGCCGGCCTGGTCCTGGCTCCGCCGGGCCACCTTGCTGAACCGGGTCCGGAAGCGGAAGCCATAGACCATCACGGGACCCGCGGCGGCCAGGAAGATCAGGGCCAGCTGCCAGCTCATGGTGAACATGACGACGACGCCGATCACCACAGTCAGGGTGGTCACCACCAGCATGATGGCCCCGAAGGCCATCCAGCGGCGGATGAAGTTAAGGTCCGTCATGGCGCGGGAGAGCAGCTGGCCCGAGCCCCAGCGGTCATGGAAGGCGACGGGGAGGTCCTGGAGGTGGCCGTAGAGTGAAACCCTCATGCGGGTCTCCACGGTGGTGGCCGGGTTGATCACGAAGGTGCGGCGCAGGGCAACCAGCAAGGCTTCGGCGACACCCAGGGCCAGGATCAGGCCGGCCGAGCTCCACACGGCTCCGGCTGTGGCCCCGGGCCGCAGGGAATCATTGATGAGCACACGCAGCACCTGCGGGATGGCCAGGGCAACCACACTGGCCAGGAGAGCGGACAGCAGGCCCATGATCAGCCGCGGCAGGACCGGCTTTACATGCGGATAAAGACGGCTGACGGATCGAAAAAATGAACTCTGCTTGGCCATGCCCGCTTCTTGAACTGATGTAGTTTCCCGTAGCAACTACCCTATGCCAAAGCGGGCACCCTTCACAGGTGACGGGTCACCGGAGGACCAACAGCTCCCCGGAGATCCCGGGCGCACCCCTCAGGCGCGCGGGGTGAGCGTCAGCAGGACGGCCTCGGGCCTGCAGGCGATACGGACCGGCGCAAAGCGTGAGGTGCCGATCCCGCCCGAGACGTTGACCGGCGTCGTACGTCCATTGCTGCTCCAGTCATGGAGCCCCTTGGCCCGCCAGGTGGGGAGGTCGCAGTTGGCGACGACGGCGCCGTACCCCGGGATGCACAGCTGGCCGCCGTGCGTGTGGCCGGCCAGGAGCAGGTCCGCGCCGTCCTCGGTGAAGTGGTCCAGGACCCGCTGGTAGGGGGCATGGATGACGGCGACGCGCAGGTGGTCCTTGGCGTTCTGGCCCCTGGTGCCGCGCGGCCAGCCGGCATAGCGTTCCCGGTTCAGGTGCGGATCGTCCACGCCCGAGAAATCGAAACGCATGCCGTTCAGGACCACGGACTGGTGCCGGTTGGTCAGATCGATCCAGCCGCTCATGCCGAAGCCGGACCGGAGCCGGGGCCAGTCAAGCTCTTCCCGGTCTGGCGCCGCCTTCGAGGGCCCCACGAGGTAGCGGGCGGGGTTCCTCAGCTTGGGGGCGTAGTAGTCATTGGAGCCGGGAACAAACACGCCCGGAAACTCCAGCAGCGGCGCCAGTGCGTTCAGGAGCGGGTCCACGGCCTTGGGGTGGCTGAGGTTGTCACCGGTGTTCACCACCAGGTCCGGCCGAAGAGCAGCGAGCGACTGCAGCCACTCCACCTTGGCTTTCTGGCCCGGAACAAAGTGGATGTCGCTCAGGTGCAGGATGCGGAACGGTGCCCTGCCCTCGGGGAGGATCGGGACGGTCTCCTCACGGAGCACGAACTGGTTCTTTTCCCACAGCCCGTAGGCCGTGGCGGCGAGAGCGGCAGCGGTCCCGGCGCCGGCAGTTACGGCAAAGCCGCGCCCGATGCTACGGACGCGGCCTGCCACGCGTGAGAGGTCAGCCACGGTCAGCCGTTCCCCTTTTTGCCGTTGCCGTTGCCGTTTCCGGCGTTTCCGCCGGTGCTGCCGCCGGTGTTGCCTCCCGTGTTCCCGCCGGTGTTGGCGCCTGTGTTGCCGCCCTGGGAGGGGTTGTCCGGCACCGTGGGCTGGAACTGCGGCGTGCCGTAAAGCAGGTTCGACGGCGGTTCGGGGAAGGGATCTGTGCCGTAGCCGGGCGCGATCTGCGACATGAAGTTCGAGAACATCGGCCCGGCGATCATGTAGCCGTCGATGCCGGTGTAGAACTTGCCGTTGACCGTGATGTTCTGGCCAGCCCGGTTCTGGGCTCCGAGCGGATCACCGAACCAGGCGGCCGTCGCCAGGCCCATGGTGTGGCCTACGACCCAGGTGGAGCCGTTGTTGTTGGACGTACCGGTCTTGGCTGCGATCGGGAAGTTGGTCTGCGTGGAGATCCGCGGCTGGATCAGGGAGCCGGAGCCCTCGTTCAGGACCTTCTGCAGGGCGTAGTTCACGCCGCGCGCCACCTCGGGCTTGAGGGCATCCCGGCAGGCCGGGGACTGCGCCGGCAGCTGTGCACCGGTCTGGTCCGTCACCGACGTGATTGCGATCGGGGCGCAGTATTTGCCGTCATTCGCGAAGGTGGCGAAGGCCGTGGCCATGGTCAGAGGAGCGGTCTGCGTGGAGCCCAGCAGGTTACCCAGCGTGGTCATGGTGATGCTCGGATTCGCATCGACAATCGCGTTGGTGTCCTTGTCGCGGGTCGGCAGGCCGCCGTGCAGCCCGACGGCGTCCACGACCTTCTGGATGCCACATAGGTCAACCTGCGAAGCCGAGGCGAACGTTGCGGTGTTGATGGAGTTCTTCAGGCCATCGAGCACCGTCATGTTCCGGTAGTAGCCGTCTTCGGCATTCTGCAGATCATCGGTGCCGTTGGTGCTGTCGTACCAGCCGACCGTGGGTGTCTCACAGGTGTTCTGCCACGGGAAGTTCTGCGGGTACCGGCGCTGGGCGGCGTTGACGATGGTGTTCATCGACTTGCCTTCATTCAGCCACTCGGCAAACGTGAACGGCTTCATGGTGGAGCCCGGCTGCGCGCCGCCAAGGCCGTTCAGGTCATTGCCCTGGTCGTCGTACTGGTCAACACTGAAGTTGATCTGGGAGTCGAACTTGCCCTTGCCCGCAAACCACGAGGTGTTCTGGGCCATGTTGGTGATCTTGCCCGTGCCCGGCTCGACCGATACCAGCGCTGCACCCCACTTGTCCGGGTTCGAGCCGGCAGCGGCATTCACCTGGTCCTGGGCAACCTTCTGCGCCTTTGGGTCCAGGGTGGTCTTGATGGTCAGGCCGCCGCGGAACACCTTCTTCTCGCGCTCGGTGGCATCCGCGCCGTAGGCCGGGTTGTTCAGCAGGAGGTGCAGCACGTAGTCACAGAAGTAGGGGGCCGTGGGGGAGTAGGCACAGCCCTGCCGCGCCGGGGTCACCTTCGGCTTGACCGGGGTGGCGACGGCGGACGTGTACTGGGCCTTGGTGATCTTGCCATGGGTGAGCATCGCGCTCAGCACCAGGTCCCGGCGCTTCTTGGCGTTGTCCGGGTTGGTGATGGGATCGAAGGCCGACGGGCTGTTCACCAGGCCGGCCAGCAGCGCGGCCTGAGGCAGGGTCAGGTCCTTGGCGGTGGTGCTGAAGAAGAACTTGGAGGCGGCCTCAATACCGTACGCATCACGGTTGAAGAAGACGATGTTCAGGTAGCCCTCAAGGATCTGCTCCTTGGTGAATTTCTTCTCCAGGGCGATCGCGAGCTTCATTTCGCGGAGCTTGTCGCCGACGCCCTTGTTAACGCCGTTGAGCTTGATCTGGTCCGACTTGTCCTGCGCCTCGAGGTTGGCGTTGAGGACGTTGTTGACGTACTGCTGCGTGATGGTGGAGGCACCCTGCTTGTTGCCACGCGCGGTGCTGACCAGGGCGCGGAGGATGCCGGTGGTGTCCACGCCGCCGTGTTCATAGAACCGGCTGTCCTCAATGGAGATCACCGCGTCCTTCATGAACGGGGAGATCTGCTCCAGCGGAACGCGGGTGCGGTTTTCCGTGTACAGGTTGGCGATCACGCTCCCGTCGGAGGCCAGGACCTTGGTGGACTGGCTGGGCGGGTCCACCTGCAGTTCAGCCGGCAGGGTGTCAAAGAATTCGATCGAGCCGCTCGCAGTGCTGCCTGAGACGGCGGCTGCGGGAACCAGCAGGCCGGCCACGAGGACGCCACAAATAGCGCTCACGCCAAGGAAGCCAAGAATCTTACCGAGGGTGGTGGCCGTGTCGAATATGGGGTTCTTACGAGTCGCCATGTTCTCCAGTTTACCGGCAACGATTAGGCTTTATTTCATGACCAAATGGGAGTACGCCACGATTCCGCTCATCATCCACGCCACGAAGCAGATTCTTGACCAGTGGGGAGACGACGGCTGGGAGCTTGTCCAGGTAGTTCCCGGACCCGACGGCAACGGCCTTGTCGCCTACCTTAAGAGGGAGAAGCAGTAGCATGACCACCCCCCAGGAAACCGCTTCCAGCGCTGAAACGGCGCCATCGTCCGCCGTCGAGCAGCGTCTTGCTGAGCTGGGACTGACCCTTCCGGAAGTTGCCGCGCCCGTCGCCGCCTACGTGCCGGCCGTCGTCTCCGGCAACCACGTTTACACCTCCGGGCAGCTGCCGTTCATTAACGGCAAACTCGAAGCTACGGGCAAAGTGGCCGCCGGCAGCGAGGGAACCTCGGACGAACCGACTGTGTCCCCGGAAGACGCCAAGGCGTACGCCGCCGTCTGCGCCGTGAACGCCCTGGCAGCGGTGAAGAGTGTCATCGGCGACCTCGACCGCGTCACCCGCATCGTCAAGGTTGTGGGCTTCGTCTCCTCCGAACCTTCCTTTACCGGCCAGCCCGGCGTCATCAATGGCGCGTCCGAGCTCCTGGGCCGGGTCTTCGGTGACGCCGGGCAGCACGCCCGCTCCGCCGTCGGCGTTTCAGTCCTGCCGCTCGACTCTCCCGTGGAAGTCGAACTGATCGCCGAATTCAGCTAGGGAGCAGTCGGTTCCTTTGCCTCACCTAGCACGCCGGCTGTTTGTTCTTCCCCCCGATCTTGAAGGGGCGGCACGCAGCTGGCTCGAACACGGGGAACGCACTCCGCGCGCACCCCGTTTCGCTTCGTCCGTGGTGCTTCTCCGGGACTCACCCACCGGCCTGGAAACCTGGCTCGGTTACCGTCCCGGGGAATCCCCGCTGGGCGTCGTTGCCTTTCCGGGCGGATCCCTGGACACCTCCGACGACGACCCCGTCGGCTGGCTGGGGCCTGCGCCCCAGCACTGGGCCGAGCAGATGGGAACGGACGACGTCGGACTCGCCCGCCGCCATGTGGTGGGCGCCGTCCGCGAACTGTTCGAGGAAACCGGCGTGCTGCTGGCCGGCCCGGACCTGTCCTCCACCGTGGAGGCGACGTCCACGGCCGACTGGATGAGGGCCCGGGAAGCGGTGGCATCGCAGGAATGGTCGTTCACCGAGATCCTGGCCAAGCGCGGGCTGTCCATCCGCACCGACCTGCTCAAGCCGCTCGTGAACTGGCTCAGCCCTGACTTCGCGCACCGGCGCTTCAACACCCGCTACTTCGCCGCCACCGTGCCGATGAACCAGCAGCCCTCCCTACTGGAGAGCAAAGGCGTCTGGGGGCGGTGGGTGTGCGCCACCAAGGTGGTGGCCGAACGGGACACCACCACCCTGGGCGACGAGGTGGGCCAGGAGAACACCGCCGGCCTCACCCTCGGCCAGCTCATGGTTCCAGGCTCTGAGATCATGCTGGAAAAGATGGCCAAAGCCAACGGCTGCATCGCCTACCTCAGCTACAAGCGCACCCCGCACGTCTACCAGCCCCGGCTCGTCGACGAAGACGGCACTCTCATGCTCGAAGTCGAGGCAGCCAAAACGGTAGCCGGAGAGCCCCAGCGGGAACGCTGAACCTTCGCCGTCTCTTATGGTTCCGTCCGCTTGGGTTGCGTTCGCTTTGGTCACCTTCACCGGGCGGCAGCCCTTCGCCGTCGCTTAGACACGGGTCATGGGGCTTCCTGCGGTCGCTGAGCGACCTCCGGACCCCGATGCCCCGTGATGCGCTCCTACCCGAAGGCCCGCAGCACGGCTCGTGCGTATCTCCCCCAACGCTTCCTCAGATCCCGTCGCCTTTTCCCCGACGCTTCCTCAGATCCTGAACTGCTCCCCGGAAGTTGGACTTAGATATTCAGTTCCGACTTGTGGGGAGCAGTTTTATGCGTGCGTCTAGTTCGTTGTCAGAGGTCCA
>NZ_JBHTZA010000041.1:0-23947 GCF_042790555.1 Arthrobacter sp. NPDC056727 | reverse complement strand
TGGCACACTATTGAGTTCTCAAACAACAGACACACCCGGCACCACCCAAACCAAACATTCAGGATCGCTCCGGAGCAACTTTTCAAACTTACCCGCTTGCTTCGTCCGAGTCAAATCCGCGATTCTCATCCGGCCCAGCCTGTGGCTTCCGGATCTTCCTGCCGATTCGCTCCGTGGAGCGGCGCGGAAATAAACTCTACCACTACCTCGCCGGAATGCCAACTGGGCCGACGCAACGCCGAGGAGGGCCCGGAATCCCAGGGGATTCCGGGCCCTCCTCCGGGTCTTAGACCGGGGGCTGAGCCGGGACTCAGACGAGCGGACCGCCGGGCAAAGCCGACTTCCCGGTCTCATCCTTCGGCGCGGCTTCCTTCGGTTCAACAACCGGGGTCCCGGCACCCTTAGGTTCAGCAGCGCCGGCCTGACCTGCGGGCGGCCCGGCAACAATGCCGGTTCCGACCTCGCTGGCTTTCGCCCGGGCCGCGGCCGCCGTGGTGATCACGCCGGAGTCGGAGGGCCGGAAGTACGCGGCACCCAGCGGAGGCAGCGTAACCGTAAGGCTCGCCGGCTGCCCGTCGATGCCTTCGCCCTCGGCAACCAGGGTGCCGCCGTTGAGGACGCCCGATCCGCCGTACTCCTCGGAGTCGGTGTTGAGCACCTCGGTCCATGCTCCCGCGGACGGCACACCCAGTGCGTATTCCTTGTGCGGGCCGCCGGAGAAGTTGACGGCAAACACCAGCGGGTTTCCCTCGGTGTCCCAGCGGACAAAGGTCAGGACGTTGCGGTCGGCGTCGGCCCCGTTGATCCACTGGAACCCGCCGGGTTCGTTGTCCCGGGAGTAGAGCGCCGGCGTCGCCCTGTAGAGCTCATTCAGGTCCTTGAGCAGCAGCTGGACACCGCGGTGCGCCGGAATGTCGGCGAGCCACCAGTCGAGGCCGTGCTGTTCGGACCACTCGGCTTCCTGGCCGAATTCGGTGCCCATGAAGATCAGTTGCTTGCCCGGGTGCGCCCACTGGTAACCGAGGAAGGCGCGGAGGTTGGCCAGCTGCTGCCAGCGGTCACCCGGCATCTTGCGGAGCATGGAGCCCTTGCCGTGGACAACCTCATCGTGGCTGATGGGCAGCAGGAAGTTCTCGGTGAACGCGTAGACCATGGAGAACGTGACCGTGCCGTGGTGCCACTTGCGGTTGACCGGGTCCTCGGAGGCGTACTTGAGGGAGTCGTGCATCCAGCCCATGTTCCATTTGAGGCCGAAGCCCAGGCCGCCCTGGCTGGTGGGCGCGGTGACGCCGGGGAAAGCCGTGGATTCCTCGGCGATCATCACGGCGCCGGGGTGGGTTTTGTACACCGTGGCGTTGGCTTCCTGGAGGAAGGAGATGGCCTCCAGGTTCTCGCGGCCGCCAAAGCGGTTGGGCTGCCACTGGCCGTGTTCCCGCGAGTAGTCCAGGTACAGCATGGAGGCGACCGCGTCCACGCGCAGGCCGTCGATGTGGAACTCGTCGAGCCAGTAGAGCGCGTTGGCCACGAGGAAGTTCCGGACTTCGGTGCGCCCGAAGTCGAAGATGAGGGTGCCCCAGTCCGGGTGCTCGCCAAGGTTCGGGTCGGCGTGCTCGTAGAGCGGCTGCCCGTCAAACTGCGCCAGGGCCCAGTTGTCCTTCGGGAAGTGTGCCGGCACCCAGTCCAGGATCACGCCGATGCCTGCCTGGTGCAGCGAGTCGACCAGGTACCGGAACTCGTCGGGATGCCCGAAGCGCGAGGTGGGCGCGTAGTAGGAGGTGACCTGGTAGCCCCAGGAGCCACCGAAGGGGTGCTCGGCCACGGGCATGAACTCGACGTGGCTGAACCCGAGCCACTTGACGTACTCCACGAGTTCCTTGGCCAGTTCGCGGTAGCTGAGGCCCAAGCGCCAGGATCCGAGGTGGACCTCGTAGACGCTCATCGGCGAGTTGTGCGGATCCCGTGCGGCGCGTTCCTTCATCCAGTCCGCGTCCTGGAACCGGTAGTGGGATTCGACAACCCTCGACGCGGTAAGCGGCGGCACCTCGGTCCCGAAGGCCAGGGGGTCTGCCTTTTCCACCCAGTAGCCGCCCTTGGTCTTGATCTCGTACTTGTAGCAGGCACCGGCCTGCACCCCCGGGATGAACAGTTCCCAGACGCCCGAGGAACCGAGCGACCGCAGCGAGTTTTCCCGGCCGTCCCAGGCGTTGAAGTCGCCCTTGACCCGGACCGCTTCGGCGTTGGGCGCCCACACGGCGAAGGAGACACCGTCGATGTCGCCCAGCGAGGACTTGTAGTGCTGCACGTGCGCGCCCAGCACGGTCCAGAGCTTCTCGTGGCGCCCTTCGCCGATCAGGTGCAGGTCCACTTCGCCCACGGTGGGAAGGTAGCGGTACGGATCGTCCACGGTTGTCGGTTCGGCGCCTTCGTAGGTCACCTCAAGGCGGTAGTCCGGCACGTGGCCGTGCTGCAGTGGTTCCAGCACCGCCACCCAGACGCCGTCGGCCTCGTGGGTCATAGGCACGGTTCCGGCAGACGTCACCACGCTGACCGCCTCAGCAAGGTGCTTGACGGTGCGGATGGTCACGTGCCCGTAGTTGTCCAAGTGGGCACCAAGCACCGAGTGCGGGGCGTGGTGTTCACCGGCCGCGACGCGCGAGAGCGTGTTCTGGTCCACGTGCAACGGGGCATGGGGACTGTCGGTGTGTGCAGAGCCTGTCATCTTCTTACCTTCCGCTGCTGCCCCGGCCGGTTCGCCGGAGCTTTTAGTGCTAAGGAGCCGTCTGGCCGCATTCACCGGAATGGCCAGCCAGCCCGGTCGGTTGCGCAACTCGTACACGACTTCGTAGAGCGCCTTGTCCAGCCACAATGCCACAAAGAGCGGCGAATTTCGGTCCACCGTTCCGGGCGCGACCTCGGCGTAGCCTGCCAGGAAGGCCTCCGTGCAGTCATCCACCCAGGACTCGGGGACGCGAACATCGGGCCGTTCGCGTTCGGCGGCGCCGGCGGCATAGTCAAAGGAGCGCAGCATGCCCGCCACGTCCCTGAGCGGGACGTCGGGGAAATTGCGCTCGGAGATCGGCCGGAGCGGCTCCCCCTCGAAGTCGAGGATGGCCCACCGGTCACGGCCGCCTTCGGCACCGGGCACCTGGAGGATCTGGCCCAGGTGAAGGTCGCCGTGGATGCGCTGCAGCGCGCCGGCGGGAACGCCTTCCAGCCCGCTGAGCAGGCTTTCCAGCCCTTCTTCGTAAGGTCCGACGGCGGAACCGGCTTCCGCCCATGCCTGGCGCATGCGCTGGGCTACTCCGGGGGCAATATCCCCGCCCGGGACCGCTTCGGCCGAGACTCCCAGTGTTTCGGCGAGCCTGCGGTGCACAGTGGCCGTCGCATGGCCCAGGGCATGCGCCTCGGCCGTGAAGTCCACTCCCCCGGCCGCCGCTTCAACGGCGAGCCGCCACGCGTCCCGGCCGCCGGCCAGGAATTCGTGGGCCACCGCCAGTTCTCCCTGGAGAGGGCCGTCAGTTGCGGGCGCACCTGGGGAAAGTTGGCCCTGCGGGTACCACTGGCCGGTGACCCAGCCCAGTGTGGCCGGGACTTCCGGGGTCCGGGCGGCGGACAGCGCAGCCCCGACTTCCACCTCCGGGTTCCGCCCGGCCGAAAGCACACGGAAGAACTTCACGATGGCCGCGGAGCCGCCGTCGTCCACTATCACTGAAGTGTTGGACTGTTCGCCGGACAGGACACGGACCGTTCCGGTGGCCTGCGGCAGCGGCTGCGCGGCCCCGGAAAGGTGGCCGCTGGCGGTCCCTGCGGTTTCCTGTGTCCGCATCAGGTCCAGCCATGCGCCGATGAACACGGGGTCATGGACGGCGTCGTAGACCCAGCGGTGCCCCTGCTCCGCGTCGTCGGTTTCGCCGATCAGGGCCCGTTCGGCGCCCGGCAGCGGCTGGCTGCGGTAGCTGAGCGGTACGTGGACAACATCGGTGCGGGAGACGCCGTCGGCCGTTCTGGAGTCAACGGCGGCGAGGAACACCTCCAGGCCGGCCTGGCCGGTGGCGTCCTCCAGGACCAGCCCGCCCACCGGCGCCAGGGTGAAGTCCGGGGACTTCACCGGGAACCACCTCTGGGCGGGCAGCCAGTCGCGGAGCAGTTGTTCGAGTGTGGGTGTCAGCATGGTTTGGGTCATCTCATCCCTCAATCGACAGTATCGGCATCGCTTGCGTAAAGGGTGAAGCTGGGTTGGAGGCCGCGGACCGCACGCGCAGCCAGAAGAAGTCGTGGCTGCCCAGCGTCAGTGTCAACTGCCCGTCGTCGCTGATGCCGGGGAACGGCTGGCCCCCGAAGACGTCCCGCAGGCCCCGGCCGGATAAGTCCGGAAGCCTGAGGGTGGTGGACACCGGGTGCTGGGAAAGATTGAAGACGCAGAGGACGGATTCCGCCGGTTCGCCGGCGGCGTTGCCCTCCGGGAGTTCGCGGAGATAGGCCAGCACCACCTCATGGTCGGCCTCCACATGTTTGAACGCGCCGAGCCCGAAGGCCGGGTGGTTCTTCCGCACGCTGAGGATCTGCCGTGTCCACCGCAGCAGCGAACCGGAGTGGGCGGCCTCGGCCTCCACGTTCGCCATCGCGTAGTTGTAGACCAGGGACTGGATCACCGGGAGGTACAGCTTGCCGGGGTCGGCATTGGAGAACCCGGCGTTGCGGTCCGGGTTCCACTGCATGGGGGTGCGGACGGCGTCACGGTCCTCGAGCCAGATGTTGTCGCCCATCCCGATTTCGTCCCCGTAGTACAGGAACGGGCTGCCGGGCAGGGACAGCAGCAGGGCGTTGATGAGTTCGATTTCCGCCCGCGAGTTGTCCAGCAGCGGCGCCAGCCTGCGCCGGATGCCGATGTTGGCCCGCATGCGCGGGTCCGGCGCGTACCAGCCGAGCATGGCGGCCCGCTCATCGGCGGTGACCATTTCCAGCGTCAGCTCATCGTGGTTGCGCAGGAACGTCCCCCACTGGGCACCTTCCGGAATGTCCGGGGTGTCGTGCATCGTCTCGATGATGGGGGCGGCCTTCTGGTCACGCAGCGCGTAGTAGAGCCGCGGCATGATCGGGAAGTGGAAGGCCATGTGGCATTCCGGTTCCTCCTCCGTGCCGAAGTACTCCACCACCTCGTTGGGCGGCTGGTTGGCCTCGGCGATGATCACCCGGCCGGGGTAGCTTTCGTCCACCATCTTCCGCAGCCTGCGCAGGAACTCGTGCGTCGCCGGGAGGTTTTCGCAGTTGGTCCCCTCCTCCTCGTACAGGTACGGGATGGCGTCCGCCCGGAACCCGTCGATCCCCTGGTCCAGCCAGAACCGCACGACGTCGAACACGGCGTCGATCACCTTCGGGTTCTCGAAGTTCAGGTCGGGCTGGTGGCTGAAGAACCGGTGCCAGAAGAACTGCCGCCGGATGGGGTCGAAGGTCCAGTTGGATTCCTCCGTGTCCACGAAGATGATGCGCGCGTCCTGGTATTTCTCGTCCGTGTCGCTCCACACGTAGAAGTCGCCGAAGGGGCCCTCGGGATCCTTCCTGGACTCCTGGAACCAGGGGTGCTGGTCTGACGTGTGGTTCAGCGGGAGGTCGATGATCACCCGGACGCCGCGCGCATGCGCCTCGGCCACCAGCCGTTTGAAGTCGCTGATGGTGCCGAACTCGTCCAGGACCGAGTTGTAGTCCGAGATGTCATAGCCCCCGTCCCGGAGCGGGGACTGGAAGAACGGCGGGAGCCACAGGCAGTCGACGCCCAGCCATTGCAGGTAGTCCAGCTTCTCGATCAGCCCGTGGAAATCACCCGAGCCGTCGCCGTTGGCGTCCGCAAAGCCCCGGACCAGCACTTCATAGAACACCGCTTTCCGGTACCACAGCGGATCATGCTGCAAACCCGGTGCGTTGAGCTCGAACGTGCTCTTGGGGGTGAAGTGCTGGGTGGGGCTCTGCGGACTGAAGGCCACTGGCGGCTACCTCCGGATGCTCAGGATGTGAGCAGGTTCAACATGCGCATCCAGCCTCACGTAGTTGTACTCCCCCCATTCCCACGACTGGCCGGAGATCAGGTCTTCCACCCAGAAGCCGCCGTTCGGGCTGAGGTCACCGGGCTCGAGCCCCAGCGCGGCCAGGTCCAGCGATACCATGCCTTCGCGTGCGCTGTGCGGGTCCACGTTGGCCACCACGATGACGGTGTCCCTGGTGCCGTCCGGGAGGGTCTTGTGCTTGGAATAGACCACCGTGGCGTCGTCCGTGCACTGGTGCAGGGTGAGGTTCTGCAGGTCCCCCAGCGCCGGGTGGGCCCTGCGGATTTCGTTGAGCTTGGTCAGGTACGGGGCAAGGGTCCGGCCGGAGGCGGCGGCAGCGTCCCAGTCGCGGGCCTTGTACTCGAACTTCTCGTTGTCGATGTACTCCTCGGCACCGGGCCGGGCCACGTGCTCGTACAGCTCGAAGCCGGCGTATACGCCCCAGAGCGGGCTCGCGGTCGCCGCCAGGGCGGCCCGGATCTTGAACGCCGCCGGACCGCCGTACTGCAGGTACTCGGTGAGGATGTCCGGCGTGTTCACGAAGAAGTTGGGCCGGAAGAAGGCAGCCGACTCGTGGCTCACGTGGTGAAAGTACTCCTCAAGCTCCTTCTTGGTGTTGCGCCACGTGAAGTAGGTGTAGGACTGCTGGAAGCCGGCCCTGCCCAGGGCGTGCATCATGGCGGGGCGGGTGAACGCCTCGGCCAGGAAGACGACGTCGGGGTCCGTCTTGTTCACCTCGGCGATGAGCCACTCCCAGAACCACACCGGCTTGGTGTGCGGGTTGTCCACCCGGAAGATCTTGACGCCGTGGCTGACCCACAGCCGGACGATCCGCAGGATCTCCCTGGACAGGCCCTCGGGGTCGTTGTCGAAGTTGAGCGGGTAGATGTCCTGGTACTTCTTCGGCGGGTTTTCGGCGTACGCGATGCTGCCGTCCACGCGCGTGGTGAACCATTCCGGGTGCTCGGTGACCCAGGGGTGGTCCGGTGCGGCCTGGAGTGCGAGGTCGAGCGCCACTTCGAGGTTGAGCTCATTGGCCCGGGCCACGAAGGCGTCGAAGTCCTCGAACGTTCCCAGGTCGGGGTGGATGGCGTCGTGCCCGCCTTCCTTGGCGCCGATGGCCCACGGCGAACCGGGATCGTTCGGGCCCGCAATCAGGGTGTTGTTGGGGCCCTTGCGGTGCTGGACGCCGATCGGGTGGATCGGCGGCATGTAAATGACGTCAAAGCCCATGCCGGCCACGGCGTCCAGCCGGTTGGCGGCGGTCCGGAAGTTGCCGGACGTCCATTCGCCGGTCTCGTGGTTGCGCACGGCGCCTTCGGAGCGGGGGAAGAACTCGTACCAGGATCCGCGGCCGGCGCGGTCCCGCTCAACGAGCAGGGGGAACTCTTCGGAGACGGTGACGAGTTCGCGGATCGGCTCGCGGTCAACGACGGCGGCGACGTCGCGGCTGAAGCCGGCGGCGAGGCGGTCCTCGGGCGACAGGGAGCCGTCCGAGAGGACGGTGGCTGCGGAGCGCAGCGTCTGGCGGTCGGCGTCGTTCCTGGCCGGTTCCTCGGCTGCCTGCGACAACAGTGCCGCGCCCTCCGCAAGCATCAGTTCGACGTCGATGCCCGCGTCCACCTTGACCTCGGCGTTGTGGTGCCAGGTGCCGTAGCGGTCGTGCCACGCCTCGATGACGAACGACCACTTTCCGGTGGAATCCGGGGTGAGCAGGCCTTCCCACAGGTCGGTGCCCTTCCCGCGGTCACCGGACGGCGGCTGGAGCCGGACCCGCTGGCGCTCATTGCCCTTCGGGTCCAGGAGGACGGCACTGACGCCCAACTGGTCGTGGCCCTCCCGGAAGGACCTGGCGCTGACCACGATTCCTTCACCGGGCAGCGCCTTGGCCGGGAACTTCCCCCCTTCGACAACAGGCTGAACGTCCGTGATGGGGAAGCGGCCAAACCTGAGGCCTTCCGTGATCGAAACCTTCGGCGTTTGCTTTGCTGGGGCACTGGTTCGCGTGTTTGTCGTCACAGGCTCGACGTTAGCGAGAAATGGGGCGGATTGCTAAGCCTGCGAACTTAATTAATGAAGCGATTCGTCATTTACCGGAAAGTAATCGAAAGCAGTTCCTGCCGTTCACCTTGTCGATTAGTGTGGCGCAGGTGAAGGCAATCCGCAGATTTACTGTCCGTACCGTTCTTCCCGAGCCCATCCGGCCGCTGGCCAGGTTGGCGACCAACCTCCGCTGGTCCTGGCACCGGCCCACACGGGAACTCTTCGAAAGCCTGAACCCCCGGGTCTGGGCCCAATGCGGCAACGACCCCGTCAGCTTCCTGGGCCTGGTGGGCCGCGAGGAGATGCACCGGCTCGCAACGGACCAGGACGTGGTGGCGCGGGTCCAGGCGGCAGCCGCGGACCTTGACAAGTACCTGACGGAACCCCGCTGGTACCAGGGGCTGGGCAGCGATGCCCCCGCCTCCATTGCCTACTTCTCCCCCGAATTCGGCATCACCGAGGTCCTGCCGCAGTATTCGGGCGGCCTCGGCATCCTCGCCGGCGACCACCTCAAGGCCGCCTCCGACCTCGGCGTGCCGCTGATCGGCGTCGGCCTGCTCTACCAGGCCGGCTACTTCAAGCAGTCACTCTCCCGGGATGCCTGGCAGCAGGAGACCTATCCGGTCATCGATCCCGACGGCCTGCCCCTGACGCTGCTGCGGGAACCGGCCGCCGACGGCAACGGCAAGCCGCTGGAAATATCCCTCCCCCTGCCCAACGGGCGGCGACTTGCGGCACACATCTGGCGCGCCGACGTCGGACGTGTTCCCCTGCTGCTGCTGGACTCCAACGTGCCCGGAAACGACGACGCCGCCCGCAGCATCACCGACCGCCTGTACGGCGGCGGCGGCGACCACCGGCTGCAGCAGGAACTGCTGCTCGGCATGGGCGGGGTCAAGGCGCTGCGCGCCTACCAGAAGCTCACCGGCACTCCCGCGCCCGAGGTGTTCCACACCAATGAGGGCCACGCCGGATTCCTCGGCATCGAACGGATCCAGGAACTGATGTCCGGCGAGCAGGCCCTCACCTTCGACGAGGCCCTCGCCGCAGGACGGTCGTCCACCGTGTTCACAACGCACACGCCCGTTCCGGCCGGCATCGACCGCTTCGAAGCCGCGCAGATCCAGCACTTCTTCGAAGCAGGCCTGGCGCCGGACGTTCCCATCTCACGCATCCTGGACCTCGGCCGTGAGAACTTCCACGAGGGCAACCCCTTCGTGTTCAACATGGCCGTGATGGGCCTGCGCCTCGCGCAGCGGGCCAACGGCGTGGCCAAGCTCCACGGCGAAGTCTCGCGCGGCATGTTCTCGGCACTGTGGCCGGGATTCGACCACTCCGAGGTGCCCATCACCTCCGTCACCAACGGCGTGCACGTGCCCACCTGGGTGGATCCGCGCATCTCGAAACTCGCGCGGGAACGGTTCGGCCCCGAAGCCGAGCTGACGGGTCGCTGGGATCTTGCGTACAACGTCTCCGACGCCGAGGTCTGGGCGCTCCGGCGTGAGATGCGCGTTTCCCTCGTGGAGGACGTGCGCCGCCGGCTGCGTGCCGCGTGGAAGAAGCGCGGCGCGGCCGACGCCGAGCTGGCGTGGACCGATTCGGTGCTGGACCCGGACGTCCTGACCATCGGGTTCGCCCGCCGCGTTCCCACCTACAAGCGGCTGACCCTCATGCTGCGGGACCCGGAGCGCCTGAAGGCCCTGCTGCTGCACAAGGAACACCCGATCCAGCTGGTCATCGCGGGCAAGTCCCACCCGGCGGACGACGCCGGCAAGAAGATGATCCAGGACCTGGTCCGCTTCACCGACGATCCTGCCGTCCGGCACCGCATCGTCTTCCTGCCGAACTACGACATCGCCATGGCCCGGACGCTGTTCCCGGGCTGTGACGTCTGGCTGAACAACCCGCTGCGGCCGCTCGAAGCCTGCGGCACCTCCGGCATGAAGGCCGCGATCAACGGGTCCCTGAACCTGTCCGTCCTGGACGGCTGGTGGGATGAGATGTACGACGGCGAGAACGGCTGGGCGATCCCCACCGCCAACAACGGCGCCTCCGCCGACGAGCGGGACGACATCGAGGCCGCGGCGCTGTACGAACTGCTCGAGACGCAGGTGGCGCCCCGGTTCTACGGAAGCACCGTCTCCGAGTCGGCCGGCGCCGCCGGGCCGTCGGAGTCCAGCCACGAGAAGGTTCCCACGCACTGGGTCTCCATGATCAAGCACACGCTGGCCCACCTCGGCCCGGCGGTCTCGGCCGAGCGGATGCTGCAGGACTACGTCAACGTCCTGTACCGTCCCGCGGCGGTTTCGGGGCGCGAAGCGGTGGCAGGTTCCTACGCCCAGTCCAAGGCGCTGGCGGCATGGATCGCCAAGGTCCGCGCGGCCTGGCCCCAGCTGCACGTGGAGCATGTGGACTCGCTGGGCGTCTCGGAGGACCCTCAGATCGGTGACACCCTCCAGGTCAACGCCTACGTCGGGCTGCACAACCTGTCGCCGCAGGACGTCGCCGTGGAGGTGGCCTACGGGCAGGCCGCCGACAGCGACGAACTGACCAACGTGACACTGGCGGAACTGGAGGCCAAGGAGGAGCTCGGCAACGGCCGCTACCTCTTCGCCGGGTCCATCGTGATCGACCGCTCCGGCTCCTTTGGCTACACCGTGCGGGTGCTCCCCAAGAACGACGCCCTCGCCTCCAAGGCCGAGCTGGGGCTGATCGTCAACGCTTAGAGCGGGTCGCGCCGCAACTCCGCCGTCCTCCGCGTGCTAGCTCGTTCCTCCCCACCGTCCCCCTAGCCTCGCAAGCTCGGCCAGGGAGCCCTGACGGCGTGGGCCCAGCTTTTGACGCACGCTTCCGGACGCCGGCAGTTGCGGCGCAGGCTCTCAAACGTTGGCGATATTTAGAGGAAGACAGCTATCACGGCGAGGTCCTTGCCGGCGTAGCCCTCTGCGTCCTGGAGGATCTCGCAGATGACGCCGAACGAGCGGTCGCCGCGGAAGGCCGCGGGAACCTGCCAGATCACTGTCAGCGGCTCCGCGCCGTCGTCGGAAATGGCGTCGGCGAAGTCATGCAGTGAGTCGTTGAGCGCGTCCAGGTTCACGCCGAAGTGCTCCGGAAAGTCCAGGGCCTCCCCGAAGGCTGCGAGCACGGACTTCTTGGAATCGGCGGCGGGCACCAGCAGGCTGCGGCGGCCCGCGTCCGCGACCTGGTCCTTCAGTTCCTCGAGGGTCCAGGTGTCGCCGGAGTAGATCTTCATGGTGCTATTTGCCTTCTGCTATGAACTTGAACGATCCGTAGTGGTCTGCCGTGTAGTACTTGTCGCCGGCCTGCCCCGCCACGATCCTGCGGGCTCCCCTGTCCGACTCGCCCGGTGTGGGAACCGTGTACTCCCTGTAATACCCGCTGGCCTTGCGGGGCAGGATGCGCTCGAAGTTGCCGAACGTCACGCCGTCGCGGCTATAGGGGTACGGTCCGCCCTGCCGGATCAGGGCGAGGGTCCGGCGGCCTTCGGCCGGCAGCTGGGACTCCCGGATGGTGGCGAGGCCGGACGCGTTCGGGATGCCAGTGGCCTTGCCGGACGACGGCGGTGCTGCGGCGGGTGCCGACGTCGCGGCGGAGGGTGCCGACGTCGAAAAGGCGGGTGACGCCGTCGTTGTTCCCTGCGGTGCCGCACTCTGCTGAACGGCAGTAGGAGGCGCGCCGCCCGGTGCGATGAAGAGGTTGAAGACCGCGAGGGCAGCGACGGCAAGCCCCAGCAGCAGCGTTCCGACAGTCCAACGCCTGCGCATGTGTGATTCCCCGGAGTCTAGGTGCGGTAGATGGTGATGCTGTACGCCGGCACCTCGTCAGGCTCGCCGGACGCGACCACGGTGCCCTGGCGCCGGTCGTGAAGCTCGGACGTGGTGAGGCGCAGGTCGAACAGGCGCTTGCCCGTGCCGTCGTCGTTGGTCACCTGCGGAAGGGTGACCTCGATGTCCTCCGGGCCGCCGTTGACTACGATGAGCCCGGCCACATGACCGTCGTCGGAGCCGAGCAGCAGCTGGACCACCCGGTTCCCGTTGTCGTTCCACCGCTCCGTGGACATGGGCCGGCCAGCCCGGTCGTACCAGTAAAGGTAGGAGCGGGCGTCGCGGACCGGGTAATCATGGGGCTGGGCGGCGAGGAATTCTCCCCGCAGCCGGATGACGCGCTTGGTGCTGCGGAGCATGGCATGGGATTCCGGCGTACTGGTCCAGTCAACCCATGTGAGCGGGTTGTCCTGGCAATACGCGTTGTTGTTGCCCTGCTGGGTGCGGCCGAGCTCGTCCCCCGCTGTGATCATGGGGACGCCCAGGGAGATCATGAGCGAGGCCATGAGGTTGCGCTTGCTCTGGGCACGCCGGGCCAGGATGCCCTCGTCCTCGGTGCGCCCTTCGAAGCCGTGGTTGTAGCTGCGGTTGTCCCCGTGCCCGTCCCGGTTCTGTTCGCCGTTCGCCTCGTTGTGCTTGCGGTCGTAGGACACGAGGTCGGTCATCGTGAAGCCGTCATGGGCCGTGATGAAGTTCAGCGAGGCCAGCCGGGAGCGGCCCGACGGTTCGAACAGGCTGGCCGAACCGGACAGGGCATCCGCCAGCCGGGCCACGGACCCGCCCCGGCCGCCGTTATCGAGGGCGGCACGGTCCGCAACCCAGAACGAGCGCACGGCGTCCCGGTAGTGATCGTTCCAGTCCACCCAGCCACCGGGGAACCGGCCGGTCTGCCAGCCGCCGTACCCGACGTCCCACGGTTCCGCGATCAGCTTGACCTTCGAAAGTGACGGGTCCGCGGCAACTTCCTGGAGGAACTTGTGGTGGGGATCGAATTCGTTGGCTGCGTTCCGGCAGAGCGTGACGGCGAGGTCAAAGCGGAAGCCATCAATGTGGAACTCCTCCACCCAGTACTTGAGCGAGTCGATCACCAGTTGGATAACCCTGGGTTCCGCGAAGTTGAGCGTGTTGCCGCAGCCCGTGGTGTCAACGTATTTGCCGTGGCCGTCGGTGCGGTAATACTTCTGCTCACCGAGGCCCCGGAAGCTCAGCGTTGGCCCGTCCGGCCCGCCTTCGGCGGTGTGGTTGTAGACGACGTCCAGGATGACCTCGATGCCGGCTGCGTGGAGCAGCTTGACCATTCCCTTGAACTCGTCCTGGACGGCCTGCGCCCCGGCCTCCTGGGCCGGCTTGGTGGCGTACGCGGGGTGCGGGGCAAAGAATGCCGCCGTGTTGTAGCCCCAGTAGTTGGTGAGGCCGAGGTTCTGGAGGTGCGGCTCGTCGAGGTGGAAGTGCACCGGCAGCAGCTGCAGGGCTGTGATGCCAAGACCCGTGAGGTGCTCGATCATCGCGGGATGGGCCATGCCGGCGTACGTGCCGCGCAGCGCCTCCGGAATGTCCGGGTGCAGCATGCTCTGTCCGCGGACATGTGCCTCGTAGACGATGGTGTTGCGCCACGGGGTATCCGGCTTCTCGTCGCTGCCCCAGTCGAACTCGGCGGATGTCCTGACGCTGGTCAGGAAGCCGTCGCGTTCGTCGACCGCCCGGCCGTAAGGGTCAAGCAGCAGCGGCTGGCCGCCGTCGTCGTCAAAATCGGCTGTGGGGACGGCAAGCGGGAGGACCTCTTCGCCCTTCGGCGCGGCTTTCCGGGCCGCGCGGAAACCGTACCGGGTTCCCACCGGGAAACCGTCCACCACACCGAGGTGGACACCGTTCGGGAGGCCGGACAGGGTGTGCAGACGCCAGCTTTGCCCGGGAGCCTGGTAGGCCACCTCGAGCGTTGCGATGCCGGGCGCATACACCCCGACGCTTACCCGGTTGCCGGATTCGCCCTCCGCACCTTGGCGCGCTTCGCGGACCCCGAGGGGAAAGGCCTGGGAGTCATCCACCGTCAAGGCTGTGTCTAAAAGGGGCATTACCATCAATTAAAGCTTAGCCGTCAGGTCCAAATAGCCTGTCTTGGTCCGCATATTACGCGGATGGGACGGCGGCGGCACTGCTGAACGCTGTAATGACGCACCCACTGGAGGTTTTCGTGAAGATTGCATTGGCCCAGATCATCACCGGCAGGGATATGTCGCGGAACCTCACCGTGGTGGAGGAATATGCCCGCCGTGCCAAGGACGGCGGCGCCGATATGGTCGTTTTCCCTGAGGCCACGATGCGCGCATTCGGCAATTCCCTGCTGGACATCGCCGAACCCGTCGACGGCCCGTGGGCCAGCCGCGTCCGCTCGATTGCCGACGAGTTGGGGATCGTGATTGTTGCCGGAATGTTCACGCCCGGTTCATCGCCGTCCGATGGCCAGAGCAAAGTCCGTAACACGCTGCTGGTGACCGGGCCCGGCGTGGAGGCCAGCTACGACAAGGTGCACCTGTTCGACGCCTTCGGGTTCCTGGAGTCGGACACCGTGGACGCGGGGACAGGTCCCGTAACGTTCGACGTCGGCGGCCTCACCTTTGGCCTGGCCACCTGCTACGACATCCGCTTCCCGGCCCTCTTCACGGCCAACGCAGAGCGCGGAGCCGTCGCCAACATCGTCTGCGCCTCGTGGGGTTCCGGCCCGGGCAAGGTGGACCAGTGGCAGCTCCTGGCCAGGGCCCGGGCCGTGGACACCACCACCTACGTCCTCGCCTGCGGCCAGGGCGACCCCGCCACCCAGGGCATCGAGCCCCGCGGCGCTGCGCCCACCGGCGTCGGGCACAGCGCGGTTGTCTCGCCTTTCGGCGCGGTCCTGGAGGAGCTCGACGGCGCCCCCGGCCTCCTGTTCGCCGACCTGGATCCCGGCCTGGTCAAGGAAGCCCGCACCAAGCTCCCGGTCCTGGCCAACCGCCGGGAGTTCTAGGGGAGAACAACGCTTCCTCAGATCCCGTCGCCTAAAACAGGACCCTTCCTCACGTCCTGCAGGGAAACCACCGACGCTTCCTCAGATCCTGCGGGAAAACAGCAAACGCTTCTTCACATCGTGAAGAAGCGTTTGCTGTTTCGCTGCGAAAGCTGATGGAGCGTTTGGCTTTTTCCTGCAGAAGCTGAGAGAGCGTCTAGACGGGCGCGGCCGAAGCGGGCTACTTGGCGGCGCGCTGGCGGGAGACTTCGTAGAGGGAGATGCCGACGGCCATGGAGGCGTTCAGGGATTCCATGGCGGAGTCGATCGGGATGGAAACGATCTGGTCGCAGTTCTCCCGGACGAGGCGGCTGAGGCCCTTGCCTTCGGACCCGACCACGATGCAGACAGGTTCGGTGGCAAGGGTGAGGTCGGGCAGCGAAACGTCGCCGTCGCCGTCGAGCCCCAGGACGAAGACGCCCATGTCCTTGAACTGCTTGAGGGCGTTGTTCAGGTTGGAGGCCCGGGCCACCGGGACGCGGACGGCCGCGCCGGCGCTGGTCTTCCATGCTGCGGCCGTGACGCCGACGGAGCGGCGCTCCGGGACGATGACGCCGTGGCCGCTGAATGCCGAGACCGAACGGATGATCGCCCCGAGGTTGCGGGGGTCGGTGATGCCGTCCAGGGCAACGAAGAGCGGGGCGTTCGCGATGTGCCCCTTCTTCCAGCCCTCAACGGTCTCTTCGGCCAGGTCGTAGGCGTCCTGGTACTCGTACGGCGGGATCTGCAGCACGAGCCCCTGGTGGACGGCGTCGTCGGTCATCCGGTCCAGCTCGGGCTTGCCGGTTTCCAGCAGCGGGATGCCCCGTTCGGCGGCGATCTTCAGCGATTCCTTGACGCGGTCGTCCATCTCGATGCGGATGGCGACGTGCAGCGCCTTGGCCGGAATGCCGGCGCGGAGAGCCTCGACGACGGAGTTGCGGCCGGTGACGACCTCTTCGGTGGCGCGCCCCTTCGGGCCCGACCGGGCGCCGGCGCTGCGCGCACCTGTACCGCCTGACCGCTTGGCTGCGGAACGCTCGGAGAGCTGCTTGTTCTTGTACGCCTTGTGGTACGGGCGGTCCTCGGCCTTGGGGGTTGGCCCCTTGCCCTCGAGTGCCTTGCGGCCGTGGCCACCGGTTCCGGTGGTGGGGCCCTTCTTGTTCTTGCGGATTGCGCCCGGGCGACCGTTGTTGGCCATGATTCCACCTTGTTTGTATTGAGTAAGTCTGAACTCCAGTCTACTGACTGGCGTTAAATCGTTGGGCCGGCGGCCCCGGGGCCGCGAAGGCTAGCTGCGCTGCAAGCTCCAGGTGGCGCCGTCGGCGTTGTCCTCCACCAGGATGCCGGCGGCCGCAAGCGTGTCCCGGATGGCATCCGAGGCGGCCCAGTCCTTCCTGGAACGGGCGTCGGCGCGGGCGGCGAGCTGCGCCTCGATAAGCGTCCCGAGAGCACTGGTGGCCTGGTCGTCAAGGGCCGGCTGTGCAGCGGCGCTGATTCCCAGGACCCGCAGCATGTCGGTCACGCCGATCAGCGCCTGCCGCGTTGTCTCCAGGTCGCCGCCGGTGAGCGCCGAGTTTCCGGCGCGGACCGTGTCGTGCAGCACGGCGAGGGCCTGCGGCACGTTGAGGTCGTCGTCCATCGCCGCGGCGAAGGCGTCCGGAACGATGCCGTGGCTGCCAAACGACAGGACGCCGTCGGAGGACAGCGCACGGACGGCACGGGCAATGAAACCGTCAATGCGTTCGACGGCGGCCGCGGCCTCCTGCAGCGACGTCGGCTGGTAGTCCAGCACCGACCTGTACTGCGCCTGGCCCAGGTAGTAACGCACGACGCGCGGCGGCGCGAGCTCCAGCATCTCCGCCGGGCTGATCGTGTTGCCGACGGACTTCGACATCTTTTCGCCTTGGTAAGTAACCATGCCGTTGTGCATCCAGAAGTTCGCGAAGCCGTGGCCCGCCGCCTGGGATTGAGCCATCTCGTTTTCGTGGTGCGGGAAGCGCAGGTCCAGGCCGCCGCCGTGGATGTCGAACTCGGTGCCGAGGTACTTCGTGACCATCGCGGAGCATTCGAGGTGCCAGCCCGGACGCCCGGCGCCCCACGGCGAAACCCAGCTCGCCGTCGTCGGTTCCCCTTCCTTGTGGCCCTTCCAGAGGGCAAAGTCGCGGGGGTCCTTCTTGCCGCGCGGGTCCGCGTCGGCGGCGCCCTGCATGTCGTCGATTTTCTGCCGAGTCAGGGCGCCGTACTTGTTCCACGAGCGGACGTCGAAGTAGACGTCACCGGAGCCGTCGAGGGCGGGGTACGCGTGGCCGCGGTCGATCAGCAGCTGGATGAGGGCATGCATCTCCGGGATGTGGCCGGTCGCCCGCGGCTCGTATGTGGGGCGGGAGACGCCGAGGGTGTCGTAGGCCTTGAGGAATTCCTGCTCATAGCGGTAGGCCAGCGCCCACCATTCCTCCTCCGGCACGGAGCCGGGCTCCTGCTCGAAATCCGGGTGAAAGGAGGCCTCGGACTTGGCGAGGATCTTGTCGTCGATGTCGGTGACGTTCCTGACCACGGTGACGCGGAAGCCGCGGTATTCCAGCCAGCGGGTGAGCTGGTCGAAGGCGATGGCGGAGCGGATGTGGCCCACATGCGGCATGCCCTGCACCGTGGCACCGCAGTAATACAGGCTTGCCTTGCCCGGTACCAGGGGAACGAAGTCGCGGACTTCGGCGGATGCAGTGTCGTAAAAGCGCAGGGTCACCGCTCCAGATTAGCCGATGCCCATGTCCCCGTTTACTTGCAGACCTGGCCGATCCGGTTGTTCTGCCTGGCGAGTTCCGCCGTCTGCTCCGAGCTCTTGGTTCCCAGCGAAGTGCCGGCCACCTGCTTCATGATGTCGGCCATCTTCTGGATGGGGTCGGCAACGTCCTGGGCCACCTTGTCGGCGACCTCCTGGTAGTGCTTGGCGATCTGGTCGGCCTGCTGCTGCTGGTTGCCGCTGGGCTTGAACGTGTCGCCCTGCAGGAACTTGCAGCTTTCCTCGACGCTCAGGCGGGAGCTGCCGGCACAGCCGGCCAGAAGCATCCCTGCGATCACGACGGCGGGAAGCAACTTTTTCACGGCGGGTCTCCTGTGATTGCGGTACTGGTGCTTATTCCAGCGTAGGTGATGTGGCCCGACGGCCGAGCACCGTCATTGCCGGTCAGCCGGGCGGCTGGCTGCTATCCGGCCGGGTAGACGAGGGCCGTTGCCACAGCGGAAATGCCTTCGCCGCGGCCGGTGAAGCCGAGGCCGTCGCTGGTAGTGGCGGTGACGCTGACCGGGGCGCCCGCGGCCTCGGTCAGGACACGCTGGGACTCCTCCCGGCGCGGGCCGAACTTGGGCCGGTTGCCCACGAACTGCACGGCAACATTGCCAATCTCAAAGCCGGCCGCCCGAACGATGCGGGCAGCCTCGGCCAGCAGCGTCACTCCGGACGCACCGGCGAATTCAGGCCGGTCCGTGCCGAAGTGCGTACCAAGGTCGCCGATGCCGCAGGCGGAGAACAGCGCGTCCGCTGCTGCGTGCGCCACGGGATCGCCGTCGGAGTGGCCGGCGAGGCCCCGCTCCCCCTCCCAGAAAAGCCCGCCCAGCCATAGCGGCTGCGGGTCGCTCTCCGGAGCAAAGGCGTGCACGTCGATGCCGATGCCTGTCCGTGGCAGGAGCGCCGGGGTCCGCGAAGGGTTGTTGGTCATGGAGTTTTCCGTCATGTGGTTTGTCAGCCTTCCACCCAGCGGGCGCCGAGCGGCCCCTCGAGCAGGCCCTCCGCGATGATGAGGTCCAGCGATGTGGTGATTTTCAGGGACTGGCTGGCTCCGCGGACGGCATGCACCGGCACGCCGAGAAGCTCCACCAGCATGGCGTCGTCGGTAACCGCAGCCGCCTGGCGCTCATCGAAGCCCGCGGCTGCTTCATGCGCCTGCCGCAGTACGGAAAGCTTGAAGCCCTGCGGGGTCTGCACTGCCCGAAGCTCCTCGCGGGGCGCTGTTCCGGTGACGAGTTCGGGCGCGATGTCCGCGGCCTGACCCTCGGTGGCGGCGACCGTCTTGACGGTGTCCACCACCGGGATGACCGGAATGACGGCGTCGGCGCCGGCGGCCAGGGCCTGGGCAACGCGGTGGAAGACCGGCTCCGGTGTCAGGGCACGGGCGGCGTCATGGACCAGGACCGCTTCGGTGCCGTCCTCCACGGCGGCCAAAGCGGAACGGACGGAGTCCGCCCGGGAGGCGCCGCCGTCGACCATTGTCAGCAGCGGACCGCCGTCGACCAACTCCACCCGGAAGTCCTCGCAGAGCCGGCGAAGCTCCTTTTCACCGGCCGGAAGCGCGATGCACACCTGGCTCGCAATGCCCGCCGCGACGATCCCGCGGAGGGCATGCATCAGTATCGGTTCACCGCCCAGCGGCACAGCCGCCTTCGGCATGCCGTAACCCAGCCTCTGCCCGGAACCGGCGGCGACGAGTATCACGGCGGTCACGGGGCGCCTGGGTGCAGTGTTCATGCGCTCTAGCCTACGTCCCTGCCGTGCTTTTTCGGGCAAGAAGAAACCCCGGCGGCACTCTGCCACCGGGGTTCAATTCTTGTCAGGAAGCTCCTATTACTTAGGAAGCCAGGACCTCGTCGAGAACGCTCGCAGCCTTCTCTTCGTCGGTCTTTTCAGCCAAAGCCAATTCTGAGATCAGAATCTGCCGGGCCTTGGCCAGCATTCGCTTCTCGCCTGCGGAAAGGCCCCGGTCGTGATCACGGCGCCACAGGTCGCGGACGACCTCTGCAACCTTGATAACGTCACCGGAAGCAAGCTTCTCCAGATTTGCCTTGTAACGACGCGACCAGTTGGTGGGCTCCTCAGTGAACTCGGCACGAAGCACATCAAACACGTGCTCCAAACCGTCTTTGCCCACTACGTCGCGTACCCCAACGAGGTCAACGTTTTCTGCTGGAACTTCAATGGTCAGATCACCCTGAGCCACCTTGAGCTTGAGATACATCTTCTCTTCGCCCTTAACAGTGCGCATCTTGATCTCTTCAATTTTTGCTGCACCGTGGTGAGGGTAAACTACTGTCTCGCCGACCTCAAAAACCATGTGGACTTTCCCCTTTCCCGCAGACCAGTTTATCACGATTAAGGCATATCTCTGGCATGGATACGGGCCTGGAAGCCCGTAAATCCGCGGAAAATAGCCGAAATCGGCCCCTTAGACCCCTTGACGAACGCGAACAATAGTGCATCGCATGCACGCCCACAAGCGTTACGCGCGGGTAGTTGCGGGCCCTCATGGACGGCAACGACGGCGCCGGGGATGCCCGGAAAGGGCCGGTCATGTGGAGGCGCCGAATCCTTGTTTGACCCTCTTTGCCGATAGGCTATGCCTGAAAACTTTTCCAAAGACTTTTCTAGGAGTGCGTGACGTGCGTTTCACTGCGATGAACCGGGGCCAGAGCGGCAAGATGGCGATGGCGGCAGCCGCCCTGAGCATCGGCCTGCTGGGCCTGACGGGCTGCGGCTACGTCAACGCCCAGCAGACCTCTCACCAGTACTCTTCCTCCGATGGAGTCCGTGCCGACGTCGGACCGGTCCAGCTCCGCAACATGCTGATCGTTTCCGCCGGTGAGAACCAGCCCGGCCGCGTCATTGGCGCCGTCTACAACTCCTCCTCGAAGGACGTCAAGGTCACCCTCAAGGGTGCCGAGGGCGCACAGACTGAAGTTCCGGTCAAGAAGAACTCCTACACCCTGCTGAACCAGTCCACGGACGCAGCAATCCTGAGCACATCCGGCGGCAAGCCCGGAGCGCTCGCGGACATCCAGGTCAGCGAAGACGGCACCAACGTCGACAAGACCGTGAAGATCCCTGTCGTGGACGGCACCCTGAAGGAATACGCCGCCTACCTGCCCGGCGGCACTCCCAGCGAATCTGCCACCCCGAGCCAGACCGCGACGCCGGGCGAGTCCGCCACGGCCACGCCCACCGAAAGCCACTAACAGCGCACATGAAGAAGGAGGGGTTCCCGGCCGGGAACCCCTCCTTCTTCGTGTTGCCGGTGCGTCCTACGGTTCGAACTTGTAGCCCAGTCCGCGCACGGTGACCAGGTACCGCGGCAGGGACGGGTCGGGTTCGATCTTGCTGCGGAGCCGCTTGACGTGGACGTCAAGCGTTTTGGTGTCGCCCACATAGTCGGAGCCCCAGACGCGGTCGATCAGCTGGCCACGGGTCAGCACGCGTCCGGAGTTGCGCAGCAGCATTTCCAACAGTTCGAACTCCTTCAGCGGCAGGGACACCTGTTCGCCGTCGACACTCACCACGTGCCGTTCAATGTCCATCCGCACAGGGCCGGCGTGGACGGTGGAGGAGATGAGTTCCTCCGGTTCGCCCTGGCGCCGCAGGACCGCGCGGACGCGGGCCACCAATTCGCGGGAGGAGTAGGGCTTGGTGACGTAGTCGTCCGCCCCCAGCTCCAGGCCGACGACCTTGTCGATCTCGGTGTCCTTGGCGGTCAGCATGATGACCGGGACGGTGGAGCGCTGCCGCAGCTGCCGGCAGACCTCGGTGCCGGACTGGCCCGGCAGCTGGAGGTCGAGCAGCACGAGGTCTGCCCCGTTGCGGTCGAATTCCGTGATGGCGTCGAGGCCGTTGTCCACGACCTCCACTTCGAACCCTTCCTTGCCCAGAAGATAGGACAGGGGATCGCTGAACGATTCCTCATCCTCGACAATAAGAATCCTGCTCAAGCGTTAGCTCCTCGTTCGTGGACGCCGGCGGCGTCGTGTGGTTCCTTGGCCTGTTGCGGCCGGTCGGGCTGGCCCTGCGGTGAGGCGGGGGCCAATGTCTTTGCAGCGCGCGGATCCAGGACGGGCTGGTCTTCCTGCCCTTCCATCTCCGGCAGCCGGAGGGTGAACGTGGAGCCCTGCCCGGGCTGGGACCAGAGGGTGACTTCCCCGCCGTGGTTGGAAACAACGTGTTTGACGATGCTCAGGCCCAGGCCGGTTCCGCCGGTGTGACGGGACCGGGCCGCATCCACCCGGTAGAAGCGCTCGAAGACCCGTTCCTGATCCTCGGGCGACAGGCCTTCGCCCTGGTCCGTGACCGAGACGGAAACCAGGCCCTCCTTGGACCGCACGCCGATGCCCACGCGGGTGTTTTCCGGCGAGTACCGGATGGCGTTGTCGATGAGGTTGCGCAGCGCGGTGACCAGAAGGTCCTGGTCACCGTAGACCTTGGCCTCCGCCCGGCCGCCGATGACGATCTGGATGTTTTTGCTCTCTGCGGGCAACTGCGACCGGTCCACGGCTTCGGAGATGACGTCGTTGATGTCCACGGGGTGCCCCTGCTGCGCCACGTTGGCGCCCTGCAGCCGGGAAAGCTCAATGATGTCCTGCACCAGGGCGGCGAGGCGGGCCGACTCCTTGTGCATGCGTTTCGCGAAGCGGCGGACGGCGTCCTCGTCATCCGCGGACGATTCCAGTGCCTCGGCCAGCAGCGAGATGGCGCCGACCGGGGTCTTCAGTTCGTGGGACACGTTGGCCACGAAATCGTTGCGGATCTCCTCGGTACGGGTGATTTCGGTGCGGTCATCGGCCAGCAGGACGATGTATTCCTCGCCAAGCATCGCTGCCCGGACCTGCACGATGATGGTCCCCTGGCCGAGCGGCCCCCGCGACAGTTCCAGCTGCCGCTCCAGGATCACGCCGTCGCGCCGGACGTTCGCCGTCATGTCCAGCAGCTCACGGTGCACCACCGTGTGCCCGCGTACCAGGCCGTAGGCGTAGGCCGCCGGACTCGCCCGGACGACGCCGTCGATCGCGTCCACCACCACGAACGCCTGCCCGACGACGGCCAGCACCTCCGCGGAGCCCTGGGGCAGCGCCGGTTCGTCGTACTCAATGTCCACGAGCTCGCGCTGCTTCTCGCTGGCCCGGAAGGCGAGCACGCCAAAGACGCCGAACGACAGGCCCAGCAGGCCGGCGATGACACCTAAGAGCATTGGATCCACGCCTCCAGCTTATGCTTCCGGGAAGCCCCGATATCCGATAAACGGCCCATGCGGTACGGATTCAGCTAACGTTCATCTTGAGGTGTGCAACAGTTCACCAAACACTGGAAGAGTGTGCGGTTGGACTGCCGGAACGGTGACACGAAATTCTGACCGCCGCGGCGGGGCGGAGTTTCCGAGGGAAAGGACGCCTACGTGCGCAAGGTTTTTCAGGAGGAGCTGGCCCATGTGGGCGAGGACCTCATCGAGATTTCAAAGCTGGTCAGCGAAGCGATCGGCAAGGCAACCACATCGTTCGAGAGTGCCGACGTCGACCTGGCCCAGGACGTCATCGCCGCGGACGCCAGGATCGACTTCCTGCAGAACAGCCTGGACGAGCGGGCCATCGACATCCTCGCCCTGCAGGGCCCCGTGGCCAGCGACCTGCGCATGATCGTCGGGTCGCTGCGGATGAGCGCGTCGCTGGAGCGGATGGGCGATCTTGCCCGCCACATCGCCCAGCTCGCCAGGCTGCGGTTCCCCTCCACGGTGATTCCCGAGTCGCTGACCGGGACGTTCAAGAGCTTCGCCGAGACGGACATCGAGATCGCGAACAAGCTCACCCAGCTGCTGGAGACCCGCGACCTCGAGGTTGCCCGCGACATCCTGAAGGCCAACTCCGCGGTGAACGACCTCCACCTCAGCGTCTTCAAGGCGATCGCACGCCCGGACTGGCAGGAATCCCCGGCCACCACCGTGGACGTGGCCCTGGCCAGCCGCTACTTCGAGCGGTTCGCTGACCACGGTGTGTCCGTGGCGCAGAAGGTCACCTACCTCGTGACCGGCGCGTGGCACCCGAACAGCATCGAGCACGGCTAAGCACTCCGCCGACGGGAGTTTTTGTCCACTTATTAGGCCCTGAAGGCGCGTGTGGGGCCGTTATCTTACAAAAACTCCACAGGATTAAACGGACGACGCCGGCTGGTCACCTGAGGTGACCGGCCG
>NZ_JBHTZA010000040.1:0-25779 GCF_042790555.1 Arthrobacter sp. NPDC056727 | reverse complement strand
GCGCCGGACCATTTGCGCGTCGTGCGGTAAGTACTGCGTCCTACGGCCGCCGGCCGAAAACCGGGAGCGCCCGGAGCCACCGCGACAGGCTGCCGGAGCGCCGGTCGCAGTCAGCCGGGATGTAGAAGTCGGGATCCGTGGCGCCGAACGGCAGGTACAGCTCCTGGCCGGGTGCCGGGAAATCCGCGACGTTCTTCTGATCCTGCGAGTCCATCTGTTCCTCCTCGTTTCTTGCGCTGTCCGCCCGGTGTTCTCACAGGGCGGAAATTAGTTTTTGATATGTGAAATCTTATGTAGCGGCTGGGCGGTGCGTCAAGACCCCCGCCACCCGGCCGTGCGCCGCCGTCGGTCATAATCTGTTTTTTGAATTTGTGATGTACACCACCGCCATGCTGCGCTACGCTAGAAGGCAATTCGTGGCGCACGTCACGTAACCTGGGAGCAGCAGGCAGGGTCGTAATGAGCTGGCATCAACTGATGTCGGCTCATTTTTTGTTTGGGTCGACGCCACAGGAAATGCGTGGGAAACACGCACTTAATTTCTATGTGGGACCTTCGTTCCACATACCGGAAGTTGGGAACAGACCATGAGCAACAAGATCGTCCTCGGCCACAACCAGTACGGCAAAGCCGAAGTCCGCGTCGTCAAGATCACCCGCGACACCGACCGCCATGAGATCGAGGACCTGAACGTCACCTCGCAGCTCCGCGGCGACTTCGAAGCCGCCCACCTCCAAGGCGACAACGCCCACGTCGTGGCCACCGACACCCAGAAGAACACCATCTACGCTTTCGCCCGTGAAGGCGTCGGCTCCCCCGAGGCTTTCCTGCTCCGCCTCGGCGAACACTTCACCTCCAGCTTCGACTGGGTCACCGGCGGCCGCTGGGAAGCTGAGTCCTATGCCTGGGAACGCATCCAGGCCCACGGCAGCGCACACGACCACTCCTTCGTCCGCAAGGGCCAGGAAGTCCGCACCGCCGTCCTGGTCCGCGACGGCGCGGCCACCCACCTGATCTCCGGGCTCAAGGACCTGACCGTCCTGAAGTCCACGGAGTCCGGCTTCGTCGGATACCCGAAGGACAAGTACACCACCCTGCCCGAGACCACCGACCGCATCCTGGCGACCGACGTCTCCGCCCGCTGGCGCTTCAAGTCCGGCACGGACTTCAGCTCGCTGGACTTCAACAAGAGCTACGAGGACGTCAAGAGCCTCCTGCTTGAAGGCTTCACCGAGAAGTACTCCCACGCCCTGCAGCAGACCCTGTTCGACATGGGCGCCAAGGTCCTGGAAGCCCACAGCGAGATCGAGGAAATCAAGTTCTCGATGCCCAACAAGCACCACTTCCTGGTGGACCTCTCGCCGTTCGGGCTCGACAACCCCAACGAGGTCTTCTACGCGGCCGACCGCCCGTACGGCCTCATCGAAGCCACCGTCCAGCGCGACGACGCCGAGGCAGCCGACGCCGCCTGGTCTGGCATCGCCGGCTTCTGCTAAACCCCAGCCGGCCGGCCCGCGGATTCAAGGGTCCGCGGGCCCGCCGGCACACCCGCACTTCCGATCGGCACCACACCGGTCCCGAGTTTTTGTACAGATATCGCGACTTCAGGCGCCCTAAGCCCCTAATAAGTGGACAAAAACTCCCCGCCCCCGGGTCCATCAACAGCCCGGGCCACGGTCAAAACCCACGCACAAGACTCAAATTGTTAGCCAGACATTGTTAGCCAGACGAAGGCGTCTGCCATGAACCAAGAAAGTCTGCCATGAACATCATCAAGAAATCCCGCCCAACGGCAACCCGCCCGGAAGACCAGCGCCTCTCCATCGGCAGCACCTTCGCCTACGGGTTCCAGCACGTCCTCACCATGTACGGCGGCATCATCGCCCCGCCCCTGATCATCGGCGCCGCTGCCGGCATGTCAGCCCAGGACATCGGCCTGCTCATCGCGGCCTGCCTGTTCGTCGGCGGCCTCGCCACGATCCTCCAAACCGTCGGCATCCGCTTCTTCGGCTCGCAGCTGCCGCTCGTGCAGGGCGTCTCGTTCGCCGGCGTCTCCACGATGGTGGCGATTGTCCACGGCGGCGGCGGCATCCAGGCGGTCTTCGGCTCCGTGATCGCGGCCTCGCTGATCGGCCTCCTCATCACTCCGCTGTTCTCCAAGATCATCAAGTTCTTCCCGCCGGTGGTCACGGGCACGGTGATCACCACCATCGGCCTGACACTGATGCCGGTGGCCGCCAACTGGGCCATGGGCGGCAACAAGGCGGCCCCCAACTACGGCAGCATGGCCAACATCGGCCTTGCCGCCGCCACCATGGGCATCGTGCTGCTGCTGAGCAAGGTTGGCAACGCCGCCATCTCCCGGCTGTCCATCCTCCTGGCGATGGTCCTGGGAACGGGCATCGCCTTCGCCTTCGGGATGGCCGACTTCTCCAAGGTGGGCCAGGGCGAGATCGTCGCCTTTCCCACGCCCTTCGCCTTCGGCCCCCCGACGTTCGAGATCGCAGCGATCATCTCCATGCTGATCGTCATCCTGGTGACGCTCACCGAAACATCGGCTGACATCATCGCCGTGGGCGAGATCGTGGGCACCAAGGTCGATTCCAAGCGGATCGGCGACGGCCTGCGGGCCGACATGCTCTCCAGCGCCATCTCCCCGCTTTTCAACTCCTTCACGCAGAGCGCCTTTGCCCAGAACGTGGGCCTCGTGGCCATCACCGGTGTCAAGAGCCGCTTCGTGGTGAGCGCCGGCGGCCTCATCCTGGTCATCCTCGGCCTGCTTCCGGTCCTGGGCCGGGTGGTCGCGGCGGTGCCGACGCCCGTCCTGGGCGGGGCCGGCGTCGTACTCTTTGGAACTGTTGCCGCAAGCGGCATCCGGACGCTCTCCAAGGTGGAGTACCGCAACAACATGAACCTGATCATCGTTGCCGCGTCCATCGGCTTCGGCATGATCCCGATCGCGGCGCCGGCCTTCTACGACCAGTTCCCGTCCTGGTTCAGCACCATCTTCCACTCCGGCATCAGCTCGGCCGCGGTCATGGCCATCCTGCTGAACCTGCTCTTCAACCACCTCAAGGCGGGCAACTCGGACAACCAGTCGGTCTTCGTGGCGGGCACTGAGCGGATCGTCCGCGAGGAGGACCTGCAGTGCCTGGCCGACGGCGACCGCTTCGAGGGCGGGAAGCTGATCGACTGCGACGGCAAGGAAGTCCCCATCCAGGCGGGATCCAAGTCGGACCACTAGCAAGCCAGCATTAAGCGCGAACGTACACTTGTGGCCCCGTTTCCGGTGAGAAATGGGGCCACAAGTGTACGTTCGCGCTCCACTACCGAGCGCCAGAAGAACGACGGCGGGAGGCCAGTTCCGGGAAAGCGCGTCAGTTCTGGTTGAGCTCGTCCGAGATGGCCTGGGCTGCCTCGCGGAGCAGCGGCACTGCGCGGTCGGCGAAGGCCTGGTCCACGCGGGAGACCGGCCCCGAGACGGAGATGGCCGTGGGGGTGGGGGCGTTGGGCACCGCCATGGCGAAGCAGCGCACACCGAGCTCCTGCTCCTCCTCGTCGATCGAGTAGCCGCGTTCCCGGATCCGGTTGAGGTCCGCGATCAGGGAATCGAAGTCGCCGATGCTCTTGGCCGTGGGCGTGGGCATGCCGGTACGGGTCACGATGCCGCGCACCACCTCATCGTCCAGCTGCGCCAGGATTGCCTTGCCGACGCCGGTGTCGTGGGTGTGGGCGCGCCGGCCCACTTCGGTGAACATGCGCATGGAGTGCAGCGACGGCACCTGGGCCACGTAGATCACCATGTCCGAGTCCAGCACGGCCATGTTGGACGTTTCCCCCAGCCGGTCCACGAGGGACTTCAGCTGCGGCCGGGCCAGCGCCCCGAGCTGCTTGTTGGCACCTTCACCGAGCCGGATAAGCCGCGGGCCGAGGGCATAACGGCGGTTGGGCAGCTGGCGGATGTATCCCAGCGCCACAAGCGTGCGCAGCAGCCGGTGGATCGTCGGCAGGGGAAGGTCCGTGGAGGAGGAGAGCTCGCTGAGCGTCACGTCGCCGCCGGCGTCGGTGATCAGTTCCAAAAGTTCAAAGACGCGCTCAACCGACTGCACGCCTCCGCTGGCCTTTTCAGCCATGTAGCACTCTCCTGTTGCCTCGAATACGACAACTCTTATCCGCATCGTGAAAAAAGTTGCTTAGACAGCCAAAGATACAGCACAGCGCAGGCCGGCGTCGATGGAAGCAAGCGGGGCTTGTATTTCCATAAAGAGGATAATAATATCCATAATACGAAAACATTCAGCAGAACGGCCCGCCCCAAACAGCGGGCCCAACCAGGAGGACATTCAATGGCGAACCCGAGCCCCGGCAACTCAATCACCCTGCGCGTGGAGGCGCCGTCGAGCTTCACTGCCACCAGCGAGCTCGCGGCCGCCGTCGGCGCGGCCGGAGCGGCCATCACCGCACTGGACGTCACCGAGTCCCACCACGAGACACTGGTTGTCGACGTCACCTGCAACACGACGGACCAGGACCACGCGGACCGTGTGAAGGATGCGCTCAACGCGCTCGACGGCGTCACCGTGCGCAACGTCTCCGACCGCACCTTCCTGATGCACCTCGGCGGCAAGCTCGAGGTGGTCCCGAAGGTCGCACTGCGCAACCGCGACGACCTCTCCCGCGCCTACACCCCCGGCGTCGCGCGCGTCTGCCTCGCCATCGCCGAAAACCCCGACGCCGCCCGGAACCTGACCGTCAAGCGGAACACCATCGCCGTGGTCACCGACGGTTCCGCCGTCCTGGGACTCGGCAACATCGGCCCGGCAGCTGCGCTTCCGGTCATGGAGGGCAAGGCCGCCCTGTTCAAGCAGTTCGCCAACGTCGACGCCTGGCCGGTCTGCCTGGACACCCAGGACACCGAGGAAATCATCAGGATCGTCAAGGCCCTGGCCCCCGTCTACGGCGGCGTGAACCTCGAGGACATCGCCGCCCCGCGCTGCTTCGAGATCGAAAACCGGCTCCGCGAGGAACTGGACATCCCGGTCTTCCACGACGACCAGCACGGCACCGCCATCGTCACGCTGGCAGCCCTGGTCAACGCGCTCCGCGTCGTCGGCAAGAGGCTCGCGGACGTCCGGATCGTGGTTTCCGGCGTCGGCGCCGCAGGCTCCGCGATCATCCAGCTCCTCAAGGCCCAGGGCGCGCAGCACATCATCGCCGCCGGCCGCTCGGGCGCCATCCACTCGGGTGAGAAGTACGACGACGAGCACCGCAGCTGGATCGCAGCCAACACCAACGAAGAGGGCTTCTCCGGCACGCTGCACGAGGCACTCAAGGGTGCCGACGTCTTCATCGGCGTCAGCGCCCCGCACGTGATCGGCGAGGAGCAGGTCGCCTCCATGGCCAAGGACGCCATCGTCTTCGCCATGGCCAACCCGACGCCGGAGATCGACCCGACAGTGGCCTCCAAGCACGCCGCCGTCGTGGCCACCGGCCGCAGCGACTTCCCGAACCAGATCAACAACGTCCTGGCCTTCCCGGGCTTCTTCCGCGGGCTGCTGGACGCCGGCGCATCGGACATCACCCCGGAGATGCTGGTGGCCGCCGCCGAGGCGATCGCCAACCGGGTGGCTGACGACGAACTCAATGCGAGCTACATTATCCCCAGCGTCTTCGATCCCCACGTGGCCGCCGACGTCGCCAGCGCAGTGGCACAGGCAGCACACGCAGCCGCCGGTGTTCGGACCGCACACGCAGCGACCGCAACGGAAGCAGCACCCGCGGACGCGGCTCTCGCCAACGCCTGAATCAGCCCTGGAAAGGACCCACAATGGCTATCACAGTCACAGACCCCCGGCCGATCGAGCGTGCCGAGGAGATTCTCACCCCCAAGGCCCTCGCGTTCGTGGAGGAGCTGCACAAGCGCTTCGCCGGCCGGCGCGGCGAGCTGCTCACGGCCCGCAAGGCCAAGCGTGAGCAGGTGGCCCGCACCGGCGGCCTTGATTTCCTGCCGGAGACCAAGAACGTGCGCGACGGCGACTGGAAGGTTGCGCCGGCACCGGCGGCCCTGCAGGACCGCCGGGTCGAGATGACCGGGCCGGCGTCGCCGGCCAAAATGGCCATCAACGCCCTGAACTCCGGCGCCAAGGTGTGGCTCGCCGACCTCGAGGACGCCAGCACCCCCACCTGGGGCAACGTCATCGACGCCATCCTCAACCTCCGCGACGCCGCCACCGGAACGCTGAACTACACCTCCCCCGAGGGCAAGGAATACCGGCTCCGCACCGACGCACCGCTGGCCGTCGTCGTGGCCCGCCCCCGCGGCTGGCACATGGAGGAGCGGCACCTGCTGCTCAACGGCGAACCCGCGGTGGGCGCGCTCGTGGACTTCGGCCTGCACTTCTTCCACATCGCCAAGCAGCTGGTGCTCAACGGCCACGGCCCCTACTACTACCTGCCGAAGATGGAGAGCCACCTCGAGGCACGGCTGTGGAACGACGTGTTCGTCTTCGCCCAGGACTTCCTCGGCCTCGGCCAGGGCACCATCCGCGCCACGGTGCTGATCGAAACCATCCCGGCAGCCTTCGAGATGGACGAGATCCTCTACGAGCTGCGCGACCACGCCTCGGGCCTGAACGCCGGCCGCTGGGATTACCTGTTCAGCATCATCAAGTACTTCCGCGACGCCGGTTCCAACTTCGTGCTGCCGGACCGCGCCACCGTGGCCATGACCGCGCCGTTCATGCGCGCCTACACCGAACTGCTGGTGAAGACCTGCCACCAGCGCGGCGCCTTCGCGATGGGCGGCATGGCTGCTGTCATCCCCAACCGCCGCGAACCCGAGGTCACCGCGCAGGCCTTTGAGAAGGTCCGCGCGGACAAGACCCGCGAGGCGAACGACGGCTTCGACGGCTCCTGGGTGGCCCACCCGGACCTCGTGCCGGTCTGCCAGGAGGTGTTCGACGCCGTCCTCGGGGACAGGCCCAACCAGCTGGACAAGCAGCGCCCGGAGGTCTCGGTGACCGCCGGCCAACTGCTGGACATCGCCTCCGCCGAAGGCCAGGTCACCGAAGCCGGCCTGCGCCTGAACCTCTACGTCGCCGTGGCCTACACCGCTGTCTGGATCTCCGGCAACGGCGCGGTGGCCATCCACAACCTGATGGAGGACGCCGCGACGGCGGAAATCTCCCGTTCGCAGGTCTGGCAGCAGATCCGCAACGAGGTGGTCCTCGCGGACACCGGCAACAAGGTCACCCGCGAACTGGTCACCCGGATCCTCGCGGAGGAAACCGAAAAGCTGCGCGGCGAGGTGGGCGAGGAGGCGTTCGCGCGCTACTACCAGCCCGCCAGCGCCCTGATCGGGGACATCTGCCTCTCCGAGGACTACACGGACTTCCTCACCACACCCGCCTACGAACTGGTGGGCTGAGGCATGGCGGTACCCGGAACCTCGCTGACCGCGGCGGACCTGGCCCGGATCGACGGCCAGCTGGCGGACACCGACCGGCTGCTCGATCAGAACTACCCGGGCGACGACGGCTCCCGCCAGCCCGTCCACACGGTGTACATCCCCGCTGACCGTTTCACGCCGTCGCTCGCCGCCGACTGGGGAAGCCAGGCGCTGGCGACGGCGGCCGCCCACGGCGGGCTGTCCCGGCTCGGTTCGCTGCTGGGCCAGGACGCCGACCTCGCCGGGGCCGTCGCGTCCCGGGTGGAAACGAAGCTGGGCACGGAGCCGATCGAGGACCTGCGCCTCGACTTCGAGGATGGGTTCGGGGACCGGGGCGACGACGCCGAGGATGCCGCCGCCGTCGCCGCGGCGTCCGCTGTGGCCGCCGCCGTTTCGGCCGGCTCCGCACCGCCGTTCATCGGAATCAGGTTCAAGTGCTTCGAGGCGGCCACCCGCGCCCGCGGGCTGCGCACCCTCGACCTGTTTGTCTCCGGCCTGGCCGCAGCGGGCGAACTGCCCGCCGGCCTGGTCCTGACCCTGCCCAAGGTCACCACCGTGGCGCAGGTGCAGGCCATGGACTACGCCGTCTCCCGCCTCGAGGAAATCCATTCGCTCCCGGCCGGCCGGCTTCGGTTCGAGGTGCAGGTGGAAACCCCGCAGCTCATCCTCGGCCCGGAGGGAACCTCCCCGGTGGCGCAGCTGCCGCACGCCGTTCCCGGCAGGATCAGCGGGCTGCACTACGGCACCTACGACTACTCCGCCTCGCTGCAGATCTCCGCGGAATACCAGTCGATGGAGCACCCGGTGGCGGACTTCGCCAAGGAAGTCATGCAGCTGGCCGTGGCCGGTACCGGCATCCGGCTCTCCGACGGGTCCACCAACATCATTCCCGTGGGCGATAACGTCGAAAACGCCTGGCAGCTGCACGGCCGCCTGGTGCGCCGTTCCCTGGAGCGCGGCTTCTACCAGGGCTGGGACCTGCACCCGGCCCAGCTCCCCAGCCGCTTCGCGGCCACGTATGCCTTCTACCGTCAGGGCCTCCCGGCGGCGGCCGCCCGGCTGCGGAATTACGTGGAGCAGACGGAAGGCGGCGTCATGGACGAGCCGGCAACGGCGCGCGCTCTTGCGGCGTTCGTGCTGCGCGGCGTCCAGTGCGGAGCGGTCGGTGCCGAAGAAGTGCTGGCGTTTGCCGGCGTCGGACTTCCCCGGCTTACGTCACTGGCCCACCCCCGGCTCACCACAACGTCAAAGTAAGGATCCAGACATGGGCAAGTACTACTACCCCGAAGGCGGCCTTCCGCCGCAGACCCACCTCACCACCGAGCGCGCCATCGTCAAGGAGGCCTACACGGTCATCCCGAAGGGCGTGCTGACCGACATCGTGACGAGCAACCTCCCCGGTTTCGCGAACACCCGCTCGTGGATCATTGCGCGCCCGATCTCCGGCTTCGCCACCACGTTCTCGCAGCTCATCGTCGAGATCGGACCCGGCGGCGGCGCCCCCCGGGCCGAATTCGAGGAGGGCGTAGAGGGCGTCGTCTTCGTTACCAAGGGCAAGGTCAACCTCACCCTCGACGGCGAACTGCACCAGCTCGAGGAAGGCGGCTACGCCTACCTCGCCGCGGGAGCGCAGTGGGGGCTGGAGAACGTCTCGGACGACATCGTCTCCTTCCACTGGATCCGCAAGGCCTACGAACGGCTCGAAGGGTACGAGGCCAAGTCCTTCGTCACCAATGAGAAGGACGTGGAGCCGACGTCGATGCCGGACACCAACGACGTCTGGAAGACCACGCGCTTCACGGACTCCAGCGACCTGGCCCACGACATGCAGGTGAACATCGTGACATTCCAGCCGGGCGGCGTGATCCCGTTCCCGGAAACCCACGTCATGGAGCACGGCCTGTACGTCCTGGAGGGCAAGGCCATGTACCTGCTCAACAACGACTGGGTGGAGGTGGAGGCCGGCGACTTCATGTGGCTGCGCGCGTTCTGCCCGCAGGCCTGCTACGCCGGCGGCCCTGGTGAATTCCGCTACCTGCTCTACAAGGACATGAACCGGCAGGTCCGCCTGACCTAGCCGCCAGTGTCACCGAGATCGCCGGAAGCCTGCCAGTTCGCTGGAAGCTTCCGGCGATTTCGTACGTTTCCGGCGACGTGGCGAACACCCGCCGCTCCTGCCCCTTGCGTAGCAATCGGACGCGCGGAAGCATGAAGGCATGCTGACGATCGGAACGACTGTCCTTGGCGTCGACGACGTCGCCCGTGCCACCGCCTTCTGGTGCGATGCCCTCGGCTACGTCCCCCGGGACGACGGCGACGAAACCTGGGTGATACTGGTCCCGCAAAAAGGCGACGGCGCACGCCTGGCCCTCATGCTCAGCGAGACCCCGGTGCAGCCCCATCCGCGCCTGCACCTCGATCTCTATGCCGATGACCAGGCAGCCGAGGTGGAACGACTCATCGAGCTCGGGGCATCCCGCGTGGCCTGGGACTCCTATCCGGACGACCCCGACTTCATTGTGCTGGAAGACCCGGACGGCAACCGCTTCTGCGTTGTGGATGCGGCCGGCTGAACCTGAAAGGCCAGGCCATGGACTTCTCGCCCCGCACCGCCATCGTCACCGGCAGCGACTCAGGAATCGGCCGCGCCACCGCGGTGGCACTGGCCAAGGCCGGGCTCGACGTCGGCATCACCTGGCATTCGGATCAGGAAGGCGCCGAGCGGACGGCGGAGGAGGTCCGCGCAACGGGGAAAAACGCGGTGGTCCGGCAGCTCGACACCACCGACCTCCTGACCTGCGCCGATGTCATTGACGGCCTAGCCGAGGACTTGGGCGGGGTGGACGTGTTCGTCAATAACGCCGGAACGGGCGACGGGACCAAGTTCCTCGAGCTGAACTATGAGACCTGGGTGAAAACACTCGACACCAACCTCAACGGCGCGTTCCTCTGCATCCAGGCGGCGGCCCGGCGGATGGTCGACGCCCGGCGCGGCGGCCGCATCATCGCCGTCACCAGCGTCCACGAGACCCAGCCCCGGGTGGGCGCATCCGCTTACGACGCCTCCAAGCACGGCCTTGGCGGGCTCATCAAGACCATCGCGCTGGAGCTGGCAACCCACGGCATCACCGCCAACTCCGTGGCGCCCGGTGAAATCGCGACGCCGATGACCGGCCAGACGGACGAGGATCCGCACAAGAAGGACCGGCCCGGTGTTCCCCTTGGCCGGCCGGGCGATGCCCGTGAGGTGGCCGCCGTGATCGCGTTCCTGGCCTCCCCGGCGTCGAGCTACGTCACCGGAGCGTCGTGGGCGGTCGACGGCGGCATGCTCCAGATGGGGCCGCAGGCCGGCTCCCACATCACCGGCCACGAGTGGCGCGAACCGTAGGACGGGCAGGCAACGGAAAGCGGCCGACGGGAGAGTGCTCCCGCCGGCCGCCGTCCCGGACCTCGCTGCTAAAGCCCGGCGCCCAGTAGCCCGTCAGGGCTTGAGGACCACCTTGATACAGCCGTCCTCCTTCTTCTGGAACTTTTCGTAGAGCTCCGGCGCCTCGGCCAGCCCCGCGGTGTGGGTGACCAGATCCATCACACCCAGCGGATCGGCGTCGTCCTCCACCAGCGGAAGCAGCTCGTCAGTCCACCGGCGGACGTTGCACTGGCCCATTCGCAGCTGGATCTGCTTGTCGAACATGGTGAGCAGCGGCATGGGGCTGGCTGTGCCGCCGTAGACGCCGCTCAGGGAAACCGTGCCGCCGCGGCGGACCGAGTCGATGGCCGCGTGGACCACGGCGAGCCGGTCCACGCCGGCTGTCTCCATGGCCTTCTGCGCCACCTTGTCGGGGAGGAGGCCGAGTGCCTGGTGGGCGAATCCCGCCACCGGCGAGCCGTGCGCCTCCATGCCGACGCCGTCAACCACCGCGTCCGGTCCCCTGCCGTCGGTTGTCTCCCGCAGTTCGTCCGCGATGTCCTTGGAATAGTCGAAAACCTCGACGCCGTGGCGCGCCGCCATCTCGCGGCGCTCCGGAACGGGATCAACGGCGATGACCCGCTGGCCGAGGTATGTCCCGACCCTGGAAGCAAACTGGCCCACCGGGCCGAGCCCGAAGACTGCCAGCGTTCCGCCGGCGGGGGCATCGGCGTACTTCACTGCCTGCCAGGCGGTGGGAAGGATGTCCGAGAGGAACAGATAGCGTTCGTCCGGCAGCTCCTGTCCCACCTTGACGGGGCCGTAATCCGCGAACGGCACCCGCAGGTATTCCGCCTGGCCGCCGGGAATGGACCCGTACAGCTCTGAGTAGCCGTAGAGCGCGGCGCCGGAGTTCCTGGACCGGACCTGGCTGGTTTCGCACTGCGACTGCAGGCCCTGGGAGCACATGTAGCAGTGGCCGCACGAGATGTTGAAGGGGATGACAACGCGGTCCCCCTTTTTCAGGTTGGTGACGGCGCTCCCCAGCTCCTCCACGATGCCCATGGGCTCATGGCCCAGCACGTCGTCCTTGTGCATGTAGGGGCCAAGCACCTCGTACAGGTGGAGGTCCGAGCCGCAGATCGCGGACGACGTGATCCTTACGATCGCGTCAGTGGGCTCCTGGATGACGGGATCGGGTACCTCCTTCACGCTCACCGAGCGCTTGCCTTGCCAAGTCAGAGCCTTCAATGGAATGCCTTCCTCTCGCTGCACGTCGCGTCCTTTCGACCGTAACGTGCCCAGGTCCGTATGTGAAGGTCAGTATGCTTACCAATTTTCCGGATTTCAAAGCCCGATGGTAAGCAACCTTGCTTTTCCCTTGTCCCGGCCGGAAAACGCTCCTAGCGTAGGAATTGTCCCTGCCCGCGAAGAAAGGCAACATCATGTCGCTGTACCAGCCCGAACCGGTGGAGATCTCCACGCGCATGCGCCCCGGCGAATGGACGGAGGCCAGCCTCGAGGAACTGGTGACAACGTACCGCGCAAAGATCCTCGCCATGGGGGCGGCGGTTTCGGACGTGGTCACCAACGTAGTGAGGAACGACGACGGCTCCGTTGCCGTTGCGGTGTCATGGAACAAGGGTTCCTACGCCGACGAGCCCGGGGGCGGCGGGTTCACGAACACCGAGTCCAGGGTGGACACCGCCGGGGCCTGATTACCGCTGGCCGGCCAGGAGCGTCCCGATCAGGCTTGAGCCCAGGTTGTCCAGCAGCTGACGGGGGTCGGCAAAGACCTCAGCGGCCCCCGCCTCGCGCAGCTCCGCGGCACTGGTGCCGCCGCACGTGAGGGCGATGGTTGGCATGCCGATACTGCCGGCCGCCATGACATCCCACACCGCATCCCCCACGTAGACAGCCGCCGAAGCCTCAAGGCCCACCGCTTTCAGCGCCGCCACCAGTATGTCCGGCTCGGGTTTGCTGTTCTCAGCGTCATTGGCACTGGTCGCCGCGTGAATATAGGCATCCGCGGACAGTGCCGACCGGAGCGCCTTCAGGTCCTGTTCCCTGGCGGACGAGGCCAGCGCCACCGCCAGCCCGCCCTCACTGCACTGGGCCAGCAGGTCCCGCGCCCCATCGAAGGGGCGCAGTGACGGCCAGTACGTGCCGAACACGCCGGAATGGGCGGACAGGACAGCCTCGTCCACCTCCTCCTTGTTCCGCGAGTCCGGCAGCAGGGTGTCCACCAGGCGCGCCCCGCCCATCCCCACGCAGCGGTGGATCCGGGCCATGGGCACGTCATAGCCGGACTGGCGGAAGGCATGCCACCAGGCGAGCGTGTGGATGTACGCGGAATCAATCAGGGTCCCGTCAACGTCGAACAGGACGCCTTTCTTGCGGCCGCCGCCTTTCATGGACATCAGCCCTCGGCCAGAGCTGGCACGCGCAGGCCGCGACCGGCGCCGGCCACAGACTTCACCGCCTGCCGGGCGGGCTTTACATGGTGCTTTTGAGCCGGCTGCCCGGCGGCATCCCGGCAGAGATCACGAATCAGGCCGGTTCCGGCGATCTCCCGGGCCTGGGCAATTCCCGCAACCGCTGCGCGCTTCGTCGGGAAGGTGACCGACACGGCCATCAGCGCCCCGGTCCCGTCCAGCAGCCGGATCCTGTATCCGCCGTCGGGAGCGTCCACCAACTCGAAATATCCAGACATTCTGCGCCCTCCTCCTTCCTCACCGATCGGTGAGGTGTTAGTAAGTATACTTACCTAATGCCGGAGGTGGGACACGTCACCCGGTATGCGCCTTTGAGGGGAGCGGCTTGTCGCTCCGGCGGGGCCGGCGCTGGTTCAGTTCCAGGGCGCTGGTCACCAGCGCGAAATGGCTGAAGGCCTGCGGGGTGTTCCCCAGGTGCCGCCCGCTCTGGACGCCCCATTCCTCGCTCAGCAGGCCGACGTCGTTGCGCAGGGACAGCAGCCGCTCGAACAGTTCGGTGGCCTCCCGCCGCCTGCCGGCCCCCAGCAGCGCCTCCACGAGCCAGAAGGAACAGGCGAGGAACACTCCCTCACCCCCGGGCAGGCCGTCGTCGCTCACTTGGGGCTTGTACCGGAGCACAAACCCGTCCTCGGTCAGCTCACGCTGGATGGCGTCGATCGTGCCGATCACCCGGGGGTCGTCGGGCGGGAGGAAGCCCACCCGGGGAATGAGGAGCAGGCTGGCATCGAGTTCGGGCCGGCCGTAGCTCTGGGTAAAGGTGTTCCGGCCGGGGTCGAAGCCGTTCTCCATGACCTCGGCGTGAATGGTGTCGCGGAGCGCCTCCCAGCGGTCCGCGGGCCCGGGAAGCCCCGAGTCGCGGACCCCTTTGACCATCCGGTCCGCCGCCACCCATGCCATCACTTTGGAATGCGTGAAATGGCGCCGCGGTCCGCGCATCTCCCACAGGCCGTTGTCCGGCTGGTCCCAGGCCCCCTCGAGGTATTCCATCAGTGCCACCTGGACATCCCAGGCTTCGTCCGTGTGCTTCAGCAGTGAGTTGCGGGTCAGGGCAAGGCAATCCAGCACCTCGCCCCAGACGTCCAATTGCAGCTGCCCCGCGGCCGCGTTACCCACCCGCACCGGCGCCGAATTTTCGTAGCCGGACAGCCAGGGCAGCTCCAGCTCGGGCAGCCTGCGTTCGCCGTGGATTCCGTACATGATCTGCAGGTCGGCCGGGTCCCCTGCCACGGCCCGGAGCAGCCAGTCCCGCCAGGCCGCCGCCTCGGAGGTATAGCCCGCGGCCAGCAGCGCCTGCAGCGTCAGGGTGGCGTCCCGGAGCCAGCAGAACCGGTAGTCCCAGTTCCGCGGCCCGCCCAGCTGTTCGGGGAGCGACGTGGTCACGGCTGCGACGATCCCTCCGGTGGGCGCGTAGGTCAGAGCCTTGAGCGTGATCAGCGAGCGCTGCACCGCGTCCTTGTAGGGCCCGGACACCTTGCACTTGTCGGTCCACTCGCGCCAGAACCGTTCGGTGGAATCAAGGACTTCCTCGGCGTCCACGGACCGCGGCCGGCGGACATGGCTGGGCGCCCATGTCAGCACGAACGGCACCCGGTCGCCGGCCTTCACGGTGAAGTCGCTGACCGTGTGCATGCGTTCGCCGCGCAGCGGGGCGGTGGTCACCAGGTAGGCAGAATCCGGCCCTGCGATGGCATGCAGGCCGTGGCTGTCCCGGCGCACCCACGGCATGATGTGGCCGTAGTCGAAGCGCAGGGCCAGCTCGCTTCGCATCCGGACGTGCCCGTGCAGGCCCACCACGATCCGCACGATGTCCGCCACCTCATCACGCGGCGGCATGAAGTCGATGACCCTGACGGCGCCGTCGTCGGTTTCCCATTCGGTTTCCAGGATGAGCGTGTGCCGGCGGTAGCGGCGCCGCGTGCATCCTCCTCCCCCGGCCGGGGCCAGGAGCCAGCGGCCGGCTTCAGGGGTATCCAGGAGCGCATTGAAGCAGGCTGGCGAATCGAAGCGTGGCAGGCAAAGCCAGTCAATCGAACCTTCAGTGCTGACCAGGGCGCCGGTGTGCAGGTCCCCGACCATCGCATAATCCTCGATGCGTACCATGCCCTTACAGTGCCACAGCCGGCCCCGCCGCACGAGGGGTAGCCGGGTGTAGCCTGAACCTAGGCGGAGCGGCCGCCGGAGCCCTGCTCAATTAGCATTGCCCAGCCATTCCGGAGCTGCCGGTTCGGCGGGCGGAAGTGGAGCCTTGCGTGGATAGTCGCCTGAACGAAGCTGACGTGGTGGGGCGCGTCCAGGACATGCTGCTGGACACCCAGGATGTCCAGGATTTCCTTGAGGAGCTTGCACGCTTCTCCGCTGAGAGCATGTCCGGTCCGCGCGGACGGATCTATTGCGGCATCACCCTTCTGCGGCACCGGTCGGCGGCCACGGTGGCCAGCAGCAGCGAGCACGCCCAGGCATTGGACGAACTCCAGTACCAGTTCGGCGACGGCCCCTGCCTTCGATCCTGCCGGGAGGGTGTCCTGGTCCACGTTCCGGACTTCAAGCTGGACACGGAGTTTCCGGACTACAACGACACCGTGCTGAGAAATGGCATCCGTTCGGTTCTGGCGGTGCCCTTCGAGTTGCCCGGCGCTGACGCCCGGGCGGGACTCAACCTGTACTCCGAGAAACCAAACGTCTTTGACGCCGCCGCCGTGAACAGGGCAGTCAACTATGTGCGGCAGGCGTCCAAGGGCCTCCGGCTCGCTGTCCTTCTGGCACAACGCAACGACAATGCCGCCAACCTGAAGCGAGCCATGGAATCACGGACCATTATTGACATGGCCGTGGGGATCATCATTGCGCAGAACCGCTGCAGCCAGGAGGACGCCATCAACCTCATCAAGTCGGCATCCAGCACGCGCAACCTGAAGCTGCGCGACGTCGCCGCGGCCATCGTCGAGTCCGCCGGCGGCGGCGGTACCGTGACCACCCACTTCGTCTGACGTCCGCCAAGTGAAATCCCACATCGGCACGTCCGGCTGGAGTTACGACCACTGGGAAAATGTGCTGTACCCGCCAGGGCTCCCCACCCGTGACCGGCTGCAGCACTATGTGTCGAGGTTCAGCACGGTGGAGCTCAACGCCAGCTTCTACCGCTGGCCGCGGGACACCACGTTCGCCGGCTGGCGGACCAGGCTGCCGGCCGGTTTTGCGCTGTCCGTCAAAGCCCCGCGCGGGCTCACCCACGGTAAGAAGCTGTACGGCCCGGAAGTCTGGATCGAGAGGATCTCGCGGTGCTGGCACGAGCTTGGCGACAAGCGGGCAGTGCTGCTGGTCCAGCTGCCTCCGGACATGGCGAGGGATGACGCCCGCCTGGACTATTTCCTCGGCGCCATGCCCGACTGGATCAGGGTGGCCGTGGAGTTCCGGCATCCCAGCTGGGAGCAGCCGGAGGTGTACGGGCTGCTGGAACGGCACCAGGCTGCGTACACCGTCATGAGCGGCGCCAACCTGCCCTGCAACCTGGAGGCGACCGCGCCCTTCGTCTACATCAGGCTGCACGGGCCCGACCACCAGCACCTGTACGGCGGCTCCTACTCGGACGCGGACCTGGCCTGGTGGGCGGACAGGATCCGTGAGTGGCGCAGCTCCGGGCGCGAGGTCTTCGCCTATTTCAACAACGACGGCGGCGGCAACGCCGTGCGTAATGCGGCCACCCTGCGGGGCATGCTGGGAGACGCCGAGTAACAGAGCGCAGACGGGCGGCCCATGGGCCGCTGCCCTGTGGCAGAGTGAAGGCATGGACATGCCGTCACAGGAACCGCCGCTATCAGAGACGAGTTTGTCAGGGACGCGGGTCTTCCGCCTCGCCCATCGGCTCTCGGACGCGATCAACACGTTCCGCCTGAAGCTGGCCCGGCGCTGGAAGTTCGAACCCAAGACCATCGCCTACCAGGGGTACGGCTCCACCGAGTGGGTCCGCGTCCTGGGCCGGGTGGTCCTGGCCAGCAAGCCCGTGCCCGGCAGCCGTGCCGATCATGCCGCCCGGAACGGCACCCAGAATGTGCGTGGGTGGCGTGCCTTCACCAGCGTTCCCATTCCCGGCTCGGAGGTGGAGATCGAGATCGGCGGAACAGTCACCAAGGTGAAGGCCGACCGCGGCGGACTCGTGGACATCGACATTCCGGTGTCCCTCTCCCCCGGCTGGCACACGGCCATACTTCGTTCCCGGGGAACCGAGCCGGTGGAAGCCAGTATCTTCGTGATTTCCCCCGACACCGGGTTCGGCATCGTCTCCGACATCGACGACACGGTCATGGTTACGGCACTGCCCAGGCCATTCCTGGCCCTTTGGAACACCTTTGTGCTGAGCGAGCGGGCCAGGATGGCCACGCCGGGAATGGCAGTGCTGCTGGACCGGCTCACCGTTGAACACCCCGACGCGCCGGTCATCTATCTTTCGACCGGGCCATGGAACGCAGCGCCCACCCTGGCACGGTTCCTGACCAGGAACATGTATCCGGCCGGTCCGCTGCTGCTGACGGACTGGGGGCTGACCCAGGACCGCTGGTTCCGCAGCGGGCAGGAACACAAGCGCCGCAACCTGGAGCGGCTGGCGGCGGAGTTCCCGCACATGCGCTGGCTCCTGATCGGCGACAACGGCCAGCACGACGAGCAGATCTACTCACAGTTCACCCATCACAACGCGGACAAGGTGGCGGCCATCGCCATCCGGCAGCTGTCCGTGAGTGAGGCCGTCTTCGCCGGCGGACACTCTGAAGACGGGGACCACAGCGCCTCGACGGTGCCGTGGATCTACTCCCCCGACGGCGCGGGCATAGCCCGCCAGCTCCGGGAGCTCGAACTGCTCTAGGCCCCCAACTGCTCTAGGCCCACGGACTGCGCTGGGCGACCAACCGTCCTGGGTGACGAACTGCCCAGGTGAGCGAACGCCTTAGGTGACCGGTCCGCCGTCGGGCATCCCGCCGTCGGACATTCCTACGTCTGTCAGCGTGCCTTCCGGCCCGGCCGCAGCGGCGACGGCGGTATCCGCGGACGCTGCCAGCTTCCGTTCCTCCTGGAGTTCCTGGAACCAGTAGAACGAGGCCTTCGGCGTGCGCACCTGCGTCTCTAAATCCACGTGCACCAGGCCGAACGGCTGCTTGTAGCCGCCGGACCACTCGAAGTTGTCCATGAAAGTCCAGACGTAGTAGCCGCGCAGGTCAACAGACTCGGCCGCTCCGCCGGGGGCCGTGACCCGCAGCGCCGTTTCAAGGTGGTCCGAAAGGTACCGCAGCCGCCGCTCATCGGGGATGAAGGTCCGGTTCGTGGACCTGTCCCGGACTATGACGTCCACAAAGCTGGCCCCGCCCTCCGTGATGATGACGGGAGGAAGGTTCGGATATCGCTCCGCCATTTCCTTGAGCGCCACGGCCATGTACTCGGGCTTCACGGGCCACCCGTAGGCAGTTGTTTCGGTGTCCGGCCACGGCTCAATGTGCAGTGGGGCTCCGGGCGTAGCGTCCCTCAGGTCATCCCCCATCGCCTCAGCCATGGCCGCCGGAACGGGGCTGTCACCGCCGCCGGCAGCCACCCGGGTGGGCATGTAGTAGTTGAGCCCGTAGAAGTCCAGCGGCTGGGAGATGATGGCCATGTCCTCGTCCGGGTGGTCGAAAGACGAGAAGAACTTCGCGGCCCGGATCAGGTCCGGGTACTTTCCGGTGAGCACGGGGTCGGCGTAGAGGCGGTTTTGTGCCACGTCCATCGCTCCTGCGCTGATCCAGTCCAGGGGGTTGCCAGAGTGCGGCACGGTTGGGGAGTACACGTTGGTCATGCCGATTTCACCGGGCACCTTGGCGGCCCGCAGTGCCTGAAGGGCAAGGCCATGACCCAGCAACTGGTGGTGCACGGTGGGCAGGCCGTTGGCAAAGTCGGCTTTCCCCGGAGAGTGGATGCCAAGGGCGTAGCCGTTAGTGGTCACGGTGGCGGGTTCGTTGATGGTCACCCAGCGCGCCACCCGGTCGCCGTACGCGGCTGCGGCGATGGCGGCGAAGTCGCCCAGCCGGTAGGCGGTGTCCCGGTTGAGCCAGCCGCCGTCCTCATCGAGGGCCAGCGGCGTGTCCCAGTGGTAGAGCGTGACCATGGGGGAAATCCCGTTGGCCAGCAGCTCATCCAGCAGCCGGTCATAGAAGTCCAGGCCGGCGCGGTTCACCGCTCCGCGGCCGTCCGGCTGGATCCGCGGCCACGAAAGCGAGAACCGGTAGGAGTCGATGCCCAGTTCCTTCATCAGGGCCACGTCCTGCGGCATGCGGTGGTAGTGGTCGCATGCCACGGCGGGGCTGTGGCCGTCCACGATCGTCCCGGGCCTGGCGGAAAAGACGTCCCAGCCGGCGGGCCCGCGGCCGTCCTCCTCGAGCGCCCCTTCAATCTGGAACGCGGCCGTGGCCACCCCCAGGGTGAACCCCGTCGGAATCATGGCGGCCAATTCTTTGGCGGAACGATGCATCGCTGGACCTCTGTGACGTTGTGAACGGCCGGTAGGGCGAAACTTCAGATTGCCGGATTCTACCGCTCAGGGCGCCGCACTGCCCGGGTTAACCACGGAAATCACGTTGCCTGCCGGGTCCTTGAACCATGCGATATCCGGCCCCATGCCGCGGGCGATTCCTTTCGCGTCCGTGGGCAGGTCTGCATCGTCGTAGATCTTGGTCTGGACGCCGGCCGCGTTGAGCTCGTCAACGGCCGCCTCGACGTCGTCCACCACAAGGTTCAGGACGGTGAACGTGGCAGGCTCATGGTTGCCCTTGGGATAAACAAAGATTTTGTGGCCCTCCGGCATGGACAGCTCCAGCGTGCCCATTGCGCCGTCGGATACCGCCAGGCCGAGTGTCTTCCCGTAAAACTCCTTCGCCCGCGCCACGTCATCGACGCTGAAGCTGGAAAACGAACCCGTGGGCGCAAACATGGACTTCTCCTTCGACGGCTCCGGTCCTTCCGCAGCGGGTCTGCTTCGCCTGACGGACTGCGGTACCTCCCAGAATGACACAGCCCAAGCCCGCTGACGAGTGGCTGCCGAAGGGGATCCGGCCGCTGGCCCTGTTGGAGTTTTTGTCCAGATATCGCGACTTGGAAGCCCTCCAACTCGCGATATCTGGACAAAAACTCAACGAGCATGGTGTTGACTGCCGCTGGTAGGGTCTGCGGCATGGATGAAAAATTGGGGAAGTTCATCGATGATTTCGCGGAGCTGGTTCAGATCGCGCAGTCCGGGCAGCACCGGGTAAAGGCCGGAACGCAGCTGCTGACAACAATCACTGACCATCTGGCGGTGCCGGCCGAGTCACTCGCAGTGGTGGTGGAGGAGGTGCCAGCGCACCGGTTCGTGGACGCAGACATCCTGATGGCCGAACTCGCCGCCGACGACGAACAGTTCCGGCTCGTGGGCATCGGAGGCGGAGACCAGCGCCACCACCAGTCACTGAGCGACATGCTGCAGCAGTCGCAGTTCTTCCCGCAGTTTCCGTTGTCCCAGCCCGATTACATCAACCTCGCCGTGGGCCCGGACGAACAGCGGCAGGCCGTGGCGCTGGGGCTGTGGCTGTTCAGGCACGCGGGCAGCCCTGTTGCTGTCCTGCAGCGGGACGCCGCGCCGCGGTACGGGCGGCAAACAGCGTGCCTCGAGGTCCTGGCTGCCGACGCGGGCAACGCGGCAGAGTTCCTGGCCGAGTTCCGCCGGCGGATGCAGCGCGGCAGCGTCCTGAAGGGCCAAGTCATCTCCCTGGTCATGGGCGAGTACGGGCCGAGCACCGGCGGCGTGACCTTCCATGCCCGGCCCGGACTCACCGCCTCCGACGTCATCCTCCCCCAGGGGCTGCTTCAAAAAGTGGCCGATCACGCTTTGGGCATCGCCGCGCACCGGGAGTCGCTGAGCGAGTACGGCCAGCACCTGAAACGCGGCATCCTGCTCTACGGCCGGCCGGGGACCGGCAAGACCCACACGGTGCGGTACCTGTTGAGCCAGAGCACGGGTATCACGGCGATCCTGTTGTCCGGAGGATCACTGGCCAGGATTTCCGAGGCAGCCGCCATGGCCCGGGCACTTCAGCCGTCCATCGTTGTGCTGGAGGACTGCGACCTGATTGCCGAGGACCGGAGCTTCGGGCACGGGCCGCAGCCGCTGCTGTTCGAGGTGCTGGATGCCATGGACGGCCTGGATCACGACGCCGACGTCGCGTTTGTCCTCACCACCAACCGGGTGGACATGCTCGAGCGTGCCCTCGCCCAGCGCCCCGGCCGGGTGGATCTGGCCGTGGACATTCCGCTGCCGGCGCTGGACGAGCGCATTGGGCTGGTCACCCTGTATGCACGCGGCATTCCGTTCAGCGCGGATGCCGTTCGGGACGCCGCCGCCCGCACCGAGGGGACCACGGCCTCGTTCGCGCGTGAACTGGTCCGCCGGGCCGTCGTGCGTGCCGCACTGGACGGCGCACCCGTGCAGGACAGTCACCTGTTGGAGGCTGTGGAAGAACTGATGGCCGACGGCGAGGCCCTCACCAGGAGTCTGCTGGGCAGCGGCCCCGCCGGCGGCGGGGACGGACAGGGCGGTTTCGGCGGACCCGGCTTCCCCGGGCCCGGGTTTGGCGGGGTTGGCGGGCCCGGTTTCCCGGGGCCTGGTTTTTTCGGGCCGGACTCCGGGACCGTGGGCTACGGCGGGCCGGGCCCGGGGACTGTCGGCTTCGCCGGGGCGCCGTAGCCCGCCAGCGGAGTCAGTCCACGAGCGGGGGCGGACCGAAGAGGAATTCGTTGGCGTGGGACACTGCTTTGCGGAAAGCATCGTTCCGCAGGGCCACCTGGCTGGCGGGGCTGTCCCCGCCGGGCTCCAGGAACTGTGTGAGACCCGGGCGAAGCACCCAGATGTCCCCGAATGGCGGCAGATAGAACACCCCGAACGAGCGGTGCTGGTGGTCGTCGTCGGACCATATGGGCACCACAGCCAGTGCGGCACCGGTGGCGGGATTGATCCACTGTGCGCGCGGCATGGGCTCCTCGTGGGCCTCGGGGTCCAGGAACGGCGCTGTGCCCTTGCCCCAGCGCTGTTCGAAGCGCTCATGGAAGGCAGGGATCAGGTGGGAGTCGTAGCGGCGCCAATCACTCATGGCTGTGGTTCTCCTCTGTTATTCAGATCGGAATCAGGCCCGCGGTCCGCTCTCCCACCGGACTGGCGTCACGCGCAGCGGAGGTTCCCGGTGCCGGATCACGCGGACGGGGACGTCTTGTGGCTTCCTGGCATGTTGTTGAGCCCCGGCGGGTTCACCCGGAGCAGCGGCAAGGACCTCCCGGTCATAGGCTGCACGGCGTTTGGGGTCGCGGAGCACGGCGAAGGCCTGCATGACGAGTTCCAATTCGGCCGGTACCGCTTCACCGCCGGCAACGTCCGGATGGTGGCGGCGCATCAGGGCGCGGTAGGCGCGGGCGATCTCCTGCTGCGACGCTTCATGCGGAATCTGCAGCACCGCATAGTGATCCGGTGGGTGGCTGGTCATCACACAAGCCTGTTGCAGTTGGAAGGATGTTTGTTGCGCCGCGGCGGGGCGGCCTGGGGTATCGTTCGGAACCGCAGGCCGCCCCTGTCAGCACGCCGGCCGTCTACGTCCCGATCTGGTGCAGCTGGCCCTTGCTTTCGATCTCGATCTTCCGCGGCTTTGCCTGCTCGGCAACCGGGATCCGCAGCGTCAGCACGCCAAGGTCGTAGCTGGCCCTGATGCTGTCCGCATCCAGGGTGTCGCCAAGAATGAGCTGGCGGCTGAAGACGCCGCGAGGCCGCTCGGAGACCACCAGCTCGACGTTGGGCTGGGTGGCATCACGGCGCTCCGCCCGGACAGTGAGGACGTTCCTTTCAACGTTCAGATCAACGTCGTCCGGGGAAATCCCGGGCAGGTCAAACGCCACCACAAACTCCCCGTCTTCCTGCCACGCATCCATCGGCATGGCCGCCGGACGGGCTGCTGTTCCGAAGACCTGCTGGGTGAGCCGGTCCAGCTCACGGAACGGGTCGGTACGGACTAGCATCATTTCCCACTCCCTTCAGCATGTAGGTTTTATGGCTACCCACCGCGCTTTATCTATGGTGGTGGATATAGATTTTTTATAGCACTGGTGACAGACTGGTGCAAGAGGAAAATCGAGAAATCTGGACGGGAATCGCATGCACGACCGGAACAGTGCCGGGCGCCGGCTGTACGCCATTTCCGTTGTGGCGGAGCTCGTGGGAACCGGCCAGCAGAACATCCGGCTCTATGAGCGCCGCGGCCTGCTGACCCCGGAAAGAACCGAGGGCGGCACCCGCCAGTACAGCGAGGCTGACCTGGCGGTCCTGCGCCGCATTGCTGAACTCCTGGAGGAGGGGCTCAACCTGGCGGGGATTGCCAAGGTGCTCGAACTGGAGATGGACAATGCCCGCCTGCGGCGGCAGCTGAAACGCGCCCGCGGCACCGGTGACGACGGCGGCCGGCCGGCCGGGTCAACAGGCCGGGGCGGCGGCCAGTGACTACAGCCGGCCGCCGGCGAGCAGGAAGGAATCCTCGAGCAGTTCGGCGAGCTGGCCGCCGTCGACCCTTGAAAGCCGGACCAGGACCAACTGGGGTGACCGCTCATGGTGCGGCGTCCAGAAGTACGTTTCCGGATCCGTTCCGGCGAGGGCTTCACGCTCTGTTGTCTTGACCGTCAACACGTCCGGTTCCCAGATGCGGGCCATCAGGGTCCTGGCGAACCAGGCCGGCTGGTTCCAGCTGGGCCGCTCGGTCACGCCCGGCAGGGCAACGCAGATCCTGCGGACATCGGCTTCGGTGGCCACGCCCTAATCCTGGCTGTCCGCCTTGGACAGCTCCCCCGTGACCTCTTCGCCGGGTATCCGCGCGGTGCGCCAGGTGTCCACGGCAATCACGGCGCCGAGCACCACCAGCGAGAGCGCAACGGAGGCCACGGCGTCGCTCAGCCAGTGGTAGCCGAGGTACAGCCGGCTGACGGACGCCAGGATTACTCCGACGATGGCGAAGACAAAACCAACCACCGTTGTCTTTGGTTTCCGGCGGCGGGAAAAGACCAGGAAAGCCGTTATCAGCAGGAAGTCAGACGCGCCCAGGACATGGCCTGAGGGGAAGGAAAATGTTTGGTCGGCGCCGAACAGCATCTGGTCCACGGGCGGGCGTTCCCTTTCGACGGACCTGCCGATGAGCTGCGCCAGCCCGACGCCGGTCAGCATGGCCGCCGCCAGCAGGATGGGCCGCCAGGCGTGCTTCGCCATGATGCCCCACGCCACCGTCACAACGAGGACGATGATGGGCAGCCCCACCGGCCCGAAGATGATCGCAAGGATGATCATCACCACGGTCAGCGCTCCCGACCGGGTGGTGAGGAGCCATTTCTGCGCCTCGCCGTCAGCGCTGGCCAGCCCGTCGTGCTGCAGGACGCCGGCGAGCGTGAAGAAGAAGACCGTTGCCCCGATGACGGCGAGGATGATCGCCGTCGCGTAGAGGCCCTTCCTTGCGCCGGGTTCCATGAAGCGCTCTTCCACCACAAACTTGTCGTGGAAAACGCGCCAACGCCCCTGTTTGCTCACTGATTCATCTGCCACCTGAAAGACCGCCTGTGCGCTGAGTAGAAAACTGTCTAGAAGTGAAATCCTAAGCCCCCTTACGGATGTCCTCCCCCGCTGTTACCGTAAAACTTCCAGCCCCACGAGGTCTCAGGAGACAACATGAGCACTGAAGGAACCGGCCAGGAAGACCAGGGCAGCGGCACTTCACCGCAGACCCACGGGGACGGCGTCCCGGACTCGGGCACCGGCGTCGCAGTGGGTGCGGGTGAGCCGAACACCTTCGAACCGGAGGAGGGCAGGAACGGCGCGGACGCCAAAACTCCCGGCGACGACCAGATTGCCACGGCGGAGGACACCCCGGACGTCGAGGAAACTCCGGTGGACACCACCGAACCCAGCTAGGCGCCTCCCCGCCACGCGAACTGTGTGAAGCCGGGGAACCGGCCGGCAAAACCGATAGACCCGTTGCGGTAGCCCTGTCCTGAATGACGGACGCGGTGGATAATTGGTTGCACATTGAAGTGGCGACGGGGCTACGGAGGCTGCCGTGAGGATCATCGGACTGCTTGTGGTCATTTGGCTCATCATCGGCGTTTTTGCCGCATTCCAGCGGGGCTACTTCAGCGGTTCCCCGGACTCCTGCACGGAGGCCGGGACCGTGGCGATCACCATCGCCGCCGGACCGCTGAACTACATGGGCGCCAACCCCAAGCTGACCTGCGAAGTGCCCCAGCCTTCCAAGTAGCAGCCAACCGCCTCGCCGTTCACTCGCGATTCACACGCGCGTCCTCACAAGCTCCCGGCAGCGCGAACGTACAGTTGTGGCCCCCGGGAAGCGCTTCCTGGGGGC
>NZ_JBHTZA010000039.1:0-27067 GCF_042790555.1 Arthrobacter sp. NPDC056727 | reverse complement strand
TCCAAGGCGGCCTTCCCGTCCTCTGGACCGGCGTCGGCGATGCTCAGCAGCACCTTCCCGGTGGCGGGATCCTCGACGTCGAACGTCTTGCCCGAGGCCGCGGGGCGCCACTCGCCGTTGATGAGAAGGCCGGTGGGAACAGACGCGAGCAATTCGCTTTCGCGCTCTGCGGTAGCAGTGGACTGTGTAGTAACAGACACGGTGACTCCCTCGTCAGCAATCGGATTGCCGGTTATGTGCAGCTCCTGCACACGGCCTGACGCCGCCTGCCGCCTGCTGCTTGCTTGGCTGGATTAAAGCCACCGTACTGCCCGCATCTCGGCAGTGTCTACGCATCGGCGCACTGCCGGTCCGGCCGTTCGTTGTGCAGCTGCACAGCCACTTCCCTGCCCCGCCGGGACGGGCAAGGCAGCGCCGAAAGAGCCTTATGTCAGCGCGCCGCAAGCACAGCTGAGTACAGTTCGCGCTTGCTCACGCGGGTTTCTTCGGCGACGGCCGCCACCGCTTCCTTGAGCCGGACGCCCTTGGCCACGAGGTCGTTGACGGCGGCGACGCCGTCCTCCGGCGATCCGGGCTCGCGCTCCGGCGCGCCCGCCACCACGACGGCGATCTCCCCGCGCACCTCGTTGGCCTCCGCCCACTGCAGCATCTCGCGCAAGGATCCGCGGAGGACTTCCTCGTAGGTCTTGGTCAGTTCCCGGCACACTGCCGCGCGCCGGTCCGGGCCGAAGCGCTCGTGCAGTGCCCGCAGCATGGCCTCGAGCCGGTGCGGCGCCTCGAAGAAGACCATGGTGCGCCGTTCGACGTCGAGATCCGCGAGCCGGCCGGCGCGTTCGCCGGCTTTCCGCGGCAGGAACCCTTCGAAACAGAACCTGTCAGTGGGCAGGCCGGACAGGGCCAGCGCGGTGAGGACGGCCGACGGTCCGGGGACGGCCGTGACCGTGAGGCCGGCGGCCACCGCGCCTTCGACCAGCCGGAAGCCGGGGTCGGAGACTGCGGGCATGCCGGCGTCGGTGACCATGACCAGTGTCTTCCCTGAGCGGACCTGTTCCAGGAGTTCGGCGGTCTTGGTGGCCTCGTTGTGCTCGTGGTAGCTGATGATCCGCCCGCTCACGGTGACGTCCAGGCTCTGCACCAGGCGGTGCAGGCGCCGGGTGTCCTCGGCCGCCACGATGTCCGCCGTCGCCAGCAGTTCCACCAGCCGGGCCGAAGCGTCGCCCACATTGCCGATGGGTGTTGCCGCCAGGACGATCCGCCCCGGACCGCCGCCGCGGAGCTCCGGTTCCCGTCGGCCGGCCGGGCCGGCGGCCGGTTCTGAATTGCCGGAAGGCTCGGAACTGCTGTCAGGGGCGGTGCTCGCTTCGTGGTCCACGGATCCAGCCTACTGCCGCCCTGCCTTCTCTTGGGCCTCCTCCAAGGCCAATGCCTAAGCCGTTCTCAAAGCCGCAAACGGTAGCATGGGCTCGTGACGCAGACCTCCGTGCGGCCTGACGGGGCCGAACCAGCAAGTACCCCGGCTTCAGCACCCGCCACGGATGGCCCCGGTCCGCACGGGAAGCGCTGGATCAGCCGCCCCTCGGAGGCCTTCACCGCAGATGCCCTCACCCGGCGCCTGATCGGCGGCATCCGCACCTGGCGGGACTACCCGCCGTCGCTCCGCCTTTGGTTCTGGCTGGTTCCCGCCCTGACAGCCGTTGTGGGAGGGATCCTGAGGTTCGTCCGGCTGGATGTCCCCCGCAACCTGGTGTTTGACGAGACGTATTACGTCAAGGACGGCTACTCGCTGCTGGTCAGCGGCTACGAGCGCAGCTGGCCGGACAAGGCCAACGACGCGTTCGTTGCCGGCAACCCCAACGTGCTGCTGAACACCCCCGAATACGTGGTGCACCCGCCCGTGGGCAAGTGGATGATCGCGGCAGGCATGTGGCTGTTCGGGGCGGACAACCCCTTCGGCTGGCGGTTCGCCGCCGCGCTGACTGGCACCCTCTCCATCGCCCTGGTCGCGCTGATCGCCCAGAAGCTCTTCGGCTCCCTGATCCTTGGCGCGGCCGCCGGGCTGCTGCTCGCTGTCGACGGGCACCACCTGGTCATGTCCCGCACCTCGCTGCTGGACATCTTCCTGATGTTCTGGATCCTGGCGGCGTTCGGCGCGCTGCTGCTGGACCGCGACGACGGCCGGCGCCGGCTGGCCGCCAGGCTCGGCAGGCAGGCTGCCGCCTCCCCCGGCGGCAGGCCGTCCGCGCTGCAGCTGCTGTCAGGTCCGTGGCTGGGCGTGCGCTGGTGGCGGATTGCGGCGGGCGTCTGCCTGGGCCTGGCGGTCGGCACGAAATGGTCGGCGCTGTTCTTCCTGGCTGGCTTCGGGCTCCTGACGGTGTTCTGGGACCTGAGCGCCCGCCGGATCGCCGGCGTCCGCGGCTGGATCAGCGCCGGAATCCTCAAGGACGGGCTCCTGGCCTTCGCCAGCATCGTGCCTGTGGCCGCCCTGACGTACGCCGCCACGTGGACGGGGTGGTTCCGGTCCACGGACGCCTACTACCGGCGGTGGGCGGAGACGAACCCCAGCGCGGAATGGGGCTGGCTGCCGGACTCGGTGCGGTCCCTGGCGCACTACCACCTTGAGGCCTACAAGTTCCATCAGGGGCTCAGCTCGGAGCACCCGTACGAGGCCAGCGCCTGGAGCTGGCTGGTAATGGGCAGGCCCACCTCCTTCTTCTACGAGTCCCCCAAGCAGGGCAGCCCGGGCTGCGACTTCGCCAACTGCACCTCGGCCATTCTGTCGGTCGGGAACCCGCTGATCTGGTGGTGCGCCGCCATCTCTCTCGTGGTGCTGCTGTTCTGGTGGGCAGGCAGGCGCGACTGGCGCGCCGGCGCGGTGCTGGCCGCCGTCGGCTCCGGCTACCTGCCGTGGTTCATGTACCCGGAACGCACCATGTTCTTCTTCTACGCGGTGTCCTTCGAGCCCTTCCTGATCCTGGCGCTGGTGTACTGCCTGGGCCTGGTGCTGGGGAAAAGCACCGACCCGCCGTGGCGCCGGCGCTCCGGACTGTACGGGGTGGCCCTGTTCCTCGTGGCCGCGGTGTTGATCTCCGCTTTCTTCTACCCCGTCTGGACCGCCGAAATGATCACGTACCAGGACTGGCGGCTCAGGATGTGGATGCCCTCCTGGATCTGAGGCACGATTGCAGGTGGAACCCGGACGTGATGATCAACGAAATGGAGACCCGCCTGTGAGGGAAGCAAGCACGGAACTGATGGTTGTCCTGGAGGACAGCAGCAACGTCACCGACCTGCTCCTGGACTGCTACCGGCACAATCCTTCACACGCTGTCTACGCCCGCCGGGACGCCAACGGCTGGCAGAACATCACAGCCGGACATTTCCTGGACCAGGTCACGGCGCTGGCAAAGGGCCTCATTGCCGGCGGCCTGGCGCCCGGCGACACCGTCGCCGTCCTCTCCGCCACCCGCTACGAATGGACACTGGTGGATTTTGCCATCTGGTTTGCCGGCGGCGTCACGGTCCCCATCTACGAGACCTCCTCGGCGAGCCAGATTGAGTGGATCCTGTCCGACTCCGGTGCCGGGCGGGTCTTCGTTGAGGACCGCCGGAAGGCGGGGCTGCTGGAGCAGGTCCTGTCCGCCTCCAGCGTCCTGGCCGGCCGCCTGGTGCCGGTGGTCCGGATGGATTACGACGGCGATGCCCCCAACCTTGCCAGCCTCGCCGCCGCCGGGGCCGGGGTGACGGACGCCGAGCTGGAGCGGCACCGCTCGGCGGCGGCGCTCCCGGACGTGGCGTCCCTCGTCTACACCTCCGGCACCACCGGCCGGCCCAAGGGCTGCGAGATCACCCATGGAAACTTCGCCCTCGTGGCCAGGAACATCGTGGCTTTCCTGCCCGAACTCCTGCAACAGGAGAACGCCAGGACCCTGATGTTCCTGCCGCTGGCCCACGTGCTGGCCAGGGCCGTCCAGGTGGTGTGCCTCACGGCCGGGGTGACCCTCGGCCACACCTCCGGGAACGCGCAGCTCCTTGACGACCTGGGAACGTTCAAACCGACCTTCCTGCTGGCGGTGCCCCGCATCTTCGAGAAGATCCACGCCGGAGCGGAACAGAAGGCGAAGGACGCCGGGAAGTCGCGGCTGTTTGGTGCCGCCACGCGGGTGGCGGTCCGGTACTCGGAAGCGCTGGATGCCGCCGCCCGGGGTGAGGGCGGCGGCCCGGGCGTGGCCCTGCGGGCGCAGCATGCGCTGTTCGACCGGCTCGTCTATCCCCGGCTGCGCCAGGTGTTCGGCGGCAGCATGAAGTACGCCGTTTCTGGCGCAAGCCCGCTGAATGCCCGCGACGCACACTTCTTCAGGGGTGCCGGGATCACCGTGCTCGAAGGCTACGGCCTGACGGAGACCACGGCGCCCTGCACGGTGAACACCGTGCCCCTATCGAGGGTGGGTACTGTGGGGATCCCGGCGCCGGGCACCACCGTCCGGATCGCCGAGGACGGTGAAGTCCTGGTCCGGGGCATCGGCGTGTTTAAGGGCTACCACGCCAATGCGGCGGCAAACGCCGAGGCGTTCACGGACGGCTTCCTCCGCACCGGGGACCTGGGCAAGCTCGACGGCGACGGCTTCCTTACCATCACGGGGCGCAAGAAGGACCTGCTGGTCACGGCCGCCGGCAAGAACGTCGCGCCCGGGCCGCTCGAGGAGAAGCTGCGCGAACACCAGCTCGTGGGCCACGCCGTGGTTGTCGGTGACGGGAAGCCGTTCGTTTCTGCCCTGGTCAACCTGGACCCGGACGGCCTCGAACAATGGTGCACCGCGCGCAGCCTTCCGCTGCTAAGTCCCGGCGAAGCCTGCACGGATCCCGCGGTGAACAGCGCCATCCAGGAAGCGGTGGATGAGGCCAACAGCCTTGTCTCCAAGGCCGAGTCCATTCGGAAGTTCCGGCTCCTGGACGCCGCCTTCACGGTGGAGTCCGGGCACCTGACGCCCTCCCTCAAACTCAAGAGGGCCGCCGTCGTCAGGGATTTCGACGCGGAAATAGAGCAGCTGTACGGCTAACCGGACCCTGCCCGGGCGCCGCTACAGGTTCACGGGCCGCGCGGTGTCCGTCTCCGCAGAGTCGTCGGCATCTGCTTCGTCCTCCGCTGTCCCGCCCTTGCGCCCCTTCCGGGCGGGAGCCAGTCCGCGGCGCCTGCGCGTGGGCCAGGTCAGGATCAGCGTCACCACGGCCGTGATCAGGACCAGCGCGCCGATGACAAGGCCGGCGTCAATCCAGAACTGGCCGGGGAAGAGCCGGATCAGCGTGTCCTCCAGCGCAAAGGTCCAGGAGCCCGCGGCGAAGAAGATGCGGTGGAACTCGGTGAAGAACTGCTGCCAGCCCAGGGCGGCCAGCGTGCCCAGGCCGATGATGAGCACGAGCGTCACAAGGGAGCCTGCGAACAGGCCCCGGCGCACTCCGCCGGGGGTACGGCGCCGCAGGTAGACGATCGCGATGATGCTGATCAGGATGAGCAGCGCCCCGGCGCCGAAGGCGGACAGGATCACCACTTTCACGTCGGCCATGTGGCTGACTTCGCCGTCCTTGAACAGCTTTTCGCCGCTGCGGTTAACCAGTTCGCCCAGGTATCGCGGGCCGGACCAGTTGCTGAGGTAGTCCACGGCGTAGGAGCCGTAAGTCATGCGGTCGTCCGCGTTGAAACCGTAGCCGTCGCCGGGGAAGCCGGGCCGGTGGTATTCGGCCCAGAGGAAGAGCGGGCTGGTCACGGCACGCACGGCCAGGACCAGGAGGATGATGGGGTAGAAAATGGCCAGCAGGACCTGGAGGAACCGGGGCAGCACCGGCTTGGCCCTGGCTGCCTGCTCACGCTCGGCGTTGCGGCGCTCCACTTCCTCCTCGGGCGGGCGGACCTGGAGGGCGGATGTGGGCAGTGGTTCGCTGAAGTGGGCGCCTGCGAGCGTGGATCCGGCCCGGGCCGGGTGGCCCGTCTCCCTCTTGCCCGGCCCCGTGTTAGGGTCCGCCGCAGCGCTCCTGCCGGTCTCCGCGTTCCGGGCTGCTTCCGGGTTCTGGTCCATTTCGGCGTTTTCGGCAGCCGCCGCCTCCGCGGCCTTGCGGTCGGCACGGCTTTCCGCCTGGGCTCCGGCCGAACCTGTTTCCGGACGTGCTGCAGATCCGGCGGCGCCCTCGCCCGCGGCGGGGCGGGTTGCAGGAGCGGGCTTCATCCATTCAAACGCCGGCTCGTCGGTGTCCTCCGCGGGATCCAGTGCGGGGCTCGCCGCCGGATCCAGCCGCGGATCAAGGCGTCCGGACGGTGTCGGAGTATTGTCTTTCACTGCAGCTTCACTTCCGTAGGCGTCCACGCACTGTCGTACCGGCGTAAGCCGGGGTCAGCAGCGCTTTGTATCTCCCCAAGAGCCTACCGTCAGCCGCTCCGGCACCGCGATGTGCCACCCCGCCACCTGCGGGAATTGTCGCCTGGCAGTAATAATCATGCTGCAAGTTCTGTATAGCCGGCGTCCTGGCCGCCGAGGTCGCCGCGGGCGCCGGCGCGGTACGCCCGTCCCCCGCAGGCCAGTACATACAACCAGTATGCCGCCAGTACGGCCGCTCCGATACTGATCTTGGCCCAGACGGGCAGCGTACTGGGCGTCACGAAGCCCTCCACGAGGCCTGAAACAAACAGCACCAGGACCAGGCCAAGTGCCACCGTGATCATGGACCGGCCCTCCGCTGCGACGGCGCGGGACCGGGTCCGGGCGCCCGGCGACACCATGGCCCAAAAGATCCGCAGCCCGGCGGCGCAGGCCACGAAAACCGCTGTCAGCTCCATCAGCCCGTGCGGCAGGATGTAGCTGAAGAACACGTCCGTCTTGCCTACCGCGGCAAACATCCCGGCGGCCACCCCCACACCCTGGGCGTTGCTGAACAGGATCATTGGCACCCAGAATCCGGTGATGCCCAGGGCCACCGCCTGGGCACTGATCCAGGCATTGTTGGTCCAGACAGCGCCGGCAAACGACGCCGCGGGGTTCTCCGAGTAGTAGTCGATGAAGTCCTCCGTCACGTACCGCTGGACTTCCGCCTCCGAGGCAACGGCCCGAAGAGCCTCGGGCGAGGTGCCGATCCAGAGGGCGTACGCGAAGCCAACCAGGCAGAACGCGGCGCCACAGGCCACGGTCAGCCAGCGGATCCGGTACAGCGCGGCCGGGAGCGACAACACGAAGAACTGTGCCAGGTCTTCCATGAAGTTGGACCGTGCGCCGGTGAAGCGGGTCCGCGCCTGCGCCAGCGTGGCGGACAGGGACGCGGACAATCCGCTCTCCGGACCCGTGGAACGCAGCAGGGAGAGGTGGGCGGAAGTCACCTGGTACAGGCGAAGCAACTCGTCGGCGTCGGCACCACTCAGGCGCCGCTTGTTCGCCAGGTCGTGCAGCCGCGACCATGTGTCCGAGTTGACGGCGGAGAAGGCGTCCATGTCCACGCTCCTACCCTAGCCTGCGGAGAATAGACTTTAGGCGACCGGTGGCCGATACGACGTACGGGGCAGGAATTGAGTCCACTCATCACAGGCGAGGCAGTCGTCCTTGAACTTCGTCCGGCGTCCTTCGCTGCCCGCGCCCTCGGCCTGTTGCTCGACGTCGTGGTGAACACCGTGCTGCTGATAGCAATACTGATCGCGGTGGGGACCGCCCGCGACGAACTTGACGAGGCCGCCGCCGGGGCGCTGACCCTGGTCAGCGTGGTGCTGTGCTTCGTCATTGTTCCGGCAACGGTGGAGACCCTGACCCGCGGCCTCTCGCTCGGGAAACTGGCGGCCGGGCTAAGGATAGTGCGTGACGACGGCGGGGCCATCCGTTTCCGCCACGCGGTCATCCGGGCGCTGATCGGCTTCCTGGAGATTTACCTGACCTTCGGCGGTATTGCCATCGCCGTCGCCCTCTTCGACGGCAGGTCACGCCGGCTGGGTGACATCGTGGCGGGCACCTACTCCCTGCGGCGCCGGGTCCCGGTGGAACCCACCATCGTCCCCCTCGCCCCGCGGCACCTGGCAGCCTGGGCGGAAGCTGCAGACATCGGACGGATACCGGACGCCCTGGGACGGCGCGCCGCTCAGTTCATGCGCCAGGCGCCGCGGATGGCCCCGTTGTCGCGCAGCGGCATGGCAGCAGCCCTCGCCACCGAAATGTCCGGATATGTGGCGCCGTCACCGCCACCCGGAACCACTCCCGATGACTATCTGGCTGCCGTGCTCGCTGAACGGCGCACCCGCGAACTCCGCCGCCTAAGCGCGGCCCGGACGCAAAGCACCCGGATCGGTGAGCGGCTGCACCGGCTGCCTTTCACCGCGGCCCGGGACTAGTACGGCCGCTACCGCTTGGCGTACTGGGACCAGGGAATGTTCCAGTCGCCATAGCCTTCGAGCGGCTCGACCGGGGCTGCGCCCGTGTTCAGGACCTGGACGACGTCGCCGGACTTCATGTTGTTGAAGAACCAGGAAGCATCGACGGGCAGCAGTCCGACGCACCCGTGGGAGACATTGGATACCCCCACATAGCCCCATGCCGACTCGAGCGCCTGGTGGACATAGACGCCGGAGGACGTGAGCCTGTTGGCGTACTCCACGGTCAGCGGCGGGTAATAGCCCTTGTCTCCGGGTTTCAGGCCGATGCTTCCGGCGTTGAACTTTGAATGCCGTTCCTGCTCCATGATCACGGCGTAGCCGGACGGGGAAAGCCAGTCGGAGCCGCCCAGCGTGACCGGCGCGGTCCTGACCAGTTTGCCGTCGAAGTACACCTTCATGGTCTTGGTGTTGTCGTCCACCACCGCGAGGCGCTGCTGGCCCACCTTGAACTGCACCTTGGCGTTGAAGTTGCCGATCATGCCCTTGCCGAAGTCCACCCCGAACAGCTTCATGTCCACGGTGACATGGCTGTTGGATGCCCAGAACTTTTCAGGACGGATCCGGACCTTCTGGTCCGAATACCAGTGCCAGGCAACCGGCTGCTTGGAGGAGACGCTGATCTTGACGGCCTTTTCAACCGCGGCCTTGTTGGTGACGGGCTCACTGAACACGATGTCGATGGGCTGCCCTGCGCCTACTGTGGAGCCGTTCTCCGGGAACACAGCGGCATCCGCCTCATTGGCGGGCTCCACAGTGGTGAAGGTCTGGGCCTTCTGGGTTTCGCGGCCCGCCTCGTCCACGATGGTGTAGCTGTATTTGTAGGGTGTGTTGAACTGCAGCGGGTCCACGGCCGTCCACGTGCTGCCGTCGGCGCTGACAGTGCCCTTGACGGACGCTCCGCCGGCTGCCGGCACGAGCGCAACGTCCTTGACGCGGCCGTTAACCGCCTTCACGGAGGGCGCCACCGCGGGATTTACGCCCTTGGCGCCGTCGAGCGGAGTCACGCCCAGTTCCACGGCTTTAACCACGGGGCTGGCGAGGCCCGGCTCATTGCGGACGGGGCTGGAGGCCTCGGACTGCGGTGCGGGGTTTGCCCAGCCCGGAGCGGTGGCGACGCCGATTCCGCCGGCAGCAACGGCAGCGCAAATGGCTACGACGGCGATGATCTTGCCGGTTGTCCGGTTGTTCTTTTCCGTCATGACTGGTTTCTCCGTGTCCCACCGGGCTGCCGACCGGCATCCGTCCGTGTGCCCAGCGGTAACGCTGACCAGTCAATTTTATCGCACGGCGGCGCTAACCCCGGCCGCCGTGGAGTGCCACGGCGCGCCGGGGTGCTGCGTAAGGGCCCGCTGTCAGTAGCGGTAGTGCTCGGGCTTGAACGGGCCGGCCACGTCCACGTCCAGGTAGTCGGCCTGGTCCTTGGACAGTTCGGTCAGTTCAACGCCGAGGGCATCGAGGTGCAGCCGCGCCACCTTCTCGTCCAGGATCTTGGGCAGCACGTAGACCTGGTTGTCGTATTCCCGCTCGCCTTCGGGCTGGTCCTTCTTGGTGAACAGCTCGATCTGGGCGATGGTCTGGTTGGCGAAGGAGTTGCTCATGACGAACGACGGGTGGCCTGTCGCGTTGCCCAGGTTCAGCAGGCGCCCCTCGGACAGGACGATGATGGACCTGGTGTCGTCGGCCGAGTCGCCGCCGAAGACCCATTCGTGGACCTGGGGCTTGATTTCGACCTTCCGGATCCCGGGGATCCGTGCGAGGCCGGCCATGTCGATCTCGTTATCGAAGTGCCCGATGTTGCCCACGATGGCCTTGTTCTTCATGCCGGCCATGTGCTCGGCCATGATGACGTCCTTGTTGCCCGTGGTGGTGATGAAGATGTCGCCCTGGCCCACCACGCTCTCCAGCTTGGCCACCTGGTAGCCGTCCATGGCGGCCTGCAGCGCACAGATGGGATCAATTTCGGTGACAATCACGCGGGCGCCCTGGCCGCGGAGCGCCTCGGCGGCGCCCTTGCCGACGTCGCCGTAGCCGCACACGACGGCGACCTTGCCGCCAATGAGGACGTCGGTGGCCCGGTTGAGGCCGTCCGGCAGGGAGTGGCGGATGCCGTACTTGTTGTCGAACTTGCTCTTCGTCACGGAGTCGTTGACGTTGATCGCCGGGAAGAGCAGCTTGCCCTGTTCGGCGAGCTGGTAGAGGCGGTGCACGCCGGTGGTGGTTTCCTCGCTGACGCCGTGGATGCCGGCAGCGAGGCGGGTCCACTTCTTCGGGTCCTCGGCCAGGGTCCGGCGCAGGACGTCCAGGACGATCCCGTATTCCTCGGGGTCGTTGGCCGCGGCGGCCGGAACGGCGCCGGCTGCCTCAAACTCCACGCCGCGGTGCAGCAGCAGCGTGGCGTCTCCGCCGTCGTCGAGAATCATGTTCGGGCCCAGCTCAGGGTTCGCGTCGGCACCGGGCCAGGTGAGGATCTGCTCGGCGGTCCACCAGTATTCCTCGAGCGTCTCGCCCTTCCAGGCAAACACCGGAACGCCCTGCGGGTCCGCCACGGTGCCGGTGCCCACCACGACGGCGGCAGCGGCCTCGTCCTGGGTGGAGAAGATGTTGCAGGAGGCCCAGCGGACCTCGGCGCCGAGTGCCGTCAGGGTCTCGATGAGGACGGCAGTCTGCACCGTCATGTGCAGCGAACCGGCGATCCGGGCGCCCTTGAGCGGCTGGGTCGGTCCGAATTCCCGGCGCAGCGACATGAGTCCCGGCATCTCGTGCTCGGCGAGGCGGATCTGGTGGCGCCCGGCCTCGGCCAGGGAGATGTCGGCAACCTTGTAATCGAACGTCATGGGAATCCTTTGCTGTATCCGGCGTCTAGCCTTCTGCGGTGCTGGCTGGGTGTTAGGCGGTGGGGGCGGCCGCTGCGGGGCCGGCGTCGTGCTGGTCCGAGCCGGCAGCCGTGGCTGCGGCGCGAAGCTCCGGCGGCAGCAGCAGCGGAATGCCGTCTTCGATGGCGTAACGGAGCCGTTCGCCGTTCTCCGCCGCCGACGTTGAGACGAGTTCCTCGCCCTCCTGGGTCAGAGCCGATCCGGTGACGGGGCACCTCAGGACGGACAACAGTTCAGGACTGATCTTTGGCATGGTGGAATGCTCCCTGCTGGGCACAAGCGCTGTGGCTGACGGATTTCAGCTTCCAGCCTACCGCCAGTTCGGCAGGAGGACGGTTTGCGAATACTGAGGACGGTTCGCGCAGATCAGGACGGTTCGCGCAGGATGCGCAGGTGGCCGCGGCGGGTGCCCTCGGTTGCGGCGGGCGCTTCCAGCGCCGAGTGGGCGGCGCGCTGCCCCGGGGCCGGGGACGCCGGGCGGGACGCGGCCTCACGGACGGCGTCGGCCAGGGCCAGAAGGTCATCGGGCCCGGGCTGGGGCGGCTGCGAAGGCATGGCCAGGCGGAGCACTTCCCAGCCGCGCGGGACGGTCAGCGAACCCGCGTGCTGCTCGCAGAGGTCGTAACAGTGCGGTTCCGCATAGGTTGCCAGCGGGCCAAGGACCGCGGTGGAGTCCGCATAAACGTACGTCAGCGTTGCCACCGCAGACTGGCGGCAGGCTGATCTTGAACACTGACGTATTGCACCCACGAAGACACAGAATACTCCGCCGGGGGCAGAATTTCCGACATTGACGCCGGTCCGCGCCGCGCCGTCGTGGCTCCGGTCCGGTTATGTCGCGCAAATCATTTGGCGGGTCTAAAGTCTGTATATGCAGTCATCGCACCATTCTTCGGGTTTCACGGTCCGGTTGGCTGACCCGGATGCACCCCGGGACGCTGCCGGAGTTTCGGCTGGCCGGAGCTTCGCTCAGCGCCGGCGCAACCGGCACGGCCGCGGCCTGCGGGGCGAGCTTCTGCTGCCCACCCTCCCCGGCTACCGGAGCCGCTCGGACCGGTTCGATGAACTCGTGATGGACTCCGCGCAGCGGCTCCACGACATCTGGGGCAAGCCGCTCGACGGCGTCCGATTCGCCGTCGATGAGATCCCGCCGAACCTGGAACAGCTTGTGGCCGAGGGCTCACCCGCTCCCCTGGGCTGCTACACCCCCGCCACCGAGGACGAGGGGCCCGTCATCACGCTGTACCGCCGCGTGGTTGAACAGGCCTGCCCGGTCAAGGAGGAACTCCAGGACCTGGTGCATGACGTGGTGGTGGAGCACACCGCCGAGATGCTGGGCGTGGCCCCGGAAACACTGGACCCCGTCTACCGCCGGCGGTACTAGGTCTATCGCCGCAGGCTCAGTCCCCGGCTAGTAGCCCAGCGTCACCGGCACTTTTTCCTGCCCCTCTGCGCCCGGGGCGATGGCCACGGTGGAGATGTCGTTCCGGCCTTCCCGCTCCAGCAGCACCGTGCCGTAGGCCGCTCCGCCGGAGGCTGACACCAGGTAGCCGACGACGGCCGAGTTCCCGATCTTGTCGGCTGCCTTGAGGGCGGTGGTGGTGCCGGCGGCGATGTCCGCGGTGGCTGCGGTACGGAGTTTCCCGTCGGCCGTAATCGGCGTATAGGAAATGGTGGCCCTGTCATCCAGTGCTCCGAAAACCAGCAGCCGTTCCCCGCCCTGGGGTAACGGGACCACGTGCTGGCTGCCCAGCTGGGCCGTGGCGGGCGACCATGCGAAGTCCAGGCTCTGGCTGGCCTTCAGGCCCCGGCTCACGCGCGCGGCGGCCACGATGTTGACATCCGACGTGGCCGAAACGGTGTACTGGCCTGCAGGAACGCCGGACAACGGGATCTCGGTGACGGTTCCGGCCTTGGCGGTAACGACGCCTCCGCCCGGGAGTGCCTGCTGGCCGGCCCGGCCAAACAGCTTGACCTCCACCACGGCGTCCGACGGGCCGGGAACGGTGAGCTGCAGTGAAGGGCCGGCGTCGTCAAAACCGGACTCGCCGGCCAGTGACTTCACGTCCCCGGCGTCCTGGATGTCGATGCCTGTCATCACCTGCGAGGGAGCCGCGGATATGCCGGGCGCGATGAAGTCGACGCCGCCGGAGGTCAGCCCGCGCAGCACGCTCTGCTGGATGAAGCCGCTGACAGGGCCGCCGGAGCTTCGCACGTGCACACTCAGCCGCTCCTCACCGGGCGCCAGGCCGGCCAGGACGATGGAGCGCGTCGACTTCGGGCCCACCAGCAGGCCGCGGCTGCCCGAGGCCTTGACCTGGCCCGCCTTCCCGTACAGCTCGAGGTTCACCGTTGCGGGCGTGGTGGAAGCGTTGGTGAGGTTGAGGACGCTGCTGCGGCCAACGGCGGTGTTGGCCCCGCTGAGCCATAGGTCGTTCGACGGCGCCTGGCAGGACGCTGCCGCCGAACCCTGCAGGTCACCGTCAGTCGCCGTGTAGGCCATGAGTGCTGCCGCCGCCGGCTGGCGGTTGGCCAGGGCGTCCGCGGACAGCACGCTGACGTCGTCCACGCTTTCCCCCTCAAGGGCCCCGGCGAGCAATCCGGAGGAGCCTGCGGGGGCCGTCGCCGAGCCGGGCGCCTTGGCAATCCGCTGCAGTTCGGATCCCTTCAGGGCGGACAGCGCGCTGCCGGGAAGGCTGCCGCCCGCGGAGCTGACCACCAGAGCGGACACGGAACTGCTGGCCGTGGCGGATACGGGGCTGAACTGCGGATCGGTCCCCACCGGCGTTCCTTCGAGGAGCCGCGCCGGTGCAGGGCAGACATCCTGGACGCTTCCGGCCGGCACAGCCGCTTCGGCCACATCAAGCGGTCTGGCCGCCGACGGCTGCGGCGCCAGCGCTGTTGCAGCAACCAGCCCCCCGGCTGCGGCAAGGACGACGGCTCCGGACAGCAGCCCGGCCACGGCCCCGCGGCGGCCTGCAATGCGGCTGGCCCCGCCGGACCGGCCGCCGGAAGCCCTGCTTCCGGCAGCGGCGCCTCCGGCAGGCTTGCTCTCAGTAGCCCCGGCTGCCGGGCCACTGCCCGGCTTCCCGGGCGTCCCGCCGTCGTTCTCTTCCTCATGCATTCTGGTATTCCTTACGCAGGGAGCCTTCGTCCCTGGACAGGCCGGTGTTGGGGCGCCGTGCCGGCATAGGCAGCGCCAGCAGGACCGTCAGGCCGACGACAGCGGCCTGGAGGATGCCGGACCAGAGCGCCCAGGGGCTTTCGTACCGGACCGTCACCTGGCCCGCCTGCGGAGGCAGTGTGAAGGCCTGGGACCAGCCGGAGGTGGTGGACGTCAGTTTGCGGCCGTCGAGCCATGCGGTCCAGCCGGGATCGGCCCGCTCGGCGAGCACCAGCAGCCGTCCTTCAGGACCCTTGGGGACCGCGGCCTGGGCGCCGGCCAGGTCCGACGGGACCAGCCCGATGGTGGCGCCTTTACTGTCGACGATGCGCACACGGTGGGCGACGTCGGCGGGCTGCAGGACGGCGTCGTTCAGCGGTGTCACCCGCCACAGCCAGCCGGCGTCGGTGGGGCCCACGGCTGTCAGCCCGGGAACCGCGTCCATCCGGCTGGCGGTCAGCTGTGCTGCCGTGTCTGCGGCGCGCAGGACGATGAATCCGACGCCGAGCCGCTCCAGTTCGGGCCGCGGATCGACGCCGCGGGCAGCCACCAGGGTGGCGACGGTGGTGCGCAGTCCGGCGGTGACCTCGTCGTCGTCGCGGACCGATTCCTGCCCGGGGGCGCCCAGTATGTCCCGTGCGGCCGCGATGGTGGAGAGGCTGTCCAGTGTGGTGCCGCTTCCGCGCACGAGGGTGGCACTGTACGTTCCGTCCTCGCCGGTGCTGATCAGCAGCGTCCGGGTCTGCTCCGGCCCCTCCCCGCGGTCCACCGCAGTGGCGGGCAGCATCCGCGGGTCCGTGGCCCCCACGAGCCGGGGCGTCCCGAGGGCTGCCGTGTCGGCGTGCACCGCGGCATCGGCCGGCTGCACCACGTTCTGCACCGTCCACGCCGCAAGCCCCGCCAGCGGTCCGGCGAGCAGCAGCACCAGCCCCAGGGCCGCAGCGCCGCGGGCCACGGCAGCGCCGCGCACTCCACGGGCACGGACAGGGCTGTCTGTTCCGGAGCCCGCAAGCGTCAGGAGGCCGTCGCCTCCGATGATGGCCGCTCCGAGCAGCGCGAACACGGCGGCGGAGACGGCCGGACCGGTGAACGGGACCACGAGGGCCTGCGCGCCGGCCCCGGTGGCCACGTGGGCCGCCAGCCAACCACCCGCCAGCGCGAGCAGCGCCGCCGCCCAGAGGGCCCCGGCAATGCCGCCGCGGCGGTCGGCGTGGACGCGGAACGGCACAAAGAGCGCGGTTATGGCCAGCGCCAGCAGCGGTGCCCCGATCAGGAGGGCCAGCAGCAGCGCCCACGGGACGGGTCCCGCGGGAAAGAATGCCAGCCCGGAGAGACCGCCGGCGGGGCTGAAACTGAGCGGCTGGCCCAGGATCTGCTGCCACACCGGAGCGGCCTCGAAGGGCAGGGGCAGCCCGGGGTCAGCCAGCAGCGCCCGGGGCCGGTCGATGGTGGACAGGGCAAACGGCACGAACAGCGCAGCGCTCGGCAGCAGGGCCCACCAGAGGGTGCGTCCGCGCTTCCGCAGCAGCAGGCCCAGGACAATGATCACGACGGCGGCCGGCAGCAGGAGCGACGGCGCGGCGGCCGTGATGACGGCCAGCGCCAGTCCGGCGGCTGCAGCTGCTGTCCACGATGGCGTGCCGTTCACTCCGGGCTTGGCCGGCGGCTGGTCGGCGGGGCTCCCGGCCGGAACCGGGGCGAAGCGGCCGCGTCCGAAGGCGGAGCCGGTTGCCCGCAGCAGCGCGAGGACCAGCAGCGGCACCATGAGGTGGGCGAGCAGGGCTCCGACCCGGCCTTGATTGACGGCCACCTGCAGGGCAGGCGCCGCTGCCCAGACCAGGGCGGCGGCCAGCCGGAAGCGGCGGTAGGAGGTCAGGGCGCCGGAAGCGAACCAGGCAGTGAGGCCGGAGAGCGGCATGGCCAGCAGTAGCAGCCAGATGACGGCGCCGTTTGCGTTGCCTCCGCCGAGCAGGCCGAGGATCCAGACGACGTAGTCGAAAGGGTCGCCGTGCCCGGGAAGTCCTGCGCCCAGTCCTATCCACCAGCTGGAGGCATGGTGCCAGATGTCCTCCAGCCGGGCTGAGACCGGCAGCAGCGCTCCGCCTGCTGCGGCGTCTGCCTGGAAAAGTGCGGCCAGGCCGGCGAAGGACGCCGCGGCGGCGAGGACCACGGCCGCGACGGCACCGTTGCCCACCCAGCCCCGCTCGTTGGTGGTCAGGGCCGCAAAGTCGTTCGTCGAATCGCCGCTGGGCTGTTCCTCCAGCGGATCATTGCTGTCCTCGGAGGCCCGCGCGTCGTCCGCGCCCAGGGCTTCCATCAGGGAGCGCCGGTGCGCCCACACTTCGCGCCGTTCAGTCTGCAGTGCCTTGACCACCGAGCGGCGGATGCGGCGGGTCCGGGCAGCGTTACGACGCCCCCGGGCGAGCGCGGCGGGCCTGGCGAGGGCCGCGGCGGTGGCCACAAGCTGCGAAAAGCCGTACCCGGGGTCCTTCACCGCGATGCTGAAGACCAGCCGGAGGAGGCTCCCGAGCAGGGCGCCGACAGCATGCAGCGGCAACGCCCACAGCGGGGCGTGCTTGAGCCGCAGGTGCACCTGCGCCCGGCGCGCGGCGGAGGCCGTGCCAAGGGCGTGCGGACGGTGGGAAACGTGGAACATCCTGGCGCTGGGAACCACCACCACCCGGTGTCCGGCCAGCCGGTTCCGCCAGCAGAAGTCGACGTCGTCGCCGGTGCCGGGAAGTGCCGGGTCAAAGCCTTTGAGGTGTTCCCAGATGTCCCGTCTGACCAGCATGCCGGCGGAGTTGACGGCGAAGGTGTCGGAACGTCCGTCGTACTGGCCCTGGTCGAGCTCGTCGGCCTCTATCAGCGTGAGCCGTTCGGCCCAGCGGCTGGTGGAAAGCCCGACGTCGATCAGGCGGCGCTTGGCGTTCCAGTCCAGTTGCTTGCAGCCCGCGACCGTGACGGACGGGGCACGCTCCACGGCGTGCAGCAGTTCGGCAAGCGCCTCGGGTCCAGGGGCTGCATCATCGTGCAGCAGCCAGATCCATTCGGACTGGTCTTTCGTGCCGCGCGGGTTCCACGGCGCCAGGGCGGCCAGGCCTGCCCGCACGGCGGCGCCCATCCCGGTCCTGCCGTTATTGACGGTGATGACGCTGGCATCGCCGACGGCACGCTGCAGGAGCGCAGCCGAGTTGTCCTGCGAGCCGGTATCCACCCCGATCACGGCGTCCGCCGGCCGGGTCTGAGCGGCCAGCGCCGAAAGTGTCCTGGGCAAATAATCACTGCCGTTGTGGGCTACCACAACGGCAGTGACATGTACTTCCTGAAGAATTAGACCGCTCGCTTCCTCAGCCGTCGGCGCTCACGCTCGGAGAGGCCACCCCAAATCCCGAACCGTTCGTCATTAGCCAATGCGTACTCCAAGCACTGCGACCGCACGCTGCACGCTCCGCAGACTTTCTTGGCGTCCCGCGTGGAACCGCCTTTTTCCGGGAAAAAAGCTTCCGGATCCGTCTGGGCGCACAGGGCGTCGGTCTGCCACCCGAGCTCGCCTTCGTCGTCGAAGTCCTGCCCCAGGGGCAGCCCGATCCACACCGGCTGGGCCAGCGTGGAGGGTGCCGGGTTGCGGATCTCCATGGGGGGATCAAGATCGTCCTCGTCCTGCTCCGGCCGCCCAGCCAGGAGGGACTCATTCTGAAAGGCATCATGCTGGGCCAGGAACGCAGTGGCCTGATCCTGCAAAGAAGCAGATGTGTCCTGGTTGTACCGCTCTGCGGCGTCCGGATCAGCCGGATCCACGTACCAGTCGCTGGGCACTCCCCGAGACCGGTACCTTGCTGTGGCCTGGCCGGCCACTACAGCATCATCATGCATACGCTCCGCTTGCCCCATGGCGTCCCCTCCTGAGTAGTGCGGCCCCCAGCCCGGCGAATCAGGAGACTATCTGGTGTTCCTGAATGTTCGCCGCGGCTTTTCAATACCTAATTACACGTGTGTAAGTAGTGGGGAGTCAAGCCGCGACGGAATAATAATCAATGCCCGGGCGGATCAGCAGGCGCGCCACGCCCGGGACTTATTTTCTTCCGCCGGACGGAGCCCGCCCGAAATTTGACAGCAACCTTAGTATCTGTTTCCGCGCGCGTGCAATTCCGGCAATTCTTCCGCCGCCCGGGGCATTAAGGCAAACAACGTTACAAACTGTTGTGCCGGAGATCACTCGCTCAGGCGTGGCAAGATGAAGCCATGAACATCCCGGCCACTGATCTGATGACGGCCCTGCGCTCGGGCCACTCCACCTCACCGCGCCTGACCTGGTACGGGCCCGACGCCGAGCGGGTGGAACTCTCTGGCCGCGTGCTGGACAACTGGGTCGCAAAGACCAGCAACCTGCTCCAGGACGAGCTCGACGCCGGGCCCGGAATGCGGCTGCGGCTGGACCTGCCCGCGCACTGGAAATCCATCATCTGGGCCCTTGCCGCCTGGCAGCTGGGCATGGAGGTGGTGCTTGGCTCCGACGATGCGGACCTGCTTGCCACGTCCGAGCCTGACTCAGCGGAGGACGGATTCGACGCCGTCGTTGCCGTTCCGCTGCCGGCGCTGGCCATGCGGTGGCCCGGTGACTTGCCCGCGGGGGTTCTCGACTACGCCGCGGAGGTCCGCTCCCACGGAGACGTCTTCATGGCGCACAACGATCCCGACCCGGGGGCTGCCGCGGTCCGCGGCCCGAACGGTGAGGCCGTCCGGCACGACGCCCTCCTGGCGGAGTTTGCCGCCGGCCACGAGCCGAGCGCGAGGCTCCTGGTGCGCGCGGCCGACGGCCTCGAGGCGGCACTGTCCAACGCCCTTGGTGCGTGGAAGAGTGACGGCTCGGTGGTCCTGGTCCACGGTGACGTGGAGCTGACGGAAAAGCTTCTCGCCGCCGAGCGCATCCACGGCGAGTGAATCACGCCCGTCGCTTGGGCGCTGGCTGGTGTTCTGGCGCTAGTTGGGCCTGACGGGGCGCTCGGGGTCATCCACGTCCGGTTCCAACACGCGCTCCGCCGGCTGGGCGGAGTGGTGGTGCACTTCGATAATCTCGTGGTCGTGTGAGAACTCCGGCTCCTGGTCCAGTTCCTGGTTGAACACGAGGAACCGGTAGGCAAAGAAGCGGACGACCGTGGCCACGAGAATTCCCACGACGCCTGCGGCGAAGAGCATGTTCTTATCGGTGACGCCCAGCGAATACTTTGCCAGCGCCGTGAACCCGGTGGAGATGCCGATGCCGATGCCGTTGATGAGGATGAACATCAGGAATTCCCGCAGCACGTTGGCCTGGCGCCGGTGCCGGAACGTCCAAAGGCGGTTGGCGATCCAGGAGAACACGGTGGCAACGGTGGCACCCACAAAGCGGGCCTTAGCCTCGCTGTCCGTCATGGGTCCGTGCATCAGGTAGTACGTCAGCCCGTTGTCAATGACAAATGCCACACCGCCCACGGCACCGAACTTCGCCACCTCGCGCCAGAAAAGCGAGGCGAGTCCCCGGATGCGCTCTGCAAGTGTGTTAATCATGACCCTCCGTGGCCGTGTGAATACTGGGGGCCGTTGGGCCAAGCTCCCATTTTAGCCCCGTTTGCCGGGAGTATCCTCAAAAGCGGGCCCGCGATGCACGGCCGAGGAAGGAGCCGAGTCACCAAAATCGGGCGGCTCGGGGCGCTTCACAGCCATGAAAGACGGCAACTGCGCTCCTTTTCGGTAGGCTGGAACATGTGACTTTTCCAGTAATCGGCGTGGTTGGCGGCGGCCAGCTTGCGCGCATGATGGCCCCGGCCGCCACCGCCCTGGGCTTTGAACTCCGTATTTTGGTTGAAGGCGAAGACGTATCCGCGGTCTCCGCCGTCCCCCAGGCCCCCGTGGGCGACTACAAGGACCTCGCAGCCCTGATGGAATTCTCCAAGGGACTGGACGTGATGACCTTCGACCACGAGCATGTCCCGGGCGACCACCTCTATGCCCTGATCGAGGCCGGGGTTAACGTCCAGCCCCGCCCGGAAGCGCTGGTCAACGCCCAGGACAAACTGGTCATGCGCGCAGCCATCGACCGGCTCGAACTGCCGAACCCCGAGTGGGCCGCGGTGGACGACGTCGCCGCGCTGGTCAGCTTCGGGGACCGGATCGGCTGGCCCGTGGTGCTCAAAACCCCGCGGGGCGGCTACGACGGGAAGGGCGTGCGCATCGTCGGCTCCCCCGAGGAGGCCGCAGAGACCGCCGACTGGTTCGAGGCGATGAGCCCGCTCCTCGCCGAGGCCAAGGTGGAGTTCAGCCGCGAACTCTCTGCGCTCGTGGCCCGCACCCCGGACGGGGCGTCCCGCGCCTGGCCCGTGGTCCACACCATCCAGGTGGACGGCGTCTGCGACGAAGTGATCGCCCCGGCACAGAATATTTCCGTTGAGGTGGCCGCGGCCGCCGAAGAGGCTGCGCTTCGGATCGCCAATGAACTCGGTGTCACCGGCGTCATGGCCGTGGAGATGTTCGAGACGCCCGGCAGCGGCGCCGGCTTCCTGATCAACGAACTGGCCATGCGGCCCCACAACACGGGCCACTGGACGCAGGACGGCTCCGTCACCAGCCAGTTCGAACAGCACCTGCGGGCGGTCCTGAACCTGCCGCTTGGCGCAACGGACGTACTGGGCCAGGTCGCCGTGATGAAGAACTTCCTCGGCGGCGACAACCAGGACCTCTTCTCCGCTTTCCCGGCGGCGCTGGCGACAGAACCGGCCGCCAAGGTCCACTGCTACGGCAAGTCCGTGCGCCCGGGCCGAAAGATCGGCCACGTGAACCTGGTGGGGGCGTCCGCTGCGGACGTTGACTCCCTCCGGCAGCGCGCCACCACCGTGGCAAGCATCATCCGCGACGGCAGGCTGCCGGCCGCGGCAACAGGCACCACCGAGGAGACCCCATGAGCCCCGAAACCGCTGCAGCCCCGGAAGCCGGCGCCCCGGCCCCCCTCGTAGGCCTCGTCATGGGCTCCGACTCGGACTGGCCCGTCATGGAGGCCGCCGCTGACGCCCTTGCTGAGTTCGGCATTCCGTTCGAGGCGGATGTTGTTTCCGCCCACCGCATGCCCACCGAGATGATCCGCTACGGGCAGACGGCGCACGAGCGCGGCCTGCGCGTGATCATTGCCGGCGCCGGCGGCGCCGCGCACCTGCCGGGCATGCTGGCCTCCGTCACTCCCCTGCCGGTGATCGGTGTTCCGGTCCCGCTCAAGACCCTGGACGGCATGGATTCCCTGCTCTCCATCGTGCAGATGCCCGCCGGCGTTCCGGTGGCCACGGTCTCCATCGCCGGGGCCCGGAACGCGGGCCTGCTCGCCGTCCGCATGCTGGCGTCCGGCACCGATGACCTCTCCGCCCGCCTCCGAACGCAGCTCCTGGAGTTCGCCCAGGAACTGAACGATGTGGCGAGCCGCAAGGGCGCCAACCTGCGCCAAAAAGTCAACGAAGTCTTCTCCGACGCAAACGTGGCTCTGCGGAGCAGCCGATAGGGATCTGCCATGTCCAACACTGAACTGCCGTCCCAGGGCCCCCTGACGGATCCCGTCCGCAACCCGTCGAGCGCTGCCGAACCTGTCCGGACCAAGCGCGCGTTCCTGCTGATCCTGCTCACGCTGCTGGTGCCCGGGAGCGCCCAGATCGTGGCCGGGGACCGCAAGATTGGCCGGATCGCCCTGCGCGTGACGCTCAGCGCCTGGCTGCTTGCGGCCCTTGCCCTGGTACTGCTGTTCACCAACCGGACCCTGTTGATCAACATCATCACCAATCCGATTGCCTCGCTGCTCATCGTCCTGGTCCTGGCCGCGATGGCCGTGGGGTGGCTGCTGCTCTTCGTCAACACCCTCAGGCTCATCCGGCCGGTGCTGCTGCCCACCCGGATGCGCCCCGCCGTCGTGATTGCGCTTGTCCTTGCGATGGTGCTCAGCAGCGGATCCCTTGGCTACGCGGCCTACCTGCTGAACGTCAGCCGCAATGCCATTGGCAGCATCTTCAACGCCAACGGACCGGCCATCGCCCCCGTGGACGGCCGGTACAACTTCCTCATGATGGGCGGCGACGCCGGTGCCGACCGCACCGGCCGGCGCCCCGACAGCCTGTCCGTGCTCAGCGTCGACGCCAAATCCGGCCAGACGGCCATCATCTCGGTGCCGCGCAACCTGCAGAACGCCCGGTTCAGCGAGGGTTCACCGATGCGGAAGATCTATCCGGACGGCTACAACTGCGGCGACGAATGCCTCATCAACGCCATCAACACCGAGGTCACCAACAAGCACAAGGACCTCTACCCCGGAGTGGCCGATCCCGGAGCGCAGGCAACCCTGGAGGCGGTGTCGGGCACGCTTGGGATTACGGTGCAGGCGTACGTCCTGGTGGACATGGATGGCTTCGCGAAGCTTATTGACGCGATGGGCGGCATCCGGATCAAGGCCGGCGGCTGGGTCCCCATCAGCGGCGACATGATCGACGAGGCAAACGGCATCCACGGCATGCCCCTGGGCTGGATTCCGGCCGGCGACCAGAAGCTGGACGGCTACCATGCCCTCTGGTACGGCCGGTCACGGGAGTTCGTGGACGATTACGCCCGGATCCAGCGGCAGCAGTGCGTCCAGCAGGCCATGCTGAAACAGCTGGACCCCGCAACGCTGCTGGCCAAATTCGAGGACATCGCCAACGCCGGCACCAAGGTGGTGGAGTCCAACATCTCTTCGAGCCAGCTCGGCAGTTTCGTGGACCTCGCCATGAAGGCCAAGGGCAAGGACGTCAAGCGGCTCACCATCGGGCCGCCGGACTTCGAGGCGTCCTTCTCCACGGTGCCCGACTTCGACATCATCCATGACCGGGTCAAAAAGCTGCTGGCTTCGGCAAGTTCCGATTCGTCGCCGGCCGCCGCGCCGGAGGACACCCTGCTGCAGCCGCGTTCCGTGCCCGGCAGCGGGCTGTCCGCCGCGGGCGCGGCAGCAGGTCCCCTGGCCGGCCTTCCGGCGACCACCCCCGCACCGTCACCGTCGTCGTCGTCGGACTTCACGCCGGTGACCACCACGCCGGAGGGCGAACCGATTACGGAAGCCATGCTGAACCAGCTGAAGCGGGAGGGCAACGAGCAGGCCATCCGCGACCTCGTGGCCACCAACGGCCAGTGCGCACCGCTTTGAGCAATACCTACAGTAAAGAGGGGGAACACCAGGCGTGTACCAGATAGACAATGTCCTGCGGCCATATGCCTGGGGATCTACGACGGCGATCGCTGACCTGCTCGGCCGGCCGCAGTCCGGCGGCCCTGAAGCCGAGCTGTGGATGGGCGCCCATCCCGACTCGCCGTCGGTGGCCCTCCGGCCGGATGGCACCAGGACGCCCCTGGACGCACTCATCGCCGAGGACCCCGAGCATTTCCTCGGGGCAGCTTCGGTGGCCGAGTTCGGTCCGCGGCTTCCGTTCCTGGCCAAGATCCTCGCCTCGGCGAAGCCGCTGTCCCTGCAGGTTCACCCGAGCCTTGAGCAGGCGAAGGCCGGCTACGCCCGCGAAAACGCCGCCGGCATCCCGGCCCACGCGGCGAACCGCAATTACCACGACGATAACCACAAACCCGAGATGATCTTCGCGCTGACACCCTTCGAGTCACTGTGCGGCTTCCGGGACCCGGAGAAGTCCCGCGATATCTTCCTGCACCTGGCCGGCTGCCTGGAACTTCCCGGGGATGGTGTTCCACAGTTGCTGAAGGGGGTCATCGAGGACCTCTCCCAGTCCGACGAGGCCGCGGCGCTTCGTTCGGCTTTCGAACGGCTCATCGCCGGCGGCGAGGACGTCCGGGAAGCGACGGCGCGAGTGGTCGACGTGCTGACCGCCGGAGCCCCCATGGCGCCCTACCAGCGTGAACTGTCCACGGTGCTGAGCCTCAACAGCGAATACCCCGGCGATCCCGGTGTGCTCATCTCCCTGCTGCTCAACCGGCTGTCCCTGGAACCCGGCCAGGCCGTCTACCTCCCGGCAGGCAAAGTCCACGCCTACCTTCACGGGCTGGGTGTCGAGGTGATGGCTTCCTCGGACAACGTGCTCCGCGGCGGACTGACACCCAAGTTCATCGACATTCCCGAGTTGCTTGACACCCTCAGGTTCGAGTCTGTGGACGTCCCCATGCTCCAGCGGGAGACCACCGATCTTGGGCAGGAACTGTACTGCCCGCCCTTCCGCGAGTTTCAGCTCCAGCGGATCGAGCTGCAGCCGGACGGTTCACCGGTTCCGCTGGCACAGTCGGGTGCCGCGGTGATCATCGTCGTCGCCGGTTCCGTGTACCTGGATTCCCCGAAGGGCGACCTGCAGCTGGGACGCGGCGCAAGTGCCTTCCTCCCGGCGTCGGACAACCCCGTCAACGTCCATCCGGTGTCCGGGTCCACGGAGAACGCCGTAGCCTTTGCCGTGACCACATCCATGAAGGCCTGAACGCTGTGGAGTACTTCCTGCAAACCAAGGCCTGGGAGGATTTCCAGAGGTCGCTGGGACGCCACGTTCACCGGCAGTCCGGTCCGGGCTGGAGCTTCCTGGCCATCGAGGAGAAGAACCCGGCCGGCAAGGTGCTGTATGCGCCCTACGGTCCGGTGGCCGAGTCAGTTGAGGCGTTCGACGCCGCACTGGCGGCCCTCCGTGCACTGGCGACGTCCTGTGGTGCGGTCTTTATCCGGATCGAGCCGGTGACGGCCGGCCTTGATCCGGAGACGGCGCCGGCGGAGCTGCGGAACCGCGGCCTGCAGCCCGCCCCGGTGAACCAGCAGCCCGAACTCAGCTGGATCCTGGACCTGGACCGGGACTTCAAGGACGTCCTGGCCGGGATGAAGCCGGTCAACCGCAACCTGTACCGGAACATCCACAAGAAGGGCGTCACTTTCCGCACCACGCAGGATCCCGAGGACATCCGGGTGCTCCTGAATTTCCTGCACATGACGGCGCGGCGGAACGGCTTCAAGCCGCAAAGCGACGAGTACCTGACGCGGGTGGCGGAGTCCCTGATGCCCGCCGGCGCCGCGACGCTCTTCATCGCCGACCTGCATGGCGGCCCGGTGGCGGCAGCACTGGCCTACGACTCTGCGGACACCCGGACGTACGCCCACGCCGCGATGGACGACACCCACCGCAAGCTCAGCGCGGGCATCCCTCTCCTGGTGACGCTCATGGCGGACGCCCAGGAGAAGGGGCTGAAGCACGTGGACCTCTGGGGTGTGGCCCCGGCCGACCAGCCCGGCCACAAGTGGGCAGGGTTCACCGCGTTCAAGAAGTCGTTCGGCGGCCGTGAAATCTCCTACCCCGGTACGTGGGACCTGCCCATCAACCGTCCCCGCTACGCCGCCTACCAGGTGGCCCGCAAACTCCGCGACCGCATCAAGGCCCTCATCAAGCGCACCTCCCCCGCCGCCTAGCGCGAACGTACAGTTGTGGCCCCGCCCCGGAGCGCGAACGTACACTTGTGGCCCCAATTCCCGGTGAATTTGGGGCCACAAGTGTACGTTCGCGCGTTGCTCGCCGTTTGCCCCTGTGGATAACCTCCGGACGTGCATCTGCCCGGTACACACTGGAGCATGGGTCTCTCAGAACTGCCCCAGGATCTGGCGGCGGGATCGTTCACAACTTCCGACGCCGCTGCTCGGGGTATTTCCCGGAAACGCCAGCGGCAACCGGACCTGGCCATGCCCTCGCGCGGGATCCGCGTTCCACTCGGAGGAGAAGCCACCACCGCCGCTAACCTGCGCGCCTACACCGCCTCGCATGACGCCTCCACGCTGACCCACCACTGCGGGGCCCGGATCTGGGGTTATGGCCTTCCCGGCTGGATGCAGGAGGATTGGCGAATCCACGTTGCGCGTGAGCGAGGCGGCAGCAAGCCGCGCCGGCGAAACGTCGTGGGTCACCGCATGACGTTCAAACCAGGCGAAGTGGTGATCCACGACGGCGTCCGGGTCACCTCGCCGGCAAGGACCTGGCTCGACCTCGCAGGCCTGCTCACCGTTGACGAACTGATCGCCGCCGGTGATTCTGCGGTGGTTGCGCACGGGCCCGAGTTCCCGGTGCCGCGGGCTCCGCTGACAACGGTTGACGCCCTTCAGCGAATGGTGGCTGCACACCCCGGCATGCGGGGAATCAAGACGGCACGGCTGGCTCTCCCCGAGATCCGCGTTGGGGCCGACTCGCCGCAAGAGACCAGAATGCGGCTCATTCTTGCCCGCACGAAGCTCGGCGAACCGGTTCTGAACTACATCATCCGCAACACCTGGGGCCAGCCGGCGGTGTGGCCGGACGCCGCCTATCCGGAACACTGCCTCGCACTGCAGTACGACGGCGGCCACCACTCGGATCCGGTTCAGGCCGAACGTGACAGGAAGCGGCAGGAACTCACGGAGCGTCTCGGATGGACGGAGCTCAGGATATTCAAGGACGATCTCGACGGCGAGAAGCCCTTCGTTCTTGAGAAGGTCAGGGCAACATTGCAGGGGCGGCTACGCCGCCGGGCATCGGGAACCTGGGACTCCACCCCGTGAAGACAAGCGCGAACGTACAGTTGGGGGGCCGGATCCGGGGGGGAGCGGGGGCACAGCTGGTGGTTCGCGGGGTGGGA
>NZ_JBHTZA010000038.1:0-27675 GCF_042790555.1 Arthrobacter sp. NPDC056727 | reverse complement strand
GCGCCACAGTAACTCCCGTTCCGTTCGCAAAAACAGTACGGGAACTCAAGCACCAAACCACCGGCGCAACAGCCCACTAACACCACGGCAAAACCCGAGCAGAGAGGGCGAGGCGCCCGCTGTGCCTCGCCCTCTCTGCTCACATCAATAAGAACGAAGGTGTGCCGTCAAAGTAGACCGCCATTGCTGTGAATGCTCAATTCGCCTGCTGGCCTCACCATCGTGCTCACCTCCGGGCTCTCATCGGACGCAGCTAGCGGGAGTGAACAAATGCCATCTCTGCCCTTCTTGAATGGGCTGTTTCTGCGGAAGGCTTGTGCCGCGTCCAGCTGTCAAGGAGACCGCCTAGGTAGGCCTTACCTACTATGCAAGGAGACTTTCACTATGAAGGACTTTCAGTACAAATCGCTGCCGATGAATGTCATTTTCGGACCGGGATCGGTGCAGAACCTGTCGAAGGTGATCCGCGACCTAGGGCTTAAGCGTGTCCTCGTTCTGTCGACACCACTACAAAAGGACCTTGCCCAAGGCATTTCGGAAGAACTCGGCGAACTAAGCGCAGGTGTGCACGCTGAGGCAGAAATGCATGTCCCGATTGAATCGGCTTACCGAGCCCGTGCTGTAGCCTCTGAAGTCCAGGCCGACGGCTACGTTGCCGTTGGCGGGGGTTCTACGACTGGTCTGGGAAAGGCTCTTGCCTTGGAATTCGGGGCGCCCATCGTCGCTGTCCCCACCACATATGCTGGATCCGAGATGACCCCTATATGGGGTCTGACTGCCGACGGAGTGAAAAAAACCGGTCGCGACCCCCGCGTCTTGCCTGCAGCTGTCATTTACGATCCCGAACTAACCCGTTCCCTACCCGTCCGCATTTCCGTAACGAGCGGCTTTAACGCCATTGCCCACGCGGTCGAAGCCCTCTACGCTCCGGACGGGTCCCCCATCATCTCGCAAATGGCAGAAGAAGGCGTCCGTGCCCTGACATCGGCGCTACCGGGGATCGTTTCCGATCCCCACAGCATCGAGCACCGCAGCGAGGCACTCTATGGAGCCTGGCTTTGCGGCGCAACGCTGGGCGCCACGACCATGTCCCTGCACCACAAGCTATGCCACACCCTCGGTGGAACGTTCAACCTTCCCCACGCTGAAACACACACAGTCATACTCCCCTACTCCCTGGCTTACAACGCTGGTGCGGTCCCGGAAACCATCGCTGCTCTTCAAAGGGCTACCGGCGCGAAATACCCCGTGAAGTACCTGAGGGAGCTCAGCCTGGAACTAGGCGCGCCTTCATCCCTCCGGGAACTGGGGTTCACGGACGCCGATCTTGAATTAGCAGTTGAGCTTGCAACGAGGAACCCTTACGCAAATCCTCGGGAAGTCACACCCACAGGTATCCGAGAACTGCTAACCGCCGCCCTCAACGGCGACTCCCCTAACTTCTAAGAAAGTCATTCTCCCGCATCAATCAGAAGCGGGTCAGGAAGGACATGAACACAGCGAGAGGTCCCGATGCAGACCCCCACCTCCGACCACGCCGCCATCCAAAGCTTGGAAAAACAGCGTTACGATGCCGTGCTGAATGGTGACTTCGACACCTTCCAGAAGCTCTGTCACCCAGACCTCGTCTACGGACACACTGCTGGTAACCGCGATTCGTTGGCCACCTACGTAGCAAAACTCCGTAGCGGAGAACTTCGATACCACTGGATAGAACACGAGATTGAAAACCTTGTGATTTCTGGAGACACTGCCCTGGTTCTAGGGAAGATGGTCGCAAAAGTCAGCGTGAACGAAACAGATAAGTCGCTCAACAATGCGTCCTTGTCGGTTTGGACGAAAGTGGCGGGCGATTGGAAATTCATCGCCTACCACCCCACACCGCTCGGACCGCGACCCCCACAAAATCGGCAGGTAACAATATGAAGGACGACCTTACCCACGCAGCAATTAGCTTCTTAAGCTCGCTTCAGCTTGGGGAATGGGTTGAAGTTCTTGACAATAGAAACGTCGTCCAATGGCGAGGCGCGATAGAGGAAACCGCGCCAGAGCTCGGAGTAGCCTGGCTGCGAACGGAACTGGGTGAGCGAAGGCTGCTGGACATTCAGGAACACATCGTCAAACGCTTTCGGCAGGAGTTTCAACCTCTGCAGCAGTCCGGTCCAGGATACATAGTGTTCCGCTGACCCGTTGACTCGGCTGGAAAAGGGACGAAGCACGGCAGGCACTCAAGCGCTGAACCGCAACGCGACCAGCCGACGGGCAAAGGTCAGCTGCTCTGCTCGCGGGCTCTCGCTTGTTCCACTAACTCAGGCATCCATGGTCGGTGACCGCGATGCAACTGCAACCCTGCCGGCAGCCCTCGCACCGAGACGGTGGAACCAGCAGCGTCTATGGTGATCGGACCACGGCCTGTCGGGGCGTTTGTGATATGCAGCTGGCCGAAAGAATCAGGCAGAACTGGATCCATCCAAAGCCCACCCAGAGACACGTACGCGTCGTACTGCAACAGGTTGGTCAACAATGAAATAGGGGCGGTAGTGGCCCACGCTTGTGGCGAGCAGGCGGTGGGATACGGCACCGGCCGCGCAATTTCATCGCGGCTGAAGCCGCAAAATAGCTCAGGGAGCCTTCCGTCTGAAAAATCGGCGGCCTCCAACAAAGCCTGTGCAACGCGCTGTGCTTCCGAGACGAAGCCGTACCGCATCAACCCAGTGGCAATAATTGCGTTGTCATGCGGCCACACAGAGCCGTTGTGATAGCTCACCGGATTATAGGCACCCATGTCCGTCGCAAGGGTCCGGATCCCCCACCCGCTGAACATCTGAGGAGACATCAGGTGCTCAACCACAGATGGTGCCTTGTCCTTATCGACCAGCCCAAACCAGAGGCAGTGCCCCATGTTTGATGCACAAGCGTCGACCTGGCGCTTTTCGCCATCCAAGGCCACGGCGTAGTACCCCTTGTGAGGAAGCCAAAACTGTTCATTGAATCTTTCTTTTAGCCGTTCCCCTCGAGCAGCAAACCTATCGCCGATGGAAAAATCGCCCGTCTCGTACGCGATTCGCGCGCGAGCCATGTAGGCGGCATAAACATAGGCCTGCACCTCACACAGTGCGATTGGTGGCTCTGCCATGGTGCCGTCGGCAAAATTGATGCCATCCCATGAGTCCTTCCAGCCTTGGTTTACCAGACCACGGTCGTTCAGGCGCTCATACTCAACAAAGCCATCGCCGTCTTTGTCCCCAAAATTCTGTATCCAGGCTAAAGCGCGGTCTGCATTCGGCAACAAGTCTTCGATGGTGTTCGAAGCAAATCCCCAGCGGCTGACGGATCCTAAAAGGCTCACGAAAAGGGGTGTCGCATCGACACTGCCGTAGTACGCGGACTTGCCGCCCAGCGCTTCTCCGCTTGACACATCGAGTCTGACTTCATGCAGAATTTTCCCTGGCTCTTCCTCGGTCGTGGCGTTAATAACCTCCCCCTGCCGGCTGGCAAGCGTTTGGAGAGTCCCCAAAGCCAGCGAAGGGTCGACTGGCAATGCCATTTCCGACGCCCACAACGAATCTCGTCCAAACAACGTCATGAACCAAGGGGCCCCTGCTGCAACAACGACACGATCCGGGTGAGCCGGGTCCTCAATTCGTAAAGAGCCAAGGTCATCGTAGCTGCGCTGTAGCGTCCGCTCTATTGATCTGTTGCTGATATGCAGGACGGGTATTTTCGATACCCAGGCTCGGCGTCGTTCATCCCGAGGCGAAAGCCCCTCAGTGCCTGAGCGCACAAACGACTGAATCGCCGGCGTAGACTCCACGCTCTCCGGTACGGCGGTAATCACCGTCTGCCATTGCCCATGGGCTTCAATGACACTTCTATACGTCAAAACGCCATCATGTAGAAAATAAGCTTGCGGAGCCATGACGGTCACACTCTTCGAGACATCCTGCCAAGTCCCTCGGATCGTGAGGAATTCGCCGTCAATCTGTCGGATGCTTTCCCAGTTTCTTCGAACGCGGGCTTCCTTGACCTCGAAGAGATCTGCGAAATCAGCTTCTATCCGCAGGGAGACGGAGCATTCAACTGCATGCCGGGAGTAATTCCGGAGCGTGATCTGCTCCGTCAGGCCCGCCCCCACCTCGCGCAGGCGCTTAACTACCAGTGGACTGTCCGCGTACCCGTCGGTGCGCGTAACTCTCCCCACAAAGAGCGCCCTGTAGGGTTCCTTTTGCTCTGCGGTAAGCGGTTCCAACTGTTGGTCATTGACCGAAAGTTCCCAACGCGAAAGAAGCCGTGTGTCCTGCACGAAAAGCCCATGTGGGAGGGCAGGCTGGATATCTCCGTTCGGCGCGGATATACAGAAGGATGAGCCTTCGACTAGCGTCACCGCTCCTGCTCCAAGAGGTCCCGCTGCTGTGTCGGCGTTCCACCCTGCCATGTCGATCCTTCTTCCAGCGGAAATGAGGAATGGGCAAATCCGCGCAGTTACTCTCATCTAAGAAGCGACGGTACGCCGATCTTGGGGCCAAAACCATAATTGAGCAGAACCGTTGGTCCGGGCGTTCGGCGTCGAAGATACGGATCACATCCAGGCGCAGAGCCGGCGACTGGACGTAATGTCGGCTGGCCTGCGAGGCAGTCAGGGTATGGGTACCCACGGCGCCGTGCCCGCAGGCTGCGGTGGCGGCCTTGAGGGATCCGCGAGGTCTGGCAGGAGTACACCCCAACCTGACGTCGGGGTTACTTGACCAGGGAGGATTCTCCTGTCGGCAGAGTTCGGATGTTCTCAGACAGCTATTGAACTTCAAGAGGTGACTTTGCCAGCTGCTGCCGCATGCGATTTTCATCGAGCCACCTATGCTTTGGACTATTTTGGGTGATTCTCGGCCTACCGCGCCCCCGGTTTCCTACCCCCTCCGACTGTCAGGGTGGGATCTGAGAAGATCATGAGCCAGTGTCAATAAAAACGGAATCCAGGGCTATTCTGACGCCTACGCCGATCGTGGCGTCGAATGTCGCAGGGCGGCCGGCGGGTGCCACCGGCGCTGCTCGCCACCCTCGTCCAACAGGGCTACACGACGAGGGAGCTCCAAGGAACCTTGGCGGGAGCATCGGGCAATGGCCCCTGCTGAGTTCCACTCGGCGGCACTCGGTTACATGACGGAATCTTCATTATCGGCGTTGAAACCACGGGAGTAGAAGTAGTTGCTAGCCCCTCGGCAGTTCGTTGCGCTGAGCCTCGGCTTCGACAGCCGATCGGGCATGATTACCCATCCAGCCACGCGACCTTCCACGAGGAGTTCCCGTGGATCTTCGCCCATGATGCGGTCTGCCGTCGTTCGTGCGCTGATACCGGGCCCGGCCAGGTTTCGGTTGGCGGGTCCGGTCAGGGGCGGGATGCCTATCTGTCTGTGTTGTGTAGGCGATACTCGATCCTGCACGAACCTGGAGGCGCGAATTGCTGCACTTGCTCCGCTGGAGCAAGTGCAGCAATTGTTGGTTTGGGGGTATGTCTCTCAGTGGGAGGTCGTTACCGAGGACCTAAGTGGCGCGCCAAGGAATCCTCCGTGCTTGGCGGCGTAATCTTCCTCGAACTCTTCAAGGGTCTTGCCCTTGGTTTCGGGCAGGAACTTGACCAGGAAGATGGTGGAGATGATGTTCAGGCCAACGAAGATGGCAAAGGTCCCGGTGCTGCCGATGCCGGCGTTCATGATGGGAAAGATGAACGAGATGATGGTGTTGGCTGTCCAGAGCATGAGCACGGCCAGTCCCATGGCAAATCCACGTATGGCAATCGGGAAGAGTTCTGAGAGCATCAGCCATGTGCCGATTCCGACAAACGTCTGCATGAAGAACATGAACATCATCATTGCGACGAGGACGGCATAACTGCGGCCGTTGGATTCGGGAAGCTGGAAGGCAGCCGCGAGGGTGACCAGCGATCCGATGATTCCGTAAAACCCTGTAAGGAGCAGCGGACGGTGATTGAATCGGCCGAGCAGATAGATACCGATGAGGGTTCCGGCAATCGAAATGACGCCCACTGCGATCGTGAGCACCAGTGCCGCGCTCGTACCCAACCCGGTCGACCGCAGGATAGTGGGTGCGAAGTAGTTGATCGTGTTGACGCCGGTGACTTGGGAGGCCACGGCGAGTCCGACGCCGACCCACAAGAGTCGCCGCATCCACGGGAATGTTTTCAGGTCGCGCAGGGCTGCGCCCCGGTCGATCTTCTTTTCCCGCCGAATGTGCTCGACGACCAGGTCATATTCCTCGGCGGCCTGCCGAGAAGGGCGGCTGAGCTCGAGCACCCGACGGGTGTCTGCGTAACGGCCTTTGAGTGCATACCAGCGGGGGGAGTCCGGAAGGAGCATCATGCCGGCAAACAAAGCGACCGCAGGGATGGTCGCGACGCCTAGCATCCAGCGCCAAACCTGGGGGTCTTGGATGAGCTGGTCCAGAAGCGAGTTTGTCACGAACGCCAGAAACTGGCCGGTAACGATCATGAGTTCATTGATCGTGACGATGCGACCGCGTCGATGAGCCGGTGCCATTTCCGCCAGAAAAATTGGCACTGTAACTGATGCAGCTCCTACGCCCAGGCCGAGGAGGATGCGGGCGGTGACCATAAATTCATAGTTGGGGGCCACGGCGCTGCCCAGTGCCCCGAAGAGCAGCAGTCCAGCACAAACCATCAGGCTGCCGCGGCGACCGATTACATCAGAGAGCTTGCCGCCAAGCAGGGCGCCGAAGATGGCGCCGAACAGCAGGGAGCTGACAACGATGCCCTCCTGCAAGGTGTCGAGCTGCAGGTCGTCTTTGAGATAGAGCAATGCGCCAGAAATGACACCGGAGTCATAACCAAAGAGCAAGCCGCCCAGGGTAGCGATGGCGGTGAGCTTAATGAGGAATCGGTTGGAAGACCGGGCGGTTTCTTTGTCGGCGCCGATCACAGTCCGCTCCCCGCGTTTTCCTCAACAAGGAAGTGGTAGTTCATCGAATATGTCCTATCGTCCTGTTGCTCCCGCACCTTCGTCGGTGTGCAGAGCCAGCTAGCTTGATGTCTGTGTGCGGCACATGCTGAATGCTTCCTCGGGTGGGAGGTCAGTGCCGACGATGTCGCGGAAGTGCCGGGAGGCGTTGCTTCGCTGCAACTGTCACGTGACAGTAGTAAGTGTCAGTGAGAGTTTAGACACATCAGCGCCCGAATGTCTATGTATCGTGACATACGCGAGCGTCTTGGCTGGCATCCGCCGCGGAGGATCGCTGAGATGGCAGCAGGGAAAGCCGAGCCGGCCACTCCTGCGCTGAGCGCCAGCTTTGCCCGCTTGTGGTTCAGCACGGCCGCCCGCAAATCGGCCCTGCTTGGCATGAACAAGCGGAGACTATGTTGGGATGTTAGTACAAACTCTTGCACGCGAGCTCTGGGTTGATTTACTATTCCTTAACCGTAGGCGGGAGCTGCAAGCAGGCACCGAATGCCACCATTACCCACCAGGTCAAAGCGTGGCCTACCGGCTCAAAGCGCGTCTGAGAGCGACGTCCATAACCATGCCGGGGTAGCTGAGTCCGGCCCTATCTATGAAACGCCGTAGACCCAGTACGACGTACTCGCTCTCACGCATTCTTCTTCGATTTTCATCCAGGAATAATAATGGCCAGCAGGAACACCGAGGCGATGCTTGAGATTACGGGCATCGACCCGAACGGCATAGAACGCGACCTAAATCGAGCAGAGATGCTTCTTCGCCAGGAGGCGATGAAGCACCGCAGCGGGATCCTGATCACGCGGCACAGCCAAACACGGTTTACTGTTGCCGTCAGCGGGTCGGTGCCATATGGGGTTACTCAGGAGCTATCAGCATGGTAGAACGCCATGGCCAGGCGCACGCTGCAGTGGAGGCGGGAGGCAGCGGCATCCTCTCGCCCTCAAATCAGCCTCGGCTAACCCTCCAAACGCAGACAGCTGACATCACCTTCCGCACGCGTAAGTGGGTACGCCCTGAGGACCTGAACGCGAACGGGACCCTGTTTGGCGGCAGCCTGCTCAAGTGGATTGACGAGGAAGCGGCAATCTACGCCATCCTTCAGCTTGGAAACGGCCGAGCCGTAACTAAGTACATCTCGGAAATAAACTTCGTAAGCTCTGCTCTCCAAGGGGACCTGATCGAAATGGGCTTGGCTGCCACGAAATTTGGACGGACCTCCCTCACAATGCGCGCAGAGGTTCGCAACATGATTACCAGGCAAAGCATCCTCACCATCGAAAAGATAGTCTTCGTGAACCTCAGCCCGTCTGGCCGCCCTGAGCCGCACGGCTACACGGACATCACCTCCGACCGAGACCGGATCCCCACACATCACCTTGGGTCCGTCGGTCAGGAATAAGCGGCAATCCGCCATCATCCTGCCCGAGCTGACTATCCCGGTGGCCGGCCATTCCCTCGGCGGCTCGAAACCTATGCTGTTCGGCGACAAGCACGCCTTGGCCCCGAAAAAAGGCGTTTCGTTCTACACCCGCGGCAAGGTGGTCACCTCCCGCCGGCCATAAGCGTCTGCAGCCTCGCGTGCCTCGTTCAATCTCCCGTCCCACGCTGCCGCCGCCGGGCACGCCAAACGACCGAACGATTGATTCGGGATGAGGGAAACCAACGCCAGCACACCGTGAGAGGCCACGACCCCAGAGAAGCCTGTCAGAACTAGCGGTCTGCACCTGAGGCGGCAAGCGTACGCAGCCTCTTCACAGCAGACATGACCACTAAAAACCGGGGATGATGCTTCGCGCGCGCCCCTGGATCAGTAGTCGTCGGCTTTATGGCCTCTCGGGCGAGGCTTGCTGCAAATTGTCTTGTTCTGCTCCTGCTTACCTGTGCTTTCACTTGTCATGACGTGCGCGATTGGAAGCCAAGCTAGGCACTTGGAAGACGCGCGATGCTGGCATCCACCACGCGAATTGCTTTGCTTTGTACCTCGCGAGGGTACGTCTCACCGCCACCGTCGACAGGATGAAAGTCGGGCCGACAACGTCCATCCGATGTGTCTTCTGTTGGCAGCACAACGGGATCAGGCCCTGCGGTATACGCAGGGCCTGATCCCGATCAGTCTGCCGCTAGTCGCGGTCGATCCGGGCTTCCGTATCGTCGTCTGCTCGACCCGGGACGGTCTCCGCACCGCCCTGATCCGCCTCATGCTCATCTGCATGCGAAGGGAAGTTGTAGGAGGCGCCGGAGGCGTGGGTGGGTTCGGGCCAGCGGGAGGTGACCACTTTGCCGCGGGTGTAGAAGGAGACGCCTTCGGGGCCGTAGATGTGCTTGTCGCCGAAGAGGGAGGCCTTCCAGCCGCCGAAGGAGTGGTACGCCACCGGGACGGGCAAGGGCACGTTGATGCCGATCATGCCCACGGTCACGGAGCGCTGGAACTTCCGGGCCGCGGCGCCGGAGGAGGTGAAGATCGCGGTGCCGTTGCCGTACGGGTTGGAGTTGATCAGGCGGATGCCGTCTTCGAGGGTGTCGACGCGGACGACGACGAGCACGGGTCCGAAGATCTCCTCGGTGTAGGCGCTCATTCCGGTCTTGACGTGGTCGAGCACGGTGGGGCCTACCCAGAAGCCTTCCTCGTGGCCGGGGATGACGAGGTCGCGGCCGTCCACCACCATCGCGGCGCCAGCGGCTTCGGCTTCGGTGACGATCTTCACGATCCGTTCCTTCGAGTCCGGGGTGATGACCGGGCCCATCTCGGCGCCGGGGACGGTGCCGTTGTTGACCTTGACCGCGACGGCGCGTTCTTCGACCTTCTTCACCAGCAGGTCCGCGGCCTCACCGACGACGACGGCGACCGAGATGGCCATGCAGCGTTCACCGGCGGAAGCGAACGCGGCAGCGGCGAGGTGGTCGGCGGCGTTGTCCAAGTCCGCGTCGGGCAGCACGATGGCGTGGTTCTTCGCCCCTCCCAGGGCCTGGACGCGCTTGCCGTGCGCGGTCGCGGTCTCGTGGACGTACTTCGCGATCGGGGTGGAACCGACGAAGGAGATCCCGTCCACGTCCGGGTGGGTCAGCAAACCGTCGACGGTTTCCTTGTCACCGTGCAGGACCTGGAACACCCCGTCCGGCAGGCCTGCGTCCTTCCACAGCTTTGCCAGCAGCAGGGAAGCCGAGGGGTCACGCTCGGAGGGCTTGAGGATGAACGCGTTGCCGGTGGCGATCGCCATCGGCGCCATCCACAACGGCACCATGACCGGGAAGTTGAACGGCGTGATCCCGGCGACCACGCCGAGGGGCTCGCGGAAGGAGAACACATCGATGCCGGTGGAGACCTGGTCCGAGTAGTCGCCCTTGAGCAGCGACGGGATCCCGCAGGCGAACTCGATGACTTCCAGGCCGCGGCCGATCTCACCCTTCGCATCGGAAAGGACCTTGCCGTGCTCGGCCGTGATCAGCGCCGCGAGCTCATCAACGTGCTCGGCGACGAGTTCACGGAACTTGAACAAAACCGCGGTGCGCTTCGCCAGGGAAATATCACCCCAGGAATCGGCAGCGGCGCGGGCGGCGGCGACGGTGGTGTCCAGGTCGGCCCGGTTGGCCAGGCGCAGCTCCGCGCTGACCTGCCCGGTGGCCGGGTTGTAGACGGGGGCGGTGCGGTCGCCCTCGCCTGAGGTCTCGGCACCGTTGATGAAGTGCTTGATGGTGGTGCTGACGGTCGTCGTCGACATGATTGTGAACTTTCTGTTTTTAGCCCAGCAGCTTGCGCTGGCGGGACTTGCGGTCAATATAGGTCTGGAAGGCCTGCTTAGTGGACTCCAACTCCGACACTTCTGAAACTGGAACATCCCACCAGGATTCGGAGGACGGGGCATCCAGCAGCGGGTCGGACTCGACGTGGATCACGATAGGCCCGCCGTTTGCGGGGGCGGCCTTGGCGTCGCGGATGGCCTGCTCGAGTTCGGCGATGGCCTTCTCGCCCGGTTCGATCCGGATGACCTTCACGCCGAGGGATTCGGCGTTCAGGGCCAGGTCCACCGGGAGCCGGTCGCCGTCGTCGAAGGAATGGTGTTCCTCGTTAAGGGCCCGGTACTGGGTACCGAAGCGCTGGGAGCCGAGGGATTCGGAGAGCGAGCCGATGGAGGCGTAGCCGTGGTTCTGGATCAGAACCACGATCAGCTTGATCCGTTCGGCGACGGCGGTGACCAGTTCGGTGTGCATCATCAGGTAGGAGCCGTCCCCCACCATCACGACGACATCCCTTTCGGGACCACCAGCGGCTGCTTCAGCCAAGGCGGCGCGCTTGACGCCCAAACCGCCCGGGATCTCGTAGCCCATGCAGGAGTACGCGTATTCGACGTGGTAGCCGAACGGGTCCCGGACCCGCCACATCTTGTGCAGGTCACCCGGCAGTGACCCGGCGGCACAGATCACCACATCCTGGGCATCCATGGCCCGGTTGGTGGCGCCGATGATGGCATTTTGGCTGACAAGTGGGGCATCGGCCTCGGCGAATGCGGCATCGACGGTCGCGTCCCAGCGCTTCTTCTCCGCCGCGATCTGGTTTTCGAGGTCGGCGCCCACGCGGTAGCCGCCCAGGGCCTGGTTCAGCTTGACCAGGGCCTTGCGGGCATCGGCGACGACCGGCAGGTGCGTGCCGTGCTTGTACGCATCGATCGGAGCGACGTTCACGTTCACGAAGCGCACGTCCGGGTTCTGGAACGCAGTCCGGGACGCGGTGGTGAAGTCCTCGTAGCGGGTGCCGATGCCGATGATCAGGTCCGCCTCGGCCGCGAGGGCGTTGGCCGCCGTCGTACCCGTCGACCCGATCGCACCCAAAGAGAACTTGTGATCCCACGGCAGCACGCCGACGCCGGCCTGGGTGTTGCCGACCGGGATTCCGGTCAGCTCGGCGAACTTAGCGAGTTCCTCGTTGGCGTAGGCGTAGAGGACGCCGCCCCCGGCGATGATCAGCGGCCGCTTCGCGGCGCGGATGGCTTCGGCGGCGCGGGCGATGTCGTCGTCGTCCGCTTCGGGGCGGCGGATCCGCCACTCCCGCTCCGCGAGGAACTCCTCCGGGATGTCGAAGGCTTCGGCCTGGACGTCCTGCGGCAGCGAGATGGTCACGGCGCCGGTTTCGGCCGGGTCGGTGAGGACGCGCAGGCCGTGGTGGAAGGCGGAGAACAGCTGCTCCGGGCGGGTGACCCGGTCGAAGAACTTGGACAGCGGCCGGAACGCATCGTTGACGGTCAGGTCGTAGGCGTAGGGCTGTTCGAGCTGCTGCAGGACCGGGTCCGCCGTCCGGGTCGCGAAAGTGTCCGACGGCAGCAGCAGGACCGGCAGGCGGTTGGTGGTGGCCAGTGCCGCACCGGTGAGCAGGTTTGAGGACCCCGGTCCGATCGAGGTGCTGACCGCGTAGGTCTGCCGGCGGCGGGTGTGCCGGGCGTAGCCGACGGCCTGGTGCACCTGGGCCTGCTCGTTCCGGCCCTGGTAGTACGGCATGATCCGCGGATCGAGCTGCTGGTACTGCTTCAGGGCCTGGCCCACGCCAGCCACGTTGCCGTGCCCGAAAATACCGAACGTGCCCGGGATCAGCCGCTCAAGGAACTCCACACCATTGATGGAATCGACGGTGTACTGCTTGGAAAGATATTCGACCGCGGCCTGCGCTACGGTCATCCGGCGGGTTCCCCGCGATGGGCTCATTGTGCTGCCCTTTCCGTTGGGTTCAGCAGGGATGCGGCCGCGGCGACAGCCGCCGCGACGTCGCCGTCGGCCGGGTAGAGCAGGGTCCGGCCGACCGTGAGGCCCTGCACGCCGGGGAGGGCTAGGGCCGCTCCCCAGGTGGCGAACACCTCGTCCTGGGTGCCGGCCGGGTCTCCGCCCAGCAGCACGGTGGGCATGGTGGTAGCGGCCATGACGCGTTCCATCTGGTCCACGACAGGCAGCTTCATCCAGGTGTAGGCGCTGGTGGACCCGAGGCCCTCGGCGATGCCAATGGACTTGATCACCGCGTCCGCACTCAGGTCGTTGCGGACCCGGCCGTTCTCGCGGACGGACAGGAACGGCTCCACCATTGCGATGAGCCTCCGTTCGGCCAGCGAGTCGATCGCCTTCGCGGTCGCTTCGAGGGTGGCTACGGTGTCCGGGTCGCCCAGGCAGATCCGGGTCAGCATCTTGCCGCCGTCCGCGCCCAGCTCTTCCAAGGCAGCGGCGGTGTGCCCGGTGAAGCGGTCATCGAACTCGTTGACCAGGCCCGAGAGCCCGCCGCGGTTCATCGAACCGAACACCAGCTTGCCCTCCAGAGCGCCCAGCAGGAGAAGGTCGTCCATGATGTCCGGGGAAGCGAGGATGCCGTCCACGGCCGGGTTGGCCAGTGCAATCTGCAACCGGTCCAGCAGATCCCGTCGGTCAGCCATGGCCACCGGATTCTTGCCGACGGCGAGGGCGCCGCGGGCCGGGTGGTCGGCGGCGACGATGAAGTTCTGCCGACCGTATTTCAGGCCGGGGTGGCGGCGGCGGGCCTTCGCGGCCCGGGCCACAGCTTCCGGATCTTGCAGGCGAATAGTGCTTAGGTGCTCATAACGGCGGGGATCATCATCCACAGCACTGTTCGAGGCAATCGGGGTCAGTGTCACGGTGTTACTCCTTCGGGGGCAAGCTGGGCGGGTGCGCCGGGAACGGGCCTTCCACGTTCGGCGAGCAAGGTGGTTACCTCGGCCGGCGTCGGCATCGCGTCCGCGCAGGACAGGCGGGAGGCGACGATCGCGCCGGCGGCGTTGGCGTAGTCCAGGACCTGGGCGAGCGGCCAGCCGGAGAGCAGGCCGTGCACGAAGGCGCCGCCGAAAGAGTCGCCGGCACCGAGGCCATTGACCGTCTCAACGGGAACAGGGGCGGAGACCACACGTTCGGCGCGGGTCTTGGCCATCACGCCTTCGGGGCCGAGCTTCACGACGGCGATCTCGACGCCGGCGTCCAGCAGCCGGTCCGCCTGCTCATCCGGGGTGCCCGGGCCGACGGCGACGGAGCATTCCTGGTCGTTGCCGATCGCGACGGTGACGTGCGGCAGGATCCGGGCAACCTGTTCCCGGGCTTCCTCCTCGGAGGCCCAGAACATGGGGCGGTAGTCCAGGTCCAGGATGGTGTGCTGGCCCTCGGCCAGGCCGGTGCGGGGCCGTGCCTCATGGGCAGCGACATGGGCGCTGCGGCTGGGTTCCTGGCACAGGCCCGTCACCGTGGACCAGAAGATCTTCGCGTCCCGGATGGCGTCGGTGTCGAGCTCGTCGGCCTTGATCTGCAGGTCCGGCGCCGTGGGGAACCGGCCGTAGAAGTACAGCGGGAACTCGTGCGTCTCGGGCAGAATGGCGCAGAACGTGGCCGGTGTCTGCAGGCCTTGGATCGGGGAGACGAAGGAATCGTCCACGCCGAACTTTTGCAGTTCGCGGTGCAGGTAGGTACCGAACGGGTCATCCCCGGTGCGGGTGATGACACCGGTGCGGCGGCCATGGCGGGCGGCGGCAACGGCAACGTTGGACGGGGAGCCGCCGAGGTACTTGCCGAAGGAGGTGACATCCTCCAGCCCTACCCCGATGTCGTTCGGGTAAATATCAACGCTGATGCGCCCGATGGTGAGCAGTTCGTGGGTCACGGTAATCGTGGACCTTTCCTCTGGCATTCCGCCAGGATCCGTAGAGTTTCGTTGCACCCGGCTGGCACGGAACAGCGTGCTGCGGGGAGGGTGAAGTTGGCGGGGGGACCTTAGGGGCGTTCCCGGATTGTCTTGATTTGTCCGTCTAGGAGACGACCGTGCCAAGGCCGCGGCGGCAGATGAGCACTCCCCGGCGTTCGAGGTAATCCCACGCATGTCGCACAGTTTGCGCAGACAACGTGAGTTCTGCCGCCATGACAGAAAGCGGGGGCAATTTGGTGCCGTGGTCGATCGCGCCGGACTGTATGGCGTCTTCGATGCTCTGGGCAAGCTGATAGTAGAGCGGCTCAGGGCCCGACCGCTTTAGTTTCAGGATGCGTGAATAGCTGGCAGGACCCTTGTCCGACGCCCTGAGAATCAGGGTGTCCGCGTCTGCTTGTGAAAGCCCGCGAAGCTCGTTCGAAGTGATGGGCTGCGTTGTGTCCAGCGGCACGACTACTCTCCTTCTTTTCGGGCTGGCCCGAGTCGGCTTGCCCAAAGAACAAAGGGTGTCCTTTGGGCAAGCCTTCTGGATCAAACGCGGGAGCCCAGAACAGATGCCCTGTCGACCATCGAGACGGGAACCTTAAGTCCGGTCTTGACGGACTCGACGCCGGCGGCGCAGACGGCCTGCGCTGCGTAGCCATCCCAGGCATCCGGACCGTCGACGTAGTTGCCGGTTTCGGCACCGGACCGGGCAGCGTTGACCCAGCGCTGGACTTCGGTGTCGTAGGCCTGTCCGAACCTTTCCTGGAAGCCGGGGGTGATGGTTCCGCCCCAGGTTCCCGGCTTGGTCTTGCGGATCAGCCCCACATCCAGACCGATGGTGGCGCTGCCTAGTTCGCCCACGACTTCGGTGCGAACTTCGTACGCCACCCCCGTGGTGATGAAGATTTCGGCATCGATCAGGCGCCCGCTGGCGGTTTCGTACAGGGCCAGCTGGGGATCCCGCAGCTCAGCGCCGGCAAGGGTAGTTGACCGGGGCTGGAGCACCTGAACGGAGGTGATTTCTTCGTCGAGGAGGTACCTGATGGAATCCACCTCGTGGACGAGGGACTCGGTGACAGCCATGGCGCTGGTGAAGCCCGGAGGACCTGCGGGATTGCGGTGAACGCAGTGCACCATGAGGGGGTTTCCCAACTCCCCTTCCACAATCAACTGCTTCAGCTGCTGGTACTCGTTGTCGAAGCGGCGCATGAAACCGATTTGGATGAGCTTCACGCCAAGCTCTGCTTCGGCCTTCACAATACGAAGCGACGATTCTGCGTCCGGGGTCAGCGGCTTCTCACACAGAACGGGTTTGCGGGTGCGAAGACATTCCATCAGCTGCTGCTCATGCGTCGGGCTCGGTGTTGCCAGCACCACGGCGTCGACATCGTCCGCGGTGATGGCTTCAAAGGGGTCAGCGACGACCCGGGCACCGGGCACATCCGCAGCAATCGATTTGGCGCGCTCGATGTCGAAGTCGTTGATGACGGAGACACGGGCACCGCTGATTTTGTTCGTCAGGCGTTTGACGTGATCGGAGCCCATGAGGCCGACCCCGAGGACGGCGACACGAAGTTCGCGGTTTTCAGACATTGTGTTTCCTTTGGGATTAGTTGAAGCGGAGCCCGGCGACACTGCAGCCGGAAAGGTATTTGAAGGTCCGCTGGGCGATTGGGAGGGGAGCGTCCGGCGGGCAGGGGAACATGTCCTGCTCGACGATGGCAAAGACGTCAACGCCGCGCTTGGCGACGGCCTCGAGCAGTGGTGGGAACTCCGGTACGCCCAGGGGCGGTTCGGTCATGGCGCCGAGGGTTACGGCTTCGCTGAATGAGAGGTTTTCGGTCTGAACCTTGGCGACGACGTCGGGGTTGACCTGCTTCAGGTGCAGGTAGCCGATGCGTTCCGGGTGGCGGTTGATGATGGCGAGGTTGTCTCCCCCGCAGTAGGAGACGTGGCCGGTGTCCAGGCAGAGGTTCACGTATTCCGGGTTCGTGTTCTCCAGGAACCGGATGATGCTTTCCTCGGTGTCGACGTGGCTGTCCGCGTGCGGGTGGTACTGGAGCTGGACTCCGTATTCTTCGAACATCGCCTTGCCGAGCCTGTCCGCGCCCTCGGTTTTCGCCGACCACTGTTCGCCGGTTAGTTCACCCGGCTCGAGTTCTTCGCCGGTGAAGAGGTCGCGCCACATTTCAGGCAGGACGACCACGTGCTTGCCGCCAAGGGCGGCGGTCAGGGCTGCGACATCGGTGACCTGGCTCCACACGGCGTCCCACGAATTGGGCTGGTGAAGCCGTTCCGAGACTGTACCGGCGGAAAGCCGCAGCCCGCGGGCTTCGAGTTCGTCCTGCAGCTGGGCCGGGTTGGTGGGCAGGTAGCCGTAGGGACCCAGTTCGATCCACTGGTAGCCAGCGGCGGCTACTTCATCGAGGAACCGGGTATAGGGCACCTGGTTGGGGTTGTCCGGGTACCAGACGCCCCAAGAATCCGGGGCGGTACCAACGCGAATTGCGCTCACGTGCTTGTCCTTTCAAAGGGTCTGGGTTCGTAGGGGAACGCAGCAGGTCGGCGTTGTTCTCTGCACTGCGTTTCGGTTTTTCGGACTTCTGGCCGCTTCGCCGCTGGCTCTTTGTGCCCCGCACGTTATCGTCCGCGTCACTGCGGCCAACCTTTCGAAAGACGGTGCTGCTGCTCTGGTGCAAGCCGGTCCAGCAGGCCGCGACATGTTTACTGTTTCGTTCTATGAATCGTGACACTGTCACGTGACAGGTGTCATACTATGTGGAGCGTGTTCTCGACGTCAAGAACAGTTGCTTTCCATCAAGACGAAAGGGTTGGTGATGCGCCGTGGCCGTCCAACCATCGCAGGCACCACTGAAGCGCCCGACCATGGCGGATGTCGCCGAGCGCGCCGGCGTATCACGGACGCTGGTCTCCACGATCTTCCGCGGGATCCCCGGAGCCAGCGCGAAAACCCGTGAGCGCGTCATGAAGGCGGCTGACGAATTGGGCTATCGCCCGGACGTGGCAGCGCAGATGCTGCGCCGCACGCGGAGCCGGAACCTGGGCGTGCTGTTTACCTCGCGGCATGCCTTCGACCTCGAGTTCATCGAAGAGCTGTATCCCGCGGCCGAGAAGTATGGCTACCACCTGGTGCTGGGTGCCATGACCGCGACGCGTGATGAGTACAAGGCTGTCGAAGAACTGCTTGGCTACCATTCCGAGGCCTTGATCCTCCTGGGCCCGGACCTCGACGCGAAGCAGCTCAACGCCCTCGCTGCAAGCGTTCCCGTTATCGAGGTGGCCCGTGTGGTCAAGCGCGCCAAAATCGATGTGGTGCGCACCGACGATGAAAGCGGCGTCGGACAGGCAGTCGATCACCTGGTTGGCTTCGGGCATCGGAGGATTATCCACATCGACGGCGGACACATGCCATCCGCCACCGAACGGCGCACCGGCTATGAAAAGGCCATGGCAAGCCACGGGCTGGCCGACAATGTCAAGGTGATCCCGGGTGACTACACGGAAGAGAGCGGAGCGGCGGCAGCAGCCGAAATACTGACGTGGGGCGATCGCCCCACCGCCGTCATTGCAGGGAACGACCGGTGCGCCCTGGGACTGCTGGATACCCTCCGCCGAGGAGGGGTCCGTGTGCCGGAGGACATTTCCGTGGTCGGCTACGACGACTCCCGGCTTGCGCGGCTTTCCTTCGTCGATCTGACGTCCGTCCGCCAGGACGTACGGAGGATGGCCGAATTGGCCGTCCTGGCGGCCTCCCAGAGGCTCGACGAAAACCGGACCGAGACCCAGTCGTTCGTGCTTGAGCCCACTTTGACCGTGCGGACTTCGACAGGTCCCGCCCCCGCCTGACGCTCGGGCGTCATCCCCCTGTTGCCTCATTGCAATACCTCCGGGAGGGGTAATCCCTTGACGATGTGCCGTACTTCACATAGCATTCTATCTGTCACGTGACAGTGTCACGATTCATAGAACGAGACATACTCTCACCTCGCTCCCCCATTCCAAAGTTCCACTTTCAGTGACAAAGCGGTCGCTACCCACATGGCAAGAGCGAAGGCTCTGCCCCGACGAGGAGGTCACCCGATGCGAATGCATCGCACATCCAAAACTGTCCGTTTCGCAATACCGGCAGTTGTTGCTTCTTTGCTGGCACTGACGGCGTGCGCCGGCGGTGGATCGGCTGAAAAAAGCGATCCGTTCGCAGGTGAGCTGAAGGTCCAGGTCTACGGAGACTGGCCCTTCGTGAAGAAAAATGCAGAAGAGTTCATGAAGCTGCACCCCCAGGCAAAGATCAACGTCGGAGGCATCACCAACGAGGACCTGCGTCAGTCCGGCGGTCGGCTCTTCACCTCCAGCGACGCCCCCGATCTCGTCTCGTACACGCTCCAGTCCGCGATCATGGAGGACTGGATTCAGGCTGGCGCGCTGCAGCCCTTGGATGACGTCTGGGAGAAGGACAAGATCTCCTCTACCGTCAGCGAAACTGCGAACAAGCTTGCGACTGCCTCCGACGGCAAAAAGTACTCCGTTCCGCTGGGACTGACCCTTCTGCCCTACGTCTTCTACAACAAGGACGTCTGGGCCAAGGCTGGCGCAACCCCGCCGGACCCGAAGACGCATGTCTTCAAGAGCCTGGATGAATTCAACAAGTCCCTGGCAGCAGTGAAGGCTGCCGGCTACACGCCGTTCTCGGTGCCCGGTGTTCCCTTCGCCGAATACATGTTCAGTTCCCCGTTCTCATCCTCCTGCGGCTCAGAGCTGTACCAGAAGATCTCCAATAACTGGAAAGCCGACGGCGACTCGGCACCCAAGTACACCGAGCCCTGCGCGGTAAAGGCCATCCAGCAGATGGTGGACTGGAACAAGGCCGGATACTTCCCCAGCGGCCTTGAAGGCATGTCGTTCGAGCAGTCGCAGACGCTCTTCGACACCCAGAAGGCAGGCTCGTGGATCATGGGCTCCTGGGTCCCGCCCGTCTATGAGCCGAAGAACTTCAAATGGGACTGGGCACTGTTCCCGTCCCTGGGCAGCGAACCCTCGGCTGCCGGAGTGTCGCTCGACTCGTTCCTGGTCCCGGCAGGGGCCAAGAACCCTGAACTGGCCAAATCCTTCATCTCCTACATGATCCAGAAAGACACACTGGAGAAGGGCATGGGCCGTGTCCCGGCTCGGGAAGACGTTGACCTGACCAAGGTCATGACCTCCAAGACGGAAATTTCCCTCACCGAGGCTCTGAAGACCGGCGCGCAGACGGCCGCCTGGTTCTCCATCATCCCGGCGTCCATCGAGCAGGCCTTCGCGCAGCACGTTGTCTCCGGCGCCATGGCCGGAAGCCTGACGGCCGAGCAAGCTGCCCAAAAGCTCCAGGACGCGGCCGACAAGTACCGGGAAACCCACAAGTAACCGACTTCGGGCGGGGCCCCGCCCCGGGTGCCCCGCCCGACCTTCAAAGGCACATCAATGACGACTGCATCTCACCCCGCACCGGCAGAGGAGGCGGTTGCCCGGCCCAAGGCCCGCGCCGCCCAAGACAAGTCCCGCTTTTCCGGTCCACTCTTCTGGGGCTTCATCTCACCGGCCCTGATTCTGACACTCCTGTTCACGATGTATCCTCTGGCCGTCTCTGTCCAGCTGATCTTCCAGCGCTGGGCCGGCTTCGGAACCCCGAGGCCGATCGGCACGAAAAACATCACCGATCTCTTCAGTGACCCCCAGGCCTTCGATGCCCTGGTCCGCACCTTCTGGTTGACCCTTGGGGCAGCCGGCGGCACAGTCCTCATCGGAACAGCACTGGCCTTGGCCTTCTACCGCAAGGTTCCGCTGACCAATACCCTGAAGTTCCTGGCCTTCCTGCCGGTCATCCTCCCCCCGACGGTTTTCGCGCTGGCGTGGAAGAACGCCCTGGACCCAACCCTTGGCTGGATCAACCCGATCCTGCGCGGCATCAACCCGGACCTGGCCATCAACTGGCTTAGCGACCCGAAGGCCGCCCTCCCCGTTGTCATTTTTGTCTCTACCATCCAGTACGTGGGCATCCCGATGATCCTGATGCTCTCAGCGCTGAACGACATCCCGGAGTCCGTCAATGAGGCCGCGACACTCGACGGCGTCAGCGGGTTGCAGCGCATCTGGCACGTGACCCTGCCACTGTCCCGTGACGTCCTGGTTGTCGTCATCGGGCTGCAGATCATCGGCAACTTCAAGGCCCTTGACACCGCCTACGCCCTGACCAAGGGCGGCCCCGGCCTGGCATCCGACATCATGGCCACCTTTATCTACCGTGAGGGCTTCGAACTCAGTAACTTCGGCTACGCCTCCACCGCCGCCTTCTTCGGAACGCTGATCATCGTGATCATCTCCCTCGCGTACACGTTCGTGTTCCGCCCGAGCAAAATGAGCCAGCAATGACAACCACCAAGAGCACCGCCCGCCCAGATGTGGCGCCTGTCCCCTCAACGGCGCCCACCGCCCGCAAGCGTTTCAGGCTCCGGAGCCCAGGGTCCGTCGTCGTGTCCATCGTCATCGCCGCTTACGTGCTGATCAGCGTCCTGCCCGTGCTGACCATCATCCTCGGATCCCTCAAGACGACGCAGCAGATTGTCGGCGATCCGCTCGGACTGCCCAACCCCATCCAGTTCGATAATTACATCCGCGGCTGGAACGGCGTGGCCGTCGGCGAATCGATGAGCACCTACTTCCTCAACACCACCGTGTTCTCCGCAGCCGCCGTGCTGGCGTCCATCGTCGCCGGCACGATGGCCGCCTACGCCATCGCCAGGAAGACCGGATTCTTCGCTGCGCTGTTCGAACGCTACTTTGTCATCCTCTACGCCCTGCCGTTCCTGGCCGTGATCATCCCTCTGTTCTCCGTCACCGGCACCCTCGGCCTGCGCAGCAACCCCCTCGGCATCGGCCTCGTCTTCGCAGCCGGATGGCTCCCCCTGACCGTGACACTCATGTATGCCTTCTTCGCGTCCTTCCCGCTCGACGTCATTGAAGCGGCGAAGACCGACGGAGCCTCGGAATTTCGAATCTTTTGGACGATCGCCGTTCCCATGTCGAAGAGCGCCATCCTCAGCAACCTGCTGCTGGCATTCATCTACGCATGGAACAACCTGTCCCACACACTGCCGCTGCTCGTTGACCCCAAGAGCACGACGGTCGCACCAGGCCTGCTCCTCTTCAGCGCCCAGTACAGCGTCGACCTCGGCGCCCAGCTGGCCGGCATGGTGATCAGCATCGTTCCCTTGGTCCTGGCTTACGCGCTCCTGCACAAGCACATCATGGAAAGTTTCAAGGTCGGCTCCTTCCGCTGATCCCCGTTTGACCACCCCTTGGGGCCGGCAGCATTGAGTCGCTGTCCGGCCCCTTCGCACGCACCTTTAGGCGCGTGCCGCCAAGGCACTACAGAAGAGAAACAATCATCATGAATTGGGTATACCCGCTCGGAACAGCCGCCGATGGCAAGTGGGACGTCCCCCCCCCCGCCCATCCGATTCCACGTTGTCCGTTGCGGGCTGGGCGTATACCGGCCTGAAGGTCGCCACGCTCCCGCCGGGTGCCTCCATAGAACTTCCCGCCGCAGCGGAAGAACGCATTGTGGTGCCGCTCAGCGGTGCCTTCACCGTGACGGTCTCCGGCCGCGGGTACGGCCTTACCGGACGCCAATCGGTATTCCACGGGCCAAGTGACGTCCTGTACACAGGTATCAACAAAGCCGTCACCATCAGTTCCCATGACGGCGGCAGGGTCGCCGTGGCGACCGCTCCGGCCAAAGCCGAGTACCCTACGCGGCTAATCAAAGCGGAAGATACCCCTGTGGAACTCCGCGGAGCCGGGAATTGCTCTCGCCAGGTCCACAACTTCGGCACACCCGCCGCCCTCGAAGCCGACCGGTTCATCGTCTGCGAAGTCATCACGCCTTCCGGCAACTGGTCTTCCTACCCTCCCCACAAGCACGACGAGGAGAAGGAAGGCGAAACCAGTCTCGAGGAGATCTACTACTTCGAAACCCGCATGGCTCCCGGATCTCTGGTCCCCGGGGAGTCCGACCCAATTGGCTATGCCCGCGTTTATGCCTCCGACGAGCCACCCATTGATGTCTCCGCTGAGATCCGCACCGGCGACGTCATCTTGGTCCCCTACGGCTGGCACGGTCCCGCCATGGCCGCTCCCGGATATGACCTCTACTACCTCAACGTCATGGCCGGCCCCGGACGTGTGCGGGACTGGCTCATCAGCGACGACCCCCACCACGGCTGGATACGCCAGACATGGGATGGTCAGGAGATCGACCCGCGGCTACCCTTTGGCGCATAGAACCGAACGACTATGCATCGTCATCGGACCGCTGACACGATGGCCCAGGAGAAAGTGCTCTTTTAACACCCGGTATTGAGTGGCGCAGGACAGATTTTCCTCCAATGCATGCAGGGGAATGAGGACCCTGAGTGGGTGACGCCTACTTACCTACACCCCAACCTGAAGTCAGGCGCGTCTGACATGGGAGGATTTAGGCCGTGGGGGAAGCTCCGGCTGTTCTCAGACGCATGCCGTATCTCAGCATGGGATACAGCCGCCCCTCATCTTCAGGCCGAGTCCACCAAGCCCAGATTCTTGGGGTTATTGCGCTTGTTCTCGAGTTGCCTACGACCCGGCTCCCACCCCCCAAGCTGTCAGGGTGGGATCTGAGAACATGATGAGGCACTGTCTAGAAAAGCAAAATGTGGCTCTATTCTGACGCGACGCAGCGGAGCTGGCAGGACAACGCAATAGAGACGGCCATTCAGCTAGAATTTAGGCTAGACGGTGGCCAAAAGTTGGGCTATTATCGTCGCATGAAGACGATATCGCTCAGTGAGGCGAAGGACAAGCTTTCCGCGCTCGTGGAGGAAGCGGACAAGACGCACGAGATCATCCAGATCACCCGGCACGGGCACCCGTCAGCGGTCCTGATGTCCGCTGAGGACCTGGAATCCCTGCAGGAAACCATCCATTGGCTGTCGCAGCCGGGCATCCGTGAAGACCTGGCCCAGGCCAAGCGCGATATCGCGGAGGGAAATACAACCAGCGGAGAAGATCTCCGCCGCGAATTCGGGCTTCCGCCGCGGTGAGTGAATCGCCCGCCCAAGATCCATGGAAGGTTGAAGTCACCAGCCCGGCACTGAAGGGCTTCCGGCGGCTGCCGGAAAAAGCGGCCGCCGCCATTGTCGAGTTCGTCACCGGAGTCCTGTCCGAGAACCCGTACCGGTTGAGCAAGCCTTTGACGAACGAACTCCTCGGCCTGCGCACCGCCCGACGCGGTGACTACCGGGTGCTGTTCACCCTCGACGTTGAAGCCCACATCCTCTACGTTCACCGCATCGAACACCGCTCGGACGTCTACAAGCCCCGATAGCCCGGCACTCCCAAGCCTGGCGAAAAGCAGCGGGCGCAGCTTGACCGAATCGCGGTTATCGGCGTTGAAACCACGGGAGTAGAAGTAGCCGCGAGAACTCCCGCCTCTGGAGGAACTAAACGTTTTCGTGGGGTCCAGCGCCTCGTATGTTGTATCCCGGTTCGGGCTGACAACGAGACCCAACCGTTAGCCCGAAAGCGGGTGCACGTGCTGCCGGGCACATTAGTTTGAACGCCACCTAGTACGGGCGGCGTCGTGCGGGTGGCACGTTCTCTGAAGCATCGGGCAACCCAGATATGCCCCGAGCCTCCGCGGCCGCAAGAGGTCACGTCGTGACCTGCCGGCGAGGGGCGTCCTCTGGGAACCCTGTTCTGGACAGCCAAGGCCAATGATTTACGGCTTGTTCCTACGCCGAAGCCGGGTTTGAGCGGCGCTGAAACGGTGAACTTGTTGAGGATCGAGTGACGAGCACGGGAATTGCGACTGAATCTTCTCCTACATGACCCCCAGCTATCTCTGAGAGAAGCTTTTGGATGCAGCGAGCTCCGAGGTCCTTGAACCCCTGATTAACGGTGGTCAGAGGCGGGGAAAAATAGGCGGCTTCCGGTTGGTCGTCGTAACCGACAACACTGATGTCCAGTGGTACACGAAGGCCGACTTCGCTAAAGGCGCGCAGGGCGCCCAGTGCCATTTGATCATTGGCAGCGAAAACGGCGGTGACGTTGTCAGCGGACACAAGGTCGAGCCCGGCACGATAACCGCTTTCGGCGCTCCAGTCGCCTCGAACCAGCACGGAATCGGGCAGCCCGGACTGGGCCAGTGTGCAGCGCCAGCCGTCAATTCGTGCGGTCGCGTCGATCCACTCCTCCGGGCCGGAGATATGGGCGATGGTTTTATGGCCCAGATCAGTCAAGTGCTGCACGGCTAGGCTTGCGCCGAGCCGTTGGTCGACCGCGGCGATGCTCAGCCCCTCGTCAACGCCGAAGCCCACGGCCACCAAAGGGACGGACAGGCTGGTGGTTCGCAGTGACTCAAACATCGCTTTGTGGGCCACGATGACAACGATGCCGTCCACGGACTGCGTCATGAAGTATTCCAGGGCGTCCCTAATCGCGGCCGGGGTGACCTCATCCAGGCTAGCCATGCTGACGAAATAGCCCAATCCACGTGCCGCCTGCTGCACCCCGAGCAGCGTATTGGCCGGACCGAAGTAGGACAGGTCACTTCCCAGAACGCCGATGGTCTGCGAGCGTCTCGTAATCAGGCTGCGCGCCGCCGTGTTCGGGCGATAGCCCAACTCTGCGATGGCTTTTTCAACGCGCTCCCGAGTTGCCTTTCTGACGTTCGGGTGGGCATTGAGGACACGCGAGACGGTCTGATGTGAAACGCTGGCCAGTTTCGCCACGTCCTCCATCACCGGAGGACGCGAAATTCCTGAGTTCATTGACATGGTTCTCCTTTAGGACCGTTGCCGTAACCCGCTCCCGCTCCTTGCTGGGCTTGCCGGCCTCGCCGCGCGCAAGAAGGCCCGTGAAAATGGATGCGGATTCGAGGTGCACCAGCTGTAATCGGGTGCCGGGCTTGCGTGATGGAGCGCAGCCCGGTCAGCATCCAGCACAACTGCATCCGCGCTACGGAATCAACGCCAGCCGCGGGTCAGCAGACGATGGTGCCGCTGCCCTGCCGACGAATGACAAGGCCCTTCTTTTCAAGGTATGCCCAGGCATTCCGTACGGTGTTCCGGGACACCTTTAGCTGACGGGCAACCTCGACTTCTGGCGGTAGTTCCGCTCCCCCTTTCAGGGTCCCGCATTCGACTGCCGTTTCGACCCTAACTGCCAGCTCGTAGTACAGAGGAAGAGGACCAGAACGTTGACCGGGGTAGAGCACTGACTCCGGAAGCTGTGTTCGCATGGCTAGTTCTCACCTGTTTCCAAGGAACTGATACGGGAGCAGAGCCGGCCCCGGATGCTGCACTTCCCGGCCCACATCCTGTGCTGGGTCACAGCCTGCCGGCCAGCAGGTAGTAGGCGGCGTTCCAGGCGAGTTCCTTCTTGAACTGCTTGAGGGTGGTGCCTTCGTCGATGGTGAGCAGCTCGGTCTGGGCGATCTCGGCGAAGTCCTCGAACACGTCCACGCCCACCTGGGTGGAGAGGACGGTGTGGTGCGCGGCGCCGGCGGTCAGCCAGGCGGCGGCGGACGTGGCGAAGTCGGGCTTCGGTTCCCAGAGGGCGCGGGCCACCGGCAGGTTGGGCAGCGGCTCGTCGAGGTCGACGACGTCGACGGCGTTCGCCACGAGGCGGAACCGGTCGCGCATGTCGGACAGGGCGACGACCACGCCCGGGCCGGCGTCGGTGTCGAACACCATCCGGACCGGATCCTCCTTGCCGCCGATGCCCAGCGGGTGGATCTCGACGCGCGGCTTCTTTGCGGTCAGTGAGGGGCAGACCTCCAGCATGTGCGCGCCGAGGATCTTCTCCTGTCCCGGCGCCAGGTGGTAGGTGTAGTCCTCCATCAGGGAGGCGCCGCCGGGCAGTCCGGCGCCCATGACCTTGGCGGCGCGGATCAGGATGGCGGTCTTCCAGTCGCCCTCGGCGCCGAAGCCGTAGCCGTCGGCCATGAGCCGCTGCACGGCCATGCCCGGAAGCTGCCGCAGTTCGCCAAGGTCCTCGAAGGACGTGGTGAACGCGGCGGAGCCGTTGGCTGCGAGGAAGCTGCGCAGCCCGAGCTCGATCCGGGCGCTGTAGCGGAGGGACTCATGGCGGGCACCCCCAGCCTTCAGCTCGGGAACCACCTCATAAAGCCGCTCGTACTCGGCAACCAGGGCGTCGACGTCGGACTCCGCGGCGCCGTGCACGGCGTCGGCGAGCTCGTTGACGGACCAGGTGTTGACCGAGACGCCGAAGCGCAGCTCGGCCTCGGTCTTGTCGCCTTCGGTGACGGCGACGTTGCGCATGTTGTCCCCGAAGCGGGTCAGCTTCAGGTTCCGGACGGCCGCCCAGCCGGCGGAGGCGCGCTGCCAGACGCCCACCTGGCGGGCCACCTCGGGGTTGGAGACGTGGCCCACGACCGTCTTGCGCGGCACGCCCAGCCGGGACTGGATGTAGCCGAACTCGCGGTCGCCGTGCGCGGCCTGGTTCAGGTTCATGAAATCAAAGTCGATGTCCGCCCACGGCAGGTCCACGTTGGCCTGGGTGTGCAGGTGCAGGAGCGGCTTGCGGAGCAGGTCCAGGCCCTGGATCCACATCTTGGCCGGGGAGAAGGTGTGCATCCACGCGGTCACGCCGATCACCGCATCGTCCGCGTTGGCCTCCAGCGCGGTGCGGCGGATCGCGTCCGAGTCCGTGAGTACGGGCTTCCAGACGAGCTTGACCGGGACGTCGGAGGATTCGTTCAGGGCAGCGGCGATCTCCTGGGACTGGGCTGCCACCTGCTTCAGGACGTCCTCGCCGTAGAGGTGCTGGCTGCCGGTGAGGAACCAGACCTCGTAGTGCTCGAGGGAGGTGTTGTTGGCGCTGGACATGGTGTCTCCTTGGAAAGTCTTGGGGGTGTGCGGGGCCGGAACTAGCGGCCGTAAACGTTCTGGTAGCGGTCGTAGAGCGACTCGATCT
>NZ_JBHTZA010000037.1:0-30583 GCF_042790555.1 Arthrobacter sp. NPDC056727 | reverse complement strand
ACTTAGCGCCCAATACCGTACGGTTATTGGGCGCTAAGTGACCCCGCGTTGCTTTAAAGGTGCCCTTTAGAAGTCGGGGATCTGCGAGCCGTCCTGCGGCCCGGCGCTCTTTCCGGCGCTGTTGCCGGCGGCTGCGGCGGCCTCGGCCTGGGAGCGCGCCACGTGCGCGTGGACTTCCTCCATGTCGAGGGCCTTGACGGCGTCGATGACCTGCTCGAGCTGCGCGGCGGGCAGCGCGCCGGGCTGCGAGAAGACCAAGACCTTCTCGCGGAACGCCATCAGTGTGGGAATCGAGGAGATCCCCGCCTCGGCTGCCAGCTGCTGCTCGGCCTCGGTGTCCACTTTCGCGAAAACGACGTCCGGGTGCTTCTCCGAAGCAGCCGAGTACGTGGGCGCGAACTGGCGGCACGGGCCACACCATCCGGCCCAGAAGTCCACCAGGACAATGTCGTTGCCCTCGATGGTCGATGCGAACTGTTCACCTGTGATGTCAACGGTAGCCATGGTTCAACCGTACGCGAGCCATGTCCGTAAGTCCCGCGGCGGCCAGCGTTGTTCGCTCCCCGCGTCACCGGGAATATTCTGCCCCGGGCGCCTTTGCCCCCGGGGCGCAGGGACTCCGGGGCGTATGTTCGCGCCGAAGATCTTGTGGTTTCTGCGGAAAACAAGTGCCCGCTCCCGCAAAAACGAGTATGTCCTACTCGTGCACCGCCCCCGCGGTGCTTCCTACACTCGAATCAGGCTGGGGCCTGCACGTTAGCGAGCGTGCACCACTCATGAATAGCGGTCATGCGCCCCATATGCCGTGCTTCCGCCCCATGGGCCCAGCGCCTCCTGTGTCTGCGCGTCACCGTCCGCCGCGCACCCGGATATCCGCCTGCGCATCAAGCAGAGGTCCGCCATGAACCAGCAGGAGACGCCAGAGCCCCCAGATGGCTCCGGCCACGACAACTTCGCCGTGCCAGTGCGAGGGCGGCACGGACCGTTGGGAGAACGGCCCGCCGCGCGGGTGCTGCTCATCTCCGCAACGGTGTCCGCTGCACTGTTGGCGGCGGCGGCGGGCGTCGGCGCGCTGGTGGCGTCCGACGCCGGGAGCTCGGCCACCGCGTTCGGCCAACCGGCCGCCGTCGAACAGCCGGCACCTGCGGTCTCATCTGCGGCACCGGCCGTCGGCCTGCCGGCCAAAACCGCGACGGCGGCACCCGCCACAGCGGCGCCGGCAAAGGCACCCGCGAAGGCCGCTGCCAAGCCGGAAACGAAGGCAGTGGTCAAAGCACCAGCCGCTGCCAGGGCGCCCGCGAAAACAGTGGCCGCCCGCAAGGTTGCGCCGGCCCCTGCGCCCGGGCCCACCACGTACCGGGTGGTTGCCGGCGACACCGTGAGTTCCATCGCAGCGCGCTTCAACGTGAGCACCGCGGGCATGCTGGCAGCGAACGGCCTTGCACCCAGCTCTGTCATTTTTCCCGGCCAGACACTCAAGCTGAGCGGACCCGCGGTGTCCGCACCGGCACCGGCACCGGTCCAGGTCCCCGCACCTGCGCCCGCACCAGCTCCGGCAGCCGCCCCCGCCCCGGCTCGTGCCCCTGCTCCTGCGGTGCGGACCATCTATGTGGCCGGCGCCGGCGGCCAGGCGATGGTGGATGCCTGCATCGGGCCCATCCATTTCACGCCCACCGACGGATACTCGCTCTTCATCACAGAGCACGACTTCTGCGGCGGCTGGGCGCGTTTCTCCGGGATCAGTGTCGGTGAACAGGTGGACATTCCGGGCTACGGCTCGTACCGGGTCTCGGCCCGCAGCCAGGTGCCGAACCCCGGGACCACCAACGACGTCGCCGCAGTGTTCGGCGGATTCCCGCGAGCGGTCCTGCAGACCTGCATCCCCGGCACCACCCAGATGCTCGTCATAGCGCTGAACTGACCGGGCCGCGAAAGGCCGCCCGTAAGATCGTGGCCATGACTCAGCAACGTTACCGGGACCTCGCCGAATGGCCGCTGATGGTAACGGCCATCGTGTTCCTGGCGGCCTACGCGTGGCAGGTGATCGGCAGGATGGAAGGCCGCGGAGCCGAGTGGCTCGAGGCCACCATGTGGACCACCTGGGGCATTTTCGTGCTGGACTATGCGGCCAACCTGTGGCTGGCCGAAGACCGCGGGCGCTGGTTTGTCCGCAACCTGCACGAACTGCTGATCGTCGCCCTGCCGTTCTTCCGCCCCCTGCGGCTGCTCCGCCTGCTGACTCTCCTCTCGGTGCTTCACCGGACGGTGGGCGAAACACTGCGGGGCCGTGTGGTTACCTACGTGGCCGCTTCGGCCGCCCTGCTGGTGTTCGTCGGTGCCCTGGCCGTACTCGACGTCGAGCAGTCCGCCCCCGACGCCAAGATCCTCACGTTCGGCGACGCCGTGTGGTGGGCCGTGGCCACCATCACCACCGTGGGCTACGGCGACATGTACCCGGTCACTCCGCTGGGCCGGTTTGTGGCGGCGGCGCTGATGATGAGCGGCATAGCGGTCCTGGGCGTGGTGACGGCCGCCATCGCCTCGTGGCTGGTCCGGCGGGTCGAAGAAACGACAGCGGCAGCGGCCGAATCGGCGGAGCAGCCAGTGCTGACGGAAGTGGGCGAACTGGCAGCCGAGGTTGCCGCCCTCAGGCGCGAGATCGCCGAATTGCGACGCGATCAAGCTCCCTAGGCTCTCCGAAGCATAGGTGGGAAAAGCAAAAGACCTCCGGAACCATCAGGTTCCGGAGGTCTTTCAAATGTGGCAGATGAGGGATTCGAACCCCCGTAGGCGTTGCCAGCTGATTTACAGTCAGCCCCCTTTGGCCGCTCGGGTAATCTGCCGAACTTCAAAAGAAGATCACCCCGGCCGGTGTTTCCATCAACCGCGGGCAAGACAACCTTACAGAACTTCTGCCGAAGAATGAAATCGGGAATCTGCGGGCCGAAAAAGCCCGGAAAATCAGGCTTCGCCAAGGATCCGGCCGGCGAGCTTGGCCTCGAACCGCAGGGCCTGCTCCTCGGTGATCTGGTTGAGCTGCACGGCCCGCTGGAGGTCCGCCTGCACTCCCTCCATCCGGCTCGAGGCGTCGGCTACGGGGCTCAGGATGATGGATGCGGCCACGGCAGCTGCGGCCACGGATGAGGCGGCGGTGGCGATCGTCCCGGCGGCAGCGGCGGTGGACTTGGTGACGTAGCGGACGGCCTTATGGGTCATTGCTTTCCTTCCGAGCGGCTTCCAACTGCTACAACTCTGGGCACCGAAACTTCGTTCCCGCCATGACTTGGCTATGAGTGAACTGTGAATGCGGCCCACCTTCACTTCGCCGCCATCCGTACTACGCTGGAATCCAGATATCCCACCCGGCCCGGAGCCTTACCGCCCGGGCGACGCATGCACCAGCAAAGGAGAGTCATGGCAGGCGAGTCCACATTCGACGTCGTAAGCAAAGTAGACAAGCAGGAGGTGGCCAACGCGCTGAACCAGGCGCAGAAGGAACTCGCCCAGCGTTACGACTTCAAGGGAGTGGGTGCCGAGGTCGACTTCAGCGGCGAGAAGATCCTGATGAAGGCGAACTCCGAGGAGCGCGTCCTGGCAGTGCTGGACGTTCTGCAGTCCAAGCTGATCCGCCGCGGCATCTCGCTGAAGTCCCTGGACACCGGCGAACCGTACGCGTCCGGCAAGGAATTCCGGCTGGAGGCCTCCATCAAGGAAGGCATCGCGCAGGACCTCGCCAAGAAGATCAACAAGCTCATCCGCGACGAGGGCCCCAAGGGCGTCAAGTCGCAGATCCAGGGCGATGAGCTCCGCGTCTCGTCCAAGTCCCGCGACGACCTCCAGGCCACCATGGCCCTGCTGAAAGACTTCGACGAGGCCGATCTCCAGTTCGTGAACTTCCGCAGCTAGCCGTCGCGCAGCCGCACACGGCCACGCGGGACCGGGCTGGCGACACTGGAATACAGATGTCGCCGGCCCGCTGGCGCGTCATGGGCAGCTTTCCGTGCCGCGACGAAAGGACAGAGGACATGAACTTCGCGGTCACCCCTGAGCAGTGGGACGCCGAGGACGGGGCCACGCTCCGCAGCCTGCAGCGGGCCGAACTCGATGCCCGCTACGGCAACGACGACCACGAGCCCGGGTCCGCGCCCACTGCCGAGGACATCACCGTGTTCCTGGTGGCCCGGGACCGCGAAGGCACAGCCGTTGCCTGCGGCGCCCTGCGCCAACTGGACGCCCGGTCCGCGGAAATCAAGAGGATGTTCGTGCTCCCCGGCCACCGCGGAAGCGGCGCGGCCACAGCGGTCCTGCGAAGCCTGGAGGCCGAGGCCGCCCTCCGGGGCCTGACCGAACTCAAGCTGGAAACCGGCACGGAGCAGCCGGACGCCATCCGCTTCTACGAGCGTGAGGGCTACCGACGGATCGACAACTTCGGACCGTACGCGGGCGAACCCCTGTCTGTCTGTTACGCCCGTTCCCTCTGACGACGCGCATCCTACCTGGCGATGCGCAAAATTCCGCGCGCTACGGTTATTCCGGCCGCGCCAGGTATTTTGCGCGTCGCAGGATGCGGAATGCGTCGCAGGGCGGCGAGTACGACGGCGGCCCTCAGCTGAGCGGCCGGCCCGCCATCCGCTCCAGGCGGCTGATGCGGTCCTGCATCGGCGGGTGCGTCGCGAACAGCTTGCTGAGCCCGCCGCCACGGAACGGGTTGGCGATCATGAGATGCGAGGCGTTAACCAGCCGCTGGTCCTGCGGCAGCGGCGCCGCCTGGACGCCCTGGTGGATCTTGCGCAGGGCGGACGCGAGGGCCAGCGGATCACCGGTCAGCTGCGAACCGTCCTCGTCGGCGTCGTACTCACGGGTCCGGGAGATGGCCACCTGGATCAGCGACGCTGCCAGCGGCGCCAGCAGCGCCATGGCGATGAGCGCCAGCGGATTCGAATTGCGACGGTCCCCGCCGCCGAAGAACAGCAGCATCTGGCCCACCGAGGTGATGACGCCCGCCACCGCTGCGGCCACGGACGAAGTCAGGATGTCGCGGTTGTACACGTGCATCAGTTCGTGGCCCAGGACGCCCCGCAGTTCCCGCGGGGTGAGGAGCTGCAGGATTCCCTCCGTGCAGCAGACCGCCGCGTTTTGCGGGTTCCGGCCGGTGGCGAAGGCATTGGGCGCCATGGTGGGCGAGACGAAGATCCGCGGCATCGGCTGGTTGGCGCGGGCGGAGAGCTCCCTGACCATCTGGTACAGCTGCGGCGCCTGGGCCTCAGAAACGGGGTAGGCGTGCATGGAACGGAGCGCGATTTTGTCGCTGTTCCAGTAACCGTAGGCCGTGGTGCCCACACCGATCAGTGCCATGATCAGGATCGGTGCGGAGCTGCGGGTGTTGGCGGCGATCAGGGCTCCCAGGCCCAGCAGGATCGCCCACAGCACGCCGAACAGCGCCGCTGTTTTCATTCCGTTGTGGTGATTGTGCACTTTTGCCTCCACAGCTCAGAAGTCGGACACAGCTCAGAAAATCGGAACCGTCACCGCCGCTACGGAACGGGATTCCGCGCGTCGTACTTCAAGAAGCCGGACTGCCACCGCGCCACCGCCCAGGCCACCACGATGCACAGGACGCCGCCGAGCAGCAGTACCCAGCCCTCACTAAGAATTTTAGTGCCGCCGCCGGCCAGCATGTCGCCAAGCCGGGGGCCGCCGGCGACCACCACAATGAAGACGCCCTGCAGGCGGCCGCGCAGGTGGTCCGGCGTCGCGGCCTGCAGGATGGTGGTACGGAAGACCGCGCTGATGGAATCGGAAATTCCCGCCAGGGCGCAGCAGAGCGCCGCAGGAATCAGCCACAGGGTCACTCCGCCCGAGCCGGACCGCCCGGCCAGCACCACCACCAGGCCGAACGCGGCAATGGACGCACCCCAGCCCATGACCGCCCAGACCACCGCACTCCCCTGCCGCCGGATCGCGCCGAGTGGCCCGGAAAAGAGCCCGGCGAGGAAGGCTCCCACCGCCACGGATGCCAGCAGGATGCCCACGGTGGTTTCCCCGCCGCCGATCATGAGGGCTCCGACGGCGGGCAGCAGGGCCCGCGGCTGGGCCAGGATCATCGCGATGAGGTCGAGGATGAACGTCATCCGCAGGTTGGGCCGCGTGCCCAGGAACCGGAAACCCTCGACGACGGACCGCACCCCGGCCCGTCCCGCCTCCCCGCCCGGCGGCATGGGCGGAAGTTTCAGCAGGGCCCAGAAGGCGAAGATGAAACTGAAAACGTCCAGGGTGTAGGTCCAGCCGAAGCCGACGCTGGCCACCAGGACACCGGCGAGCAGCGGCCCTGCAGTCATGGACAGGCCGAACGTCACCATGTTCAGTGCATTGGCGGCAGGCAGGAGCTCTTTGCGCAGGAGTGCGGGAATGATGGCGCTGCGGGCGGGCTGGTTGATCGCCTGGGCACCGCTTTGCACGGCCACCAGCCCATACAGCAGCCACACGTTGCCGGCTTCCAGCCATGCCTGGAGGGCGAGCCCGCCGGTGGTCAGCCACAGCACCGCGGACGACAGCAGCGCCACAGTGCGGCGGTCGTGGGAGTCGGCGATGGAGCCGCCCAGCAGGCCGCCCAGCACCAGCGGAACCAGGGCAAAGATACTGAGCAGACCGACGTACAGGCTGTCGTGGGTGAGCCGGTAGACCTCCAGGCCGACCGCCACGAGGGTGAGCTGGCTGCCCACGTTGGAGACCGCCGACCCCAGCCACAGCCGCCGGAAGTCGGGGCTCTCGCGCAGCGGAGTGATGTCGGCCAGAAGTTTTCCCACCCGGCAACTCTAGCCTCAGCAGGAACTTAGCCTCGCCTTATTGTGATCTAGTCAAAATAAGTGCTTCAATGGAGTCATGACCGATCACCCGGAAAGCCACGAAGCATGGGCCGCGGCCCTGCGCGCCCACGGCCGACGGGTGACCAAGCAGCGGCTGGCTGTGCTGGCCGCCGTCGAACATCACCCGCACTCCCCGGCGGAAAACATCCTTGCGGCTGCCCGCGAGGAACTGCCGGAACTGACGGCGCAGTCCGTGTACGTGGTGCTGGGTGATCTGACGGACCTGCAGATGCTGCGCCGCTTCGAGCCCCCGCATTCGCCGGCGCTGTATGAGACGCGGGTGGGCGACAACCATCACCACGCGATCTGCATCAGCTGCGGCCGGGTGGAGGATGTCGACTGCGCTGTCGGCCATGCACCGTGCCTCACCCCGCATTGGAGCGAGGATTCCCACCCCATGACCATCCAGATCGCGGATGTCATGTACCAGGGGATCTGCGGAGAGTGCCAGCGGGCCCAAAAACTTCCTGCAAACGTAAATAACAAGTAATTAGGAAATAGGAGAACAATGACTGCCATTTCAACGACCCAGTCAGGCGCGCCGGTCACGTCCGACGCGCATTCCAAGGCTGTCGGTGCTGACGGCGCGATCATCCTCACGGACCACTACTTGGTGGAAAAGCTCGCCCAGTTCAACCGCGAGCGGGTCCCGGAGCGCGTGGTGCACGCCAAGGGCGGCGGCGCGTTCGGCACGTTCAAGACCACCGAGGACATCTCCAAGTACACCAAGGCCGCGTTCCTGCAGCCCGGCGTCGAGACCGAGATGCTGATCCGTTTCTCCTCCGTCGCAGGCGAGAACGGCTCCCCCGACACCTGGCGGGACCCCCGCGGGTTCGCGGTGAAGTTCTACACCACCGAGGGCAACTACGACCTCGTGGGCAACAACACCCCGGTCTTCTTCATCCGCGACGGCATCAAGTTCCCGGACTTCATCCACTCCCAGAAGCGCCTGCCCGGCACGCACCTGCGTGACGCGGACATGCAGTGGGACTTCTGGACCCTGTCCCCCGAATCCGCCCACCAGGTCACCTGGCTGATGGGTGACCGCGGCCTGCCCGCCTCCTGGCGCGAAATGCAGGGCTACGGCTCACACACCTACCAGTGGATCAACGCCGAAGGCGAGCGGTTCTGGGTGAAGTACCACTTCCACTCCAACCAGGGCGTCAAAAACATCACCGGCGAACAGGCCGAGGCCCTCGCCGGCTCCGACGCGGACTTCTACATCCGCGATCTGCACGAAAACATCGAAGCCGGCAACCTGCCCTCCTGGGACCTGCACGTGCAGGTCATGCCGTACGAGGACGCCAAGACCTACCGGTTCAACCCGTTCGACCTGACCAAGGTCTGGCCCCACAGCGATTACCCGCTGATCAAGGTCGGCACCATGGAACTGAACCGGAACCCGGAGAACTACTTCGCGCAGATCGAACAGGCCACGTTCGCGCCGTCGAACTTCGTGCCCGGCATCGCCGCGTCCCCGGACAAGATGCTCCAGGCCCGGATCTTCTCCTACGCCGACGCGCACCGCTACCGGGTGGGCACCAACCACGCCCAGATCCCCGTGAACCAGCCCAAGAACACGGTCAGCAACTACAGCCAGGACGGCGCCGGACGGTTCCTGTTCAACGCCCCCACCGTCCCGGTCTACGCACCGAACACCTTCGGCGGCCCCGCTGCTGTTGACACCGATGTTGTCGGCGGCGGCTGGGAGAACGACGGCGCGCTCACGCACGCCGCGCACTCCCTGCACGCTGAGGACGGCGACTTCGTCCAGGCCGGTGCGCTGTACCGCGAGGTCTACAACGACGCCGAGAAGGCCCGCTTCCTGGACACCATCACCGGTGCCGTGGGCGGCGTCAAGCGCGCTGACATCAAGGAACGCGCCATCGCGTACTGGACCAACGTCGACGCCGAACTCGGCGCCAAACTCCGCGCCAACCTCGGCGCAGCACCCCTCTCCGACGCCGAAGCCGCCAACAAGATCGGCTAACACCACCCGGCAAACACCAGGGAACCCCGCCACGGCACAGTGACCCATTCACGGCCGCGGCGGGGTTCCCTGCGTTCTGGGCAGTTGCTGCCGGCTCAGCCGGGCCCGTCTGAGCCTGCCGAACCGGCTGAGCCCGCCGAAACCTCGACCGCCGACGCGGGCTTCACGCCGTCGGGAAGATATAGTCAACAGCATGCAGTCGGGTCCCCTTTATCTGATCGGCCCTTCGGGCAACCCCAATTTCGGCGACGAGTTCATCGCCGCCGCGTGGCTGAAATATCTCGCCGAAGTTCGGCCCGATGCCGACGTTTGGCTGGACTGCCCCCAGCCCGGCCTGGCGCAGGTCCTCTTCGAAGGACTGCATCCGCGCCTGCGCGTCACCAACACCCTGTGGCGGCTGGTGCACGAGACGGCTGAAATGCCGCTGGACGAGGCCGCGGAGATCATCAGGGCCCGCGTCACCGGCCTCGGCTCCCCCTCCTACGATCTGGGCCTCCTCAAGCTGCGGGAAGCCCAATCGCTGCACCTCATCGGCGGCGGCTTCATCAATGAGAACTGGTCCCACCACGCCGGACTTGTGCTGGCCATGCGTGCCGTCCACGCAATCACGGGCGTCCGACTGATTGCCACCGGCCAGGGACTCATGCCCGAGCTGACGTCGGCGCCCGCCGAAATGCCCCTGTTCCAGGATTTTGTGCACGCGTCGGCCCGCGATGAAGCCGGCGCCCGGGCCTACGGCATCAGCCAGGACCTGGACGATGCCTTCCTCGGCGTCACCGCTGAAATCGCACGCACCACCGCCGAACCCGGACTCTACGTCTGCATCCAGAGCGACACCGCCGATCCGGAGCGGTTCGAAACAGCCGTAGAACTGGCGAGGGCCGCCGTCGAAAAGGCCGTCAGCAAGGGAACCAACGCCTATTACGTCGAGGCCATCCCAGGCGCCGACCGCGTCGCCTACGAACAGCTGGCGGACCTCATTCCGGAAGAACGGTTCCTGCCGTTCCTGCACATCTGGGCCCATGGCCTGCCCCTGGCCGCGCACCAGACGTGGGTGACCAGCCGCTTCCACTTCCACCTTCTGGCGGCGTCGGCAGGTGCGAGGGGCATCGCCGTCGGCGTGAAGAAGGGCTACTACGACGTCAAGCACGAGTCGCTGACGGCCCTGGGCAGCGGCTGGTCACTGGCGCTGGACGGCGACGACCCCGGAATCCCGGCGGACCGCGGTTCGCTGCGAGACGGGCTGCCGGCGCTCGTGGCCCGCAAGCGCGCCGAGGCGGACAAGATCTATCCGCCGTTGCCTGGCCAGTCCGCTGCCACGGCGTCCGGGACGCTGACCGCCGGATCGCTGACAGCCGGCGCCGCGAAGCTCTTCAACAAGGCACTCGCTGCGCCGCGGAAGAACAAGATCCGTCCTGGAGCCCACTGAACCGACCATGCTTGATTGGCTTTCCGGGCTGACCTCCTCGGCCCCGACCGTTGTATTCCTAGTCACGGCGTTCTTCCTCCCGGGACTCCTTGTTCTCCTGCCGCTGAAACCGGGCTGGCCGGCGGCCATCGCGCTCAGTCCCGCTGTCACCTTGCTGATGCTTCTGGCCGGCAGTTTTGCGACGGCGGCCCTCGGCCTCCCATGGAACGCCGCCACTGCCGCGCTCACGGCCCTCCCGCTGGTCCTCCTGGCATGGCTTGCCGGAAGGCGGTTCGCCCTCGGACAGCCCCTGGCGCCCGGCAGCGCCGGCCTGCCGACGTGGCTTGCGGTAGGGGCAGCAACTGCCCTCGGTTCCGCTGTTACCTGCCTCGCCCTGCTCCGCGGCATCGGCGACCCCGCCACCGCCTCGCAGGGCTGGGATCCGATCTTCCACCTGAACGCATTGCGCTGGATCCAGGAATCCGGCCAGGCCACTCCATGGAGCATCGCCCCGATTTTCGGCGCCGGCCGCGCCACGTACTACCCGGCGGGCTGGCACAGCGCCGTTGCCCTCGTTCCGGGCAGCGTCTCCGAAGCGGCCAACCTGTCCTCGATCGTCATCGGCGGCCTGATCTGGCCGGCCGGCCTGGCGTTCCTGGCCACGGCCGTGCTGCCGCGGCATCCTGCGGCATGGGCGCTGACGCCGCTGGTTGGTGCCTCCTTCATCAGCTTCCCCTTTTCCCAGCTCCTCCGCAGCGGCCAGTGGCCCAACGGGCTCGCCACCGCCCTGGTGCCCGCGACGCTGGCCCTGGCCGTGCTGCTGCTGCGCCGCGTGACGTCCGCAGGGACTCCTGCCGGGCCAACGGCCGTGGCATCCGCCGGGCCATCCGCCGGGCCATCTGCCGGGAGGTCAGGCATGCAGGCGGGTACGCGGGCGGGGGCGCCGGCCCGCGGGCACATCCCGCTGGCCATCATCCTCGTGGCCGTCCTCGGCGGCTGCGCTGCGGCCCACCCCAGCGCCCTGTTTGCCATTGCCGTAGCAGTCCTGCCCTTCGTGGCCGCGCGCTTCCTGCCGCTGCTGGTGCGCGGGGTGCGTCGCCGTCCCCTCCCCACCCTTGCGGCTGTGCTGGTCGCGGTGCTCCTTGCGGCAGCGGCGTGGTCGGTGCTGGCCAACTCCCGCCTGCTGGCAGGCGTCATGGCCTACCGCCGGGCTGTACGGGCAGCAGTCCCGGATTCCCTGTACCTTGCCTTCTTCGACCTGCCGCGCTTCCCGGCGCTCTCCCCGCCCGCACCGGACGACTTCAACATCGCAGTGGGACTGCTGGTGATTCTTGGCGCCGTTGTGGCTGTTTTTGTCCGGGAGGCGAGGCCGCTGGCCGCCACCTGGCTGGCCTTCGTGGGGCTCTACGTGCTTGCCGCGGGTCCCGAAAACGGGCTGCGGTGGCTCACCGGCTTCTGGTACAAGGACACCCAGCGGATTGCACCGTTCATCGCCATGGCGGGGAGCCTGCTGGCCGCGCTGGCCATTGCCGTGGTGACAGGTGCCGCGGTCAGGGCGGTGATGCGCGTTATTTCCGCACGCCCTCATGAAGCCAGACCCGCCGCCGGACGGTGGCCCGTTCCCGCCATCCTGTTCACGGTTGCCGCTGCTGCTGTCACCGGTGCGCTGTATGTGGGTTCCGGAAGCTACCGTTCCGTGGAACGCGTGGCGGTGTCGGCGCAGAATTACACAGTCTCCGACAAACCAGGGGCCGGCGTGCTTTCCAGCGGCGAGCAGGCCTTCATTGAGCGGGCCGGCTCCATGCTGCCGGACGATGCGGTGGTGATCGGGGACCCGTTCAACGGCGAAACCTACTTCTATGCGCTGACGGGCCGGCACGTCGTCTACACTCAACTGGGCGCGCCGACAGCCGGCAGCGCGGCCAAGGAGCTGCTCCGCACCGGCTTCAACCGGCTGGCAGCTGACCCTGCCGTCTGTGATGCTGTGCGCAAGGTCGGCGCCACTTACTTCTATGAGGACGCCCCCGGCGGGTCTCACGGCAGCGTCAGCCTGAAGCGCTGGCCGGGTTTCTACAACGTGCCCACGGAGCAGGGCTTTGAAAAAGTGGCGTCCGCGGAGGGCCGCACCTTGTACCGGATTACTGCCTGCCGGTAGCAGCCGCGTACCGGCACCGCGGATGTTCCACATGGGCGCGGCTTTCCACATATGGGCCGTGTTCCACATAGGAGCGCGCGGCCATGGCCGGAGTCGCGGCAAATCCCTAGGCTTCAACCATGAGCACATTCGAGGGCATCCCGGCCGCCGCAACGAAGTTCTACGCTGAGCTGGAGGAGAACAACAACCGCGACTGGTGGCATGCCCATTCGGCGGTGTACCAGGATTCCGTCAAGGCTCCGATCCAGGCGCTCCTCGCGGACCTTGAGCCGCGCTTTGGACCGGGCAAGATTTTCCGGCCCAACCGCGATGTCCGGTTCTCCCCGGACAAGTCACCGTACAAGACCGCCCAGGGCGCCTTCGCCTCGTACCAGGAGGGCGTGGGCTATTACCTCCAGATCAGCGCCGACGGCCTGCTGGTTGGGGGCGGCTACCACTCGCATTCACCCGCTCAGCTGGTCCGGTACCGGAATTCGGTGGACGCGGGGAGCACCGGCGAACAGTTGCAGCACATCGTGGACGCGGTCGCGGCGGCCGGATTCGCCATCGAAGGCGAGAAACTGAAAACCGTGCCCCGGGGCTTTCCGAAGGATCATCCCCGCGGCGAACTGCTGAAGCACAAGTCGCTCTCGGCCGGGGTTACCCTCGGCGAGCCCGAATGGCTCGGCTCCCCGGACGCCGAACGCGAGATTGCCGGGCTCTGGGAACAGCTCCGCCCGCTGGTGGACTGGGTGGGACGGCACGCCGCCCCCTGACGGTTGCATCAGGGGGCGGCGGTTCGTTCAACAAGTACAGGCCCGGCTGAAGGGGGTCAGGCCTGTGCTGGACAAGTACAGGCCCGGCTGAAAGGGGGTCAGGCCTGTGCTGGGATCAGCTAGACGCGGGTGAGTGCGTCCTCGTCGTCGTCCCGGTCATCGAGGCCGGACGTCCGGCCGTCCACCGCAGCTTTGGCACCGGCGAACTTCTCGTTGAGGCGGGAGTGCCGCTGCCCGTAGGCGAAGTAGATGGCGATGCCAACTACCAGCCAGATGCCGAAGAAGATCCAGGTCTCCACAGCAAGGTTGGTCATCAGGTACAGGCACAGCACCGCGGACACAACGGGAAGCACCTTGCCGAACGGGACCCGGAAGGCAGGCTTCAGGTCGGGGCGCTTCCTGCGCAGCACCAGGATGCCCAGGCTGACCATCACGAACGCGGACAGGGTGCCGATGTTGATCATTTCCTCGAGCAGGTCCACGTTGGTGAGGGCGGCAACCAGGGCAACAGCGGCGCCGCAGATGATCTGGAGGCGGGCCGGCGTCGAACGCTTTTCGCTGGTCCTGGACAGGGAGCGCGGCAGCAGGCCGTCGCGGCTCATGGCCAGCACAACCCGGGCCAGGCCCATGAGGAGCACCATGATCACCGTGGTCAGGCCGACGAGGGAACCGAAGGCGATCACCTTCGCGGCGTCAGTGTTGCCCACGGCCTCGAAGGCCGTGGTGAGGGTGGGGCTTTCCGCCGCGGCGAGCTGCGTGTAGGAGACCATGCCGGTCAAGGCGAGGGACACCAGGATGTACAGCAGCGTGACCAGGGCGAGGCCGCCGAAGATGCCGCGGGGCAGGGTCTTCTGCGGGTTCTTGACCTCTTCCGCGGAGGTGGCCACGACGTCAAAGCCGATGAAGGCGAAGAACACCAGCGCGGCGCCGGCGAAGATTCCGAGGGTGCCGTACTGCGCGGGTGCGGCACCGGTGAGGAAGCCGAAGAAGGACTGCTTCATGACGTCCGCCGCACCGGCGTTGGCCGTCGGTTCAGACGCCGGGACGAAGGGGGTGTAGTTGGAGAACTTCACGTAGCTGAAGCCCACAACGATCACGAAGACCACCACGCCGATCTTGATCAGCGTGAAGATGTTGCCCACCCGGGCGGAAAGCTTGGTGCCGAGCACCAGCAGCACCGTGAAGATGGCCACGATGAGGAAGGCGCCCCAGTACAGGTCAACGCCGCCGATTGAGATGGCGGGCGGTATCTCCATGCCCATGAGGGCAAAGACCTTGCTGAGGTAGATGCCCCAGTACTTGGCGATCACTGCAGCGGCGGTGAAGAGCTCCAGGATGAGGTTCCAGCCGATGATCCAGGCCAGAATCTCACCCATGGTGGCGTAGGTGAAGACGTAGGCGGAGCCGGCCACGGGGATGGCGGTGGCGAACTCGGCGTAGCACATGATCGCCAGTGCGCAGGTGATGGCGGCGACCAGGAAGGAAGCGGTGACGGCGGGGCCTGCGAAGTTCGCAGCGGCCTTGGCGCCCACGGAGAAGATGCCGGCGCCGACGGCCACGGCGACGCCCATGATCATGAGGTCCCAGGTGCTCAGGGAGCGCTTCAGCTTGCGTCCGGGCTCATCGGCGTCGGCAATTGACTGCTCGATGGATTTGGTCCGGAAAAGGTTCATTGGAAGTCCACAATCCTGATAGGGGATGGAAACAGACCTATCAAGTGTAGTGTCCATCCAATGGACGGCCGCATTTGTCCCAAATACTGAGACGGACCGGGTGCAAAACCACGCCCGACCCTCCTCCGCGCTGCGGCTGCGCGGTGTGGTGGAGGGCCGGGCGTGGGTCCTAGCGGGAAGGCTGGCGGCCCTGGCATGGGCCGCCAGCCTCGACTGGGTTACCTGGTACCTGTCCTGAACGTCCAGGAACGGAAGGCCAGCGGGTTGCCCGCCAGGTCCCGCACGGATGACGTTGCCACGGTGTAGGTGGTGTTCGCCGCCAGCGTTGCCGACGGGTTCAGCGTTGCCGTCCGCGTCGTGGCGTTGTAGGTCACCGTCGCCGTAACGACCGGGCCGGTCAGGCCGCCGCGCCGCAGCACCACAGTTCCGGTGCTGACATTCGTCACCGGCTCGCTGTAGCGGACCAGGACGTTCGCCGTCCGGCTCACGTTGTTGGCGCCGATACCGGGGGTAACGGAGGCAACGGTCGGAGCGGGGCCGGTGGTGAACTGCCATGACGTGAATGCGATGGTGTTGCCGGCGGTGTCACGGACTGACGAGACAGCCAGCGAGTACGTACGGTCGGCCTGGAGGGTGGCGTTCGGGTTCACCGTTGCCGTCCTCGTTGCGTTGTTGTACGTCACCGTCGCCGGGACGATCGTGGTGCCGAGCCGCAGCACCACGGTGCCCGTGCTGACATTCGCCACCGGCTCGCTGAACGTCACGCTCAGGTTGTTCGTCTGGCTGACGGACGTGGCACCTGCTGCAGGCGTCCTGCCCGAGACGGTCGGGGCCACGAACTCGGTCCGCGGCGTAACGAGCGCGCTGCGGGCCGAAGGTGCTCCCGTGCCTGCCGAGTTGATCGCCGAGACATCGAACGTGTAGCCCGTGCCATTGATCAGACCCGTTACCACCGTGTTGCTGACGTTGCCGACGATTTCTTCGCGGGTCGGCGTGGCGGCCGTTCCGACGAAGACGCGAACCCGGTACTGAGTGACAGCCGTGGCGTTGGGAACTGCCGCGGGGGCACTCCACCGCACCGTTGCCTCCGCGGTGCCGGCCGTTACCGTGCCGATCGCCGGCGCGGCGGCAAGGACCGGAGCGGAAGGAGTGACCGTGTTGGACAGTGCCGAGAAGGCGCTGGTGCCGATCGCGTTCAGTGCCCGCACCTGGAACCGGACAGGGGTTCCGTTGGGCAGGTCCGTCACAACCAGGCTGGTGGATCCGGCGTCTGCCGTCCGGAGCGCGCCCACCTGGGTTCCGGCTGCGTTGACCACCCGCACCTCGAAGCCGGTGGCGACGCCGCCTGCTGCCGGGGTGAAGTTGACCGTTGCCTGGCCGTTGCCGGCCGTTGCCACGCCGATGACGGGTGCAGCCGGAGCAACACTGTCAGCGAACACGAGGCGTTCGACGTTCCGCAGGGTGTCGGTGCCGTCGGTGCCCGCGTTGTCCGTCACCGTGGTGGTCGAACCCGGCGAGCCGAGGGTCCCGTCGCCTCCGGTGGTGGTGACCGTGTAATCGGCCTCCGCCCCGGTGAACACTGCCGAGTCAATGCCGCCCGAGCCCGTGAGGATCTCGCGGACCGCCACGATGTTGCCCGGGTTCACGGTTCCCGCGAAGACAGCTTCCTGGAGCGTCTGTCCCGTCAGGTTGCCGCTGGCGTCCTTCAGGTACCGGCTGTTCATGGCGCTCTGCCCCGGCCCTTCAATGCTGGCGCTGCCGATCTCGCTTGCCGGATCTGCCGCGTTGGTGCGGACACTGAGACGGACGCTGAGGTAGCGGTCGCCGTCGATGATGTCGTTGGCGCCGCGGCCCTCGAGAAGGTCGCTGCCGCTGCCGCCGAGGAGGATGTTGCCTTCACCCCAGACGTTAGTACCGGTCAGGAGCGGGCAGTCCTTGCCCGCCGAGGCGGCCGCAACATCGGAAGCCAGCGTCGGGAAGGTCGTCACCAGGTCGCCAAGTCCGGCGATCCGGTCCACACCGGCCTGATCCAGAACGTTGCATCCGATGAACCCGCCGCCTCCAACAGCGCTGGGAACGACGTCGTCGCCGCGGATCTTGTCATCGAACTTCCAGCCGGAGGCGGCCTCGAGTTCGTTGAACTTGTCGCGGACATCAACCGTCAGGATGTCGAGCGGGACAAGCGGCAGGGCGAGGTCCAGGTCCTGTGCCTGCGGATCGCCCTGACCGGTCTCCCAGTCGTAACCGGAGGCTCCGGCGACTTTCTCGATGCCGGGGCCGCCGACGCCGATGTCGTCGCCGCCCTCCATGTCGTAGTCGTCGTCGCCGCCCTGGCCGACGAGGATGTCGTGGCCGGGCTTCTGGGAATCATCCAGGAAGAACAGGTTGCCGCTGTCACCCTGCATCAGGTCGGGCTGGTCGCCGCCCTCTTCCCAGTCGTCGCCGCTGTCGCCGAACGCGGCGTCAAGGCTCTGACCAAGCAGGATGAAGTCGTCACCGGGTCCGGCGAAGGTCTCGTTAGCGTTGGCGCCGCCGTTCATGAAGTCCTTGCCGTCCCCACCCATGATGATGTCCAGGCCGGGGCCGGTGTCGATGGCATCGTTGCCCGGTCCGCCCTTGTGGACGTCGTCACCGGCGAGGTCGGTGATGATGTCGTCGCCTTCGCCACCGAGTGCGACGTCGGCTCCGTCACCGCCTTCGATGACGTCGTTGCCTTCACCGCCCCAGAAGGTGTCGCTGTCGTTTCCGCCGAAGATGCGGTCCACGCCGGCCGTGCCGTTGTAGACGCTCTGGCCGTTGATACCCGAGGGGTCAACAGTGTTCCTCGCCCGGTACTTGATGGTGCCGTCGGCCATGCGGATCAGGACGGCCGACTCATCGCACTCTGAGTCCGGGTCGTTCGCTACCGTGTTGCCGCCGGCCGCAAAACCATCCACGGTGCCTGCCAGATTCTTCAGTTCAAACTTGCAGTCCGAGGTGGCGAACGCATCGGCCTTCAGGCTCTTCACGTTCGTGTTGCGCATCATCAGTTCGGCGAACGAGTTGCCTTCCAGTTGCGCCCTCAGGTTCATGCCCGGTGTGCGCGCCAGGTAGTACAGGCGGTCACCGTTCTGCAGATCCGTCAGCTGGTTCTCAAACACGTAGTTGAAGGTGCTGCCCAGCAGGCCACCGAAGACAACCGTCTGCTCCGCGAGGCCGCCGACCCAGAGGTCAACGTTGTCCAGGCCGGTGATCGAGCTTGCGCCATCGTTGGCCCAGGCGTCCGTGCTGTTCATGAACGCCGCTGCGTCAGCCGGAGGAACATCGCCGGCCGCGGGGCTGACGATCAGCCGTGCGGCCTCCCGCTTGCCCGCCAGCGTCGTTGCGCCGGTGATGGACGGGTGCAGACCGTAGGCGGCCACGAAGTTGACGAGCGACTCCGGGTGCTTGAGGTTCTCGCCGTAGTCGACCCAGCTGGTGTAGGGCTTCAGCTGGCCGTCATTCGTCTTGTTGAAAAGCTCCCGGCGAAGGACGTTCAGCCGCGGAATGCCTTCAGAACGGGCCCGCGTCATGTTGATGGTCGGAAGGTCCAGGGGCAGGCCCAGCAGGTTGTTGCGGAGCGTGTCCGTCACGAACTCATCGAGCTCGTTGCCGGCCTGGTCCGACATGCCCATGATGATGCTTCCGGCCGCCTCTTCCGAGGTCAGCGGCCCGGCAGGCCCGCCGTTGGTGTACTCGGGCGGGTTGAGGAAGCCGTCAAGCAGGGAGATGTCGTTCTGGCTGCCCCGGGTGTCGTCGGATGTGCCGAACACGGTGTCGGGGCCGGCCCCGTCCTCGTTCCGGCGCGAGATCGTTTCGGTCAGCATGGAGTGGCCGAAGCGGTAGACCGCGTGGGCGAATTCCGCCTTGACCGCGGGGTTGAGCTCCGTCTGGGTGAACGCAAACGGCTCGAAGGGGTTGATCGCAGGCTGAACCTTGCGGGCGAACTCCTCGAAGACCAGGTGCTGGTATTCCATTTCCGTGATGAACCGTGCAGCCTGGAAGAGCCGCTCGCCGTTCCAGCCGCCGGCACCGGCAGCCAGCTTCCATTCGGGCAAAGCCGCGACGCCACTGGCGGAGGTGTCGTTGGTCAGGATGTTCTCGATGTCGTCCACGAGCCGGTCGTGTTCGGAGTGGAAGATCTGGTGGATAGCCGTCAGGCCGATGTTCTCGTTGACGCGGCCGTCACCGGCGATGAAGTGCGCATCCAGCATCTCGTCGTCGTAAGTGCCCGGTGCCTGGTTGGCGAAATCGGCGGAGGGTGTGCTGTCCGCATCCTTCGCGGGCGTCACCTTCGGCGTTGCCGGGTTGTGGTCGGTGTCCTGCGGTGACGGGTCCGCGTTGTGGGCGATGTCCGTCAGGAACGGCGTGTCAAAGTACTTGACGTTCGCCGGCACCAGGGTGCCCAGGCCGCCGTTGTCGGCGCGGTCGGCCTCAACGAGTCCGGTGTCGGTCACGAACTGCGGAAGTCCGCGGGCCGGGCCGGGGATGAACTTGCCGTACGGGTCTGCGGCGACCATGGGGACATTCAGGACGTCCTTGTCGAGCAGCTGGATTCCGAGGCGCGCCGAAGCCTGGGCCTTGGTGGTGGCCCAGGTGGCCATGCCGCCGGCGGTGGGTCCGGCAGGTCCGCCGAGGAGCTTGCCGGTGGCGACGGGCTTGCCGTCGGTGTTGTCAACGTACTCCCGCAGGAACACCTGGTGTGAGGAATGCGAGGTGTAGGTCTGGCTCTGGTCGACCCAGGGCGAGTCCGTGTTGTTCGCGTCCTGGATGTCGTCGGCGCTTTCATCGGCAGGCGTCGCGGGGTTATCGCCCAGGATGCCGTCAGGACCTGGCTGGTTCTGGCCGCGGGTCAGCACCATGAAGCGCAGGTTCGGATCGAGGTCGTCCGCGTTACCGAAGACGTGGTCCGGACCGGCGATCAGCGGATCGTCATCCTTCAGCGGAACGAAGACTGTTCCGCCGCTCTTGACGGTCTGGTCCACGCCGTGGTCGAAGAACTGGCCGAAGAGCGTGAACATCGAGTTGTAGGGCGGCGAGAGGCCGACGTCGGTGGTCACGTTTTCGATGAACAGCGTGCTGTGGGACGGCACGCAGTCCGCGGGAACACCGGCGACGGGCGGGGTCGCCAGCGGATCCGGGTCAGTGGTGCAGGGAACAACGCCCGGGTTGCCCTGGGTCCGGACCGGGTTACCTGCCGCGGCGACTGCCGCCGGGTTGGTGGAGGTCTGGTCCACGATCAGGTTGCTGATCGTGCGGGGCTCGGAGTCGAAGACATTGCCCTTCTTCTGCGCGTACGACGTCGGCTGCGAAGGCCCGAATGCGGGAGGCGAGTTCTCCGCATTCTTGAACACGGGTGTGGTCAGGCGCGGGAACTTCTGGTCGGCTGCACCGAAGGTCTCCTGGCCCGCCTGGAGGTTGTTGCATGACCCGTCCACCGTCCGGAGGCCCTGGGAAACCAGGGGGCTCGGGATCTGGTTGGGGCCAGTGCCGATCAGCGCCCCGCAGGGGCCGGTGGCCGAGGTCGTGTTGGCAACGTGGGCTTCGGCGATCTTGATCTGCTTCAGGATAAAGGAGAGATCGGAGGGAGTGATGGTGAAACCTTCGCCCACCGGTGCCTGCACCGCGTTGGCCGCGACCACGGGCAAACCCATGGCGATTGGCATCATCAGTGTGGTTACTGCTGCCACTGTCCGGAAGGAGATGGCTTGCTTGCCGCGCTTTCTGCGTCGTTGACGCCGGTTGGTTGGTGGATCGGTGGGTGAAGCGGATCGACTTTGATCCGCATCACCGTCTGACTTCCATGCTGAGACATTCATGGCACACCTGCCGCTAGGAGGGGTTATGACCGTGCCATCGTCCGTGGACATGCCCGTGAAAACCTTGTGGAAGCGGCCGGATCGGAGCTATTTGGCTGCCGGATCCACCCAAATTGGGGGTTTCCAATCAGTGGATTAACAGGCAACACACAGGCGGGGCCACTAGCCTGTGGCCCCGCCTGTGCGGCATGAAACTTGGAATTCCGGTGCGAAAACCCGTCGGCTTACACCGGCCAATCCATGAGTGTGGAGCGGATCAGGAAGCGCTTGCCTTCCGGCGCTTCCACGGAAAATCCGCTTCCCCGGCCATCCACCACATCCACCGTCAGGTGGGTGTGGCTCCAGTAGCCGAATTGTTCCCTGGACATCCAGAACTCAAGCGGCCGGCCGCCGTCGTCCGCGGAAACGGGCCCTCCGCCGTCGTCAACGGAGAGATCAAACTGTCCCAGCAGCACATCCGAGTCGCCGGTGAGGAACTCCCCACTCGGGTAGCACATGGGCGCTGAGCCGTCGCAGCAGCCGCCGGACTGGTGGAACATGAGCGGCCCGTGCCGGTCCCAGAGCGTCCGCAGCAGCGAGACCGCCTCGGCGGTGAGCGCCACCCGGGAGAAATCCTCCCCGGGCAGCGTCACCGCGGCGTCCAGCCTGGTGCCGGGCATCAGAACCTCAGCACCACGCGGCCGTCGATCTTCGCGTGCTTCATCTCGTCGAGGACCGCATTGACTTCCGAGAGTTCCCGCGTGGACACCGTGGGGTGGATCTTGCCCTGCGCGTAGAAGTCCAGTGCCTCCTCCAGGTCCTGCCGGGTGCCCACGATGGAGCCGCGGACGGTCAGGCCCTTGAGCACGATCTCGAAGATCGGCGCCGGGAAGTCGCCCGGCGGAAGGCCGTTGAACACGATCGTGCCGCCGCGGCGTGCCATGCCGATGGCCTGGCCGAAGGCCGACGGGTGCACCGCCGTGACCAGGACGCCGTGGCAGCCGCCTGTTACACGCTGGATGACTTCGGCGGGATCCTCGTGGAGGGCGTTGACGGTGAGCTCGGCGCCGTGCTTCCGGGCGAGGGCGAGTTTGTCGTCCGCGATGTCGACGGCGGCGACACGCAGCCCCATGGCCACGGCATACTGGACGGCGATGTGCCCCAGGCCGCCGATGCCGGAGATGGTGACCCACTCCCCCGGCTTGGCCTCGGTCATTTTCAGCCCCTTGTAGACGGTGACGCCGGCACAGAGCACGGGCGCAACCTCCACGGGATCCGAGCCCGCCGGAATCCGGGCGGCAAACCGGCTGTCCACCAGCATGTACTCGCCGAAGGAGCCGTCCACGCTGTAGCCGGCGTTCTTCTGGGCCTCGCACAGCGTTTCCCAGCCGGTGCGGCAGTACTGGCAGTCGCCGCAGGCGGACCACAGCCAGGCGTTGCCCACCAGGTCCCCGACGGCGAGGTCGGTCACGCCCTCGCCGAGGGCCACCACCTCGCCCACGCCTTCGTGGCCGGGCACGAAGGGAGGCGAGGGCTTGACCGGCCAGTCCCCTTCCGCAGCGTGAAGGTCGGTGTGGCAGACACCGCTGGTGATCAGTTTGACCAGGGCCTGCCCGCGGCCCGGCGCGGGAACGGGAATGTCCTGGATCTGGAGGTCCTTGGCGAATTCGGTTACTACGGCTGCTTGCATTGTCGTCGTCATTGGCGAAATCCTTGCGTCGTTGAATCGGTTTTTTGGGGGTGGAGTGGGGCGCGAGGGCCCCGTCGTGGCGACGGAGTCGACACGACGGGAGCGCCCCGATCTTTAGAAGAAGCCAAGCTTGTTTTCGCTGTAGCTGACCAGCAGGTTCTTGGTCTGCTGGTAGTGGTCCAGCATCATGGCGTGGTTCTCACGCCCGATGCCGGAGGACTTGTAGCCGCCGAACGCGGCGCCGGCCGGGTAGGCGTGGTAGTTGTTGACCCAGACGCGGCCGGCCTGGATCTCGCGGCCTGCCCTGTAGGCGACGTTGCCGTTGCGGGACCAGACGCCGGCGCCGAGGCCGTACAGGGTGTCGTTGGCGATGCCCATCGCGTCGTTGTAGTCGCTGAAGCGGGTCACGGACACCACGGGGCCGAAGATCTCTTCCTGGAAGATGCGCATCCGGTTGTGGCCCTCGAAGATCGTGGGCTGGACGTAGTAGCCACCGGCCAGGTCCCCGGGCAGTTCGGCGCGTGCGCCGCCGGTGAGTGCCCTGGCGCCCTCCTGCTTTCCGATGTCGATGTAGGAGAGGATCTTCTCGAGCTGGTCGTTGGAGGCCTGGGCGCCGATCTGGGTGTCGGTGTCCAGCGGGTTGCCCTGGATGATCTTCTCGGTCCGGGCCAGGGCGTCGGCCATGAAGGAGTCGTAGATGCCCTCCTGGACCAGGGCGCGGGACGGGCAGGTGCAGACCTCGCCCTGGTTGAATGCGAACAGGGCGAAGCCTTCCAGCGCCTTGTCGTAGAACGCGTCGTTGGATTCGGCGACGTCGTTGAAGAAGATGTTCGGGCTCTTGCCGCCGAGTTCCAGCGTTACGGGGATCAGGTTGTTGGAGGCGTACTGGCTGATCAGCCGGCCGGTGGTGGTCTCGCCGGTGAAGGCGATCTTGCGGATCCGCGGGCTGGAGGCCAGCGGTTTGCCGGCCTCGACGCCGAAGCCGTTGACCACGTTGACCACGCCCGCCGGCAGCAGGTCGCCGATGAGTTCGATCAGCACCAGGATGGACGTCGGCGTCTGTTCCGCGGGCTTGAGGACGACGGCGTTGCCCGCCGCGAGCGCAGGGGCCAGCTTCCAGACGGCCATCAGGATGGGGAAGTTCCACGGGATGATCTGGCCGACGACGCCGAGCGGCTCGTGGAAGTGGTAGGCGGTGGTGTCGTCGTCGAGCTGCGACAGCCGGCCTTCCTGTGCCCGGACGGCGGAGGCGAAGTAGCGGAAATGGTCTGCGGCCAGCGGGATGTCCGCGTTGAGCGTTTCGCGGACCGGCTTGCCGTTGTCCCAGGTCTCTGCGACGGCGAGCAGCTCGACGTTCTCATCGATGCGGTCGGCGATCCTGTTCAGGACCGCGGCGCGTTCGGCCACCGAGGTTTTGCCCCAAGAGGGTGCAACCTTGTGCGCGGCGTCCAGGGCGAGTTCGATGTCTTCGGCAGTCCCGCGCGCCACCTCGCAGAAGGGCTTGCCGGTGACAGGGGTGATGTTCTCGAAGTACTGGCCCTTCACGGGTGCAACCCATTCGCCGCCGATCCAGTTCTCGTAGCGGTCCTTGAACGTGACCTTCGAACCTTCGGTGCCGGGCTGTGCGTAAACGGTCATTGCTAGCTCCTTTGCTGTGCAACACGGAGGCGATGTCTCGTGGCGATCGCCGATGCATTGAGCCTAGGAGCGGGCAGGTTGCAGCCAGGTTGCAGCTGCAGTGACTGCGGTCACAAGGAGGCGGAGGCTAAGCGCCCAGTTCGGCTTCCAGCCGCTCCAGGTCGGCGACGACGGCGGCCCGCTTGGGCGAGCGCGGCGGCAGGAGCTTCAGCGCGGCACGGCGGACGCCGGCGTCGTCGGCTGCCTCCGGCAGTTCCGCGTACTTGAGCAGGGACTCCGCGCTGCCGTCCGTCAGGACGGCCTCCCGCATCAGTGCGGAGACGCGGTTCCGGAGCTCGACGACGCCGGGCGCCTCCGAGCGGGGCAGGACGGCGCCGCGGTAGATGTCCAGGGCGATCCGGTGCGCGCCGCGCTGCAGGCAGGTGAGCACCTGGCTGCTGTCCGGCAGGAGGTCCATGGCCAGCCTGTACGGCCGGGACTCCGGCACCGCGGCGGGGTTCAGCTGCTGCAGCACCTTCCGGAGGCGGACCATCTCGGCGCGCAGGGTGATGGTGGAGCCGTCCCCCGGGTAGAGGAGGACGCTCAGCTCCTCGGCACTGAGCCCGTCCGGGTGCGTGCTGAGCAGGGCCAGGATCTCGCTGTGCCGGGCGGAGAGCACCACGCTGCGGCCCTCGATGCTGAGCAGTGCATGGTCGCGGCCCAGCAGCTGCAGGCTGTTGCGGTACAGGCTGCCTTCCCGGGCGGTACCGCCGGCCGCCCCCGAACCCGGGTGCCGCCGTCGTGCCTTAACGCGGTCCTGCTCGGCGGCCAGCTGCAGGCGCTCGACGCGCAACTGGGCCTGGGCGGCCGCCACGGTCGCCTCCACGAGCGAGAGCGTGTGCGGAGCGACGGCGGCCTCCGTGCCGGTGATGTCCACGACCCCCAGCAGCGCGCCGGAGTCGGGGTCCTGGAACGGCACCGCGGTGCAGCTCCACGGGTGGACGGACCGTTTGTAGTGCTCGGCGCCGGAAATCTGGATGCCGCGGCCCAACGCGAGCGCGGTCCCGGGGGCGCTGGTGCCCACGGTCGCCTCCGACCAGTCGGCGCCGGGAACGAACATCATGCCCTCGGCGCGGCTGCGCGCGCCGGTATCGCCCTCCACCCAGAGCAGCCTGCCCACTTCGTCGCCGACGGCTACCAACAGGCCGCTGTCGTGGCTGGGCCGGATGAGGAGCTTCTGGATCACGGGCATGATGGCGGCCAGGGGGTGCTGGCGCCGGTATTCCTCAAGCTCGTCCGCGGCTATGGCCAGCGGGGCCTCGGGGAGGTCGGGATTGGCTTGCAGCTTGGCGGACCGCTGCCAGGATTCGCGGATCAGCCGGCGCAGGCCCGGGATCTCTTCAGCGTCCGGGAACGGGACCGCGTCCGGCCGGCTGTCCAGGAGTTCATGGCTTGCCAGGGCGCGGCGCTGCAGCAACACCGAATCCATGGTTTCGGGTGCCGCCGGCTGGATCAGGTTCTTCATCGAACTCCCACTCGCCCAAACGCTTGCCCGCGACATTCTAGCCCACCCGGGGGCCCGGCAGTAGGGCCGCGTGGGCTGGAGTTTTTGTACAGATAATGGGGTTTGAAACGTGCCAAACGGCCATTATCTGTACAAAAACTCGCTACCCGGGGGGTCAGGCGCGGGAGATCTGGATCATCTCCTCGCGCGGCACCACCTTGATGCGTTCGCGCACCACGCCGTCCGACGCGGCGGATTCCGTCCACGAGGTTCCGAGGGCTTCCTCGTGGGCGTTCAGCTTGTTCCAGCCCTCCCACGTGGTGTACTCGATGCCGCGCTCCTCGAGGAGGTCGATGATCGCCTGCGGGTCAGGGTTCTGCGCCGGCGGCAGGGTGAGCCGGTCCTCGAGGAGGAAGCCGATGGTTTCCAGGGCGTCGCCCTTCGTGTGCCCGATCAGGCCCACGGGACCGCGCTTGATCCAGCCGGTGGTGTAGATGCCGGGGACCGGGTTCCCGTCGGCGTCGAGGACGCGGCCGCCTTCGTTGGGGACAACCCCGCGCTTGGCATCGTATTCCAGCTCGTCCAGCGCGGAGCCGTGGTAGCCGATGGCACGGTAGACGGCCTGCACCGGGTAGTCGATGAACTCCCCCGTGCCTTTGACGTTGCCGGTGCCGTCGAGCTGCATGCGCTCGAACTTGATGCCGGAAACCTTGCCAGTCCCGCCGTCGTCGTAAATCTCGACCGGGCTGTGCAGGAAGTGCAGGTGCAGGCGCCGGGAGGACGGCTGTTCAGCCTCGGCATGCTCCTCGACGAGCCAGTTGGTCATGGTGTTCACCATGGTCTTGGTCTGGTTGTTGCTCCGGATCGCGTCGTCGGACGCTTCGTCGAATTCGAAGTCCTCCGGGTACAGCACAATGTCGACGTCGCGGGCGTGGCTGAGTTCGCGCAGCTCCAGCGGCGTGAACTTCACCTGGGCGGGGCCGCGGCGGCCGAAGACATGGACGTCCGTCACCGGCGAGTTCTTCAGGCCCTGGTACACGTTGTCCGGGATCTCGGTGACCAGGAGCTCGTCGGCGTGCTTCACCAGCATCCGCGCCACGTCCAGCGCCACGTTGCCGTTGCCGATGACCGCGATTTCCTTGGCGTCCAGCGGCCATTCGCGGGACACCTCGGGGTGCCCGTCGTACCAGGACACGAAGTCCGCAGCACCGTAGGAGCCCTCGAGCCCGACGCCGGGGATGTCCAGGCCGGCGTCCTTGATGGCACCGGTGGAGAAGATGACGGCGTCGTAGAAGGCGCGGAAGTCGTGCAGCGTCAGGTCCCGGCCGTAGGTGACGTTGCCCAGGAACCTGATGTCGCCGCGGTCCAGGACCTTGTGCAGGGCGTTGACGATGCCTTTGATGCGCGGGTGGTCCGGGGCCACGCCGTAGCGGATCAGGCCATAGGGTGCCGGGTAGGCCTCGAAAAGGTCGATGCTGACTTCAAAGTCGCCGTCCTTGACCTCGTTGGACTTGGTCAGGATGTCCGCGGCATAGACGCCTGCGGGTCCTGCGCCGACGATCGCGACGCGGAGCGGGCGCTTGGCCGTGGATTCAGCTGTGTTGGACACCATAAGCCCTTCCGGAACGGGAGACCGCGCCCCACCGGCGCGCAGTTTTCAATTCTAATTGTCCGCCCGGCCGGGCGTTCCACCCGTGACGGCGCACGGCGGCCCGTGACGGCCTGGGGCGGGCATCAGCCGCTTTTGCGCAGCGACACCACATCGCCCTCGCGGTACAGCAGTGCCCGCAGCTCCGACTCAGCCGAATCCACCCGCTTGGGGTCGATGGTCTCGCCGGCCGCGAAGTGGTCCAGCAGCCGGGGGTCCACATAGCTCTTGCGGGCGATCGACGGCGTGTTGCCCAGCACCGCCGCCGCCTCCATCATGGCGACACTGATGGCCCGTTTCCGCTTGGCCTCCGTTTTCTGCGGCCCGCTCCTGGCCAGGCTGACGGCGGCCGCGGCGGTGCCCCGCAGGGTCCGGAAGTCCTTTGCCGTGAAGTCATCACCCGTGCGTTCCTTCACGTAGCCGTTGATGTCGGCGCTGGTCAGCGGGTGCCACGACCGGCCGTTCTTGTAGGCCAGCAGCCGCGCATTGCCGCCGCGCCGCTTGAGGGCCTGGGCCAGCGGGGCAAGGTCCGGGTCCTCGATCTGCGATTCCCAGGTTTTGCCGCTCTTGGCCGGGAAGCTGAGGTGCAGGCAGCCTTTGCGGACACGGACGTGGGCGCAGAGCAGGGTGGCCAGCCCGTGGCTGCCGTTTTCGTTCGTGTACCGCTCCGACCCCACCCGCAGGGAGCCGCTGTCCAGCATCCTGAAAGCCGCGGCCAAAACGCGCTGGCGGGTGACGCCGTCGGACCTCAGGTCCACGGTGACCAGCCTGCGGGCGGTGGGCAGCGACTCGGCGAGCTGGAGCGCGCGGTCGAACTTCACACGGTCTTTCCGTTCGCGCCACTCCGGATGGTAGATGTACTGGCGGCGGCCCACGGCGTCCAGCCCCGTCGCCTGGATATGCCCGTTCTCGAAGGGTGCTATCCACACGTCGGTCCAGGCGGGCGGGATACCGATTCCATCCAGCCGGTCCCGGACCGGCCCGGGCGGCAGCGTGGAGCCGTCCAGGTCCCGGTAACTGAACCCCGTACCGGCCCGCACCCGCCGGTACCCGCGGCCGGAGGCGTTGCTGTGGCGGAGCCTCATGGGACCTTCAACCCGCGCTGAGTGGTACTCATAATGGCAAGCCTACTGACTAATTTGCTTCGGCAGGCACTAACCCGCACCTGGCAGGCGGAATACCCCTCGTTAAGATGGTGTTATGGGTCTTGTGCCTAACCCCGACGGATCCGTCTCCTCCGCTGTTTCAACCGCCAGCACACCCGGCGCCGCCACCTCCGGCGCACCGGGCACCTCTGGCGCACCAGTTTCCTCAAGTGCACCCAAGGCGGTGGACAAGGAGTCGACGGCGGGAATCCTGTTCGGCATTGGCGCGTACGGGCTGTGGGGGCTGCTTCCGCTGTACTTCTTCGTTCTGCAGCCGGCAAGTGCCGTGGAAATCGTGGCCAACCGTGTGGTGTGGTCCCTGATCTTCTGCGCCCTCCTGATCACCGTGACCCGGGCATGGCGCGTTCTGGGCGCTGCCCTGCGGAACCGCTCCGTGCTCGGAACCCTGGCGGCAGCCGCCGGCCTCATCGCGGTGAACTGGCTGACGTACACCTACGGCGTCACCACGGGGCAGGCGGTCGAGACCTCACTGGGCTACTTCATCAACCCGCTGGTGTCCGTCCTCCTCGGCGTGTTCGTGCTCAAGGAGCGCCTGAGGCCGCTGCAGTGGGCTGCTGTCGGAATCGGTTTCATCGCCGTGGGCGTGCTGACGGTGTCCTACGGGAAGCTGCCCTGGATCGCCCTGACCCTGGCCGTCAGCTTCGGCCTGTACGGCTTCGTGAAGAAGCGGGTGGGGCCGCGTGTTGACGCCGTCACCAGCCTAACCGTGGAGTCCATTGTCCTTGCTCCGCTGGCCGCGGCCACCATGGTTGTCCTCGCGGCCACCGGCACCGCCTCGCTGACCACCCAGGGGGCCGGGCACTTCTGGCTGCTTCTGGCATCCGGCGTCATCACGGCGGTGCCCCTGGTGTTCTTCGGCGCGTCAGCCCGCCGCCTGCCGATGACCACCATCGGGCTGCTGCAGTACTTCGCGCCGGTGCTGCAGTTCATCGTGGCCCTGCTGGTGTTCCGCGAGGCCATGACGCCTGAGCGCTGGATCGGCTTCGGCGTCGTGTGGCTGGCCCTGCTGGTGCTCACCGTGGACATGCTGGCCGCAACCCGCAGGAGCTCAGCGGCCCGGCGGCTCGCCCGCCGGGAAGCGCGAGCGGGCGCTTAAGCCCGTTCCCCAAGCGCGAACGTACAGTTGTGGCCCCAATTCCCCACGAATTTGGGGCCACAACTGTACGTTCACGCTCAAAGCCGGGGCAGGATTAGGGGGCCGAGTCCGCGCGGTCGTAGTCGCGCGGCACCACCACCATCGGAACCGGCAGAGCCCGCAGCACCTTGTTGGCGGTGCTGCCCAGGAACATGCGGTTTTTCTCGGCCAGGCGCGAGGAGCCCACGATGAGGATCTCGCCGTCGTCCCATTCGAGCCCGTCGATGGCTTCCTCGATGGTGCGGCCATGGGCAACAGCCACGCCAACCTCGTGCCCGGCCGGCACCTTCCCGGACGCTGCCGTCAGGACGGTGTTCGCGTGGATGTGCGCGGCGTTGATGGCCTCCCCGGCATCACCGGCGGCGTCGAGCTCCACCAGCGACACCAGGCGCAGCGGCACGCCCCGACGTTTTGCAGCCCTGATCGCCGTCTCGATTGCAGCCTCGGCACCGGCCCGCTGCCCCACGGCGAGTGTGAGGCGGGTGATGGGCGCCGTCCGCTGGTAGCCGCGCGGCGCGAGTGCCACCGGTACCGGCGATGCGTGCAGCAGCGCATTGGCCACGCTGCCCACCGTGTACCGCTTGAACAGGCCCGTGTTGGCGGCGCCCACCACGATGAGCCCGGCTTCATATTCCTCCGCCGCGTCGATGAGCCCGCCGGCGAAGGAATCGGCCTCCCGCACGTGGAATTTCGCGGGCAGGCCCTCCGGAACCAGTGCCAGGCCCTCCCGTTCGGCCGTCAGCACCTCCTGCTCCGCGGCGCTGATCCGGCTGCCCTCCGGGTTCAGGGCCAAGTACGGCATGCTCGGCTTTACCACATAGACCAGATCCAGGTCGGCGCCCTGGGCCAGGGCCAGCGACGTGGCCAGGGCGACGGCGTCCGCGCCGCGCTCGGTGGGTGTGTAACCGACTACGTATCGCATGCGAAACCCCTCTTTGGGTAGTGCAGACCGATCCCCGGTTTCCGGCGGCGGTCACCGGCCTGCGGCGTGAAGTGCAGTGGTGAGGACGACTCTACCGCGGCGCCCGCGCCAGCGGGCGGAACACAACGGGGAGTACGACGGCGCCAACAACGACGGCGGGCCGGGCACCTTTTGGTTACCCGCCCGCCCGGCGGGGGAATACCGGGGGGTGAACGCCAACCTACACGTTTTGGCCCTG